>MGTA01000160.1:7635-9447 GCA_001799225.1 Deltaproteobacteria bacterium RIFOXYD12_FULL_50_9
GCCTTCCGCCGCGACATTGCCCGTCGGGTTCGCATCACTCCCCCAGACCGTGCCACGCCCGGAGATGGTCACGCCGTTTGCAATAAGGTTGGCCCCCAGAGTCGCCGTGGTACTGCCGATTGCCGTAGCTGTAGGAGTAGTAAGAATGGGCACCTCCAAACAGGAACCGGCACCGTCAGGACACACATCCAAGGTATCCTGAAATCCGTCGTTATCCAGATCATAGGATCCGGTGGTCATGAATCTGCCGAAAGCCAACGAACCTTTGCCTGTGGGGATTGAGGTAAGGATCGTGTTGTTCGAGGTCTGGATAATGAACACCCGGCCGCTGGTTGGATCGGGATCCATCGTGGTATTCTTGCCTGACGCCACATAGATGTATTTACCATCGGCAGTCGCGGCTACCCCCTGGGGCAAATAGATCCCGCTGACCGTGGTGCTCAATATCTTATTGGCGGTCTGGATCACCGACACCTTGGAGTCCAGATAATGACTGACATATGCGTATGCACCGTTCGGAGTAAAGGCTATGCCGAAAGGGTAGTACGCTGCGGTGGTGATGGGGCTGCCGACCACTGAATTATCCGAGGTTTGAATCACCGTGAGATTATTACTGCCACTGTTGGCTATATAAACTAGAGAGCCATCCGGCGACACGGCAACCCCGATCGGATAGGTGCCGACCGTGATGGTTTTCAGCACGGTATTTGTAGCCGCTGCAATGACAGAGACTGTACCGGCTGTGTAATTCGACACATAAACAAAGGCGCTGTCCGGTGACACATCGATCCCACGGGGCCCTGCTCCCGCTCCAAGATCGATGTTAATAATCAAGCCAAAAGGAGACTGTTGACTCAGGACGCTTACTGTGTTGCTGCCGGTATTTGCCACATAGACATACTTGCCATCAGGACTGGCCGCCACCCCTGTCGGGTTAGTGCCCACGGTAACAGAAGTCATTTGGTACCTGGGCATCGTATGATAGATCAACAGCTTGCCACTGGCCGGAATAGTAATAAAGGTATAGGTCGGGGTTGCCGCCACGCCATAAGGCGGGGTGCCAACCCCGGTTGAGATATTGCTGGCGGCGGTATTGGTTAAAACGCCGTTTGTCGTGTAGTAGCTGCCAATCGGCGTAAAATCATAGGCATTTATACAATTGTCATCAGACCGGCATATCCCGCCGCTCCTGGTATAGTTATTGGTAATAAAGGCGTACTGTGACTGGTAACCACTGCCGCTCACATCCACGCTGACCGATGGCTCATCCTCATCACTACTTAGAATCTTAACGGTAGCGTGAAAGGTTTCCAAAGCGGTGCTGGTGGGATCGAACCGCAAAACAATCTCACAGGTGTTGGCGGGCCAGGTCGTTGGCAGAATGTGACCTGTACAGTTGTCCGTTACAATGCTGAAAGACCGTGGATCCGTCGTCAACGTAACGACAACATCTTCAAGTGGTGCTGTTCCATCGTTTCTGACATAGATCGATTTATTAAGATAAGAGGAATAAACATCGAAATAACCGTAGGTAAGAACCGTATTCTGCAATGAAGTCGCCGAATAGATATCCGTCACGGTAATATCCGGTCCTTCAGCCGTACCGGTACCCTCTACCGTCATGATTACCGGGTTTTCATTCGGATCATTGCTGGGTATGAAAAAGGTGTCGGTAAAGAATCCGGGAGATTCCGGGCTGAAGACGACACTAAAAGTACAACTGGCCGCCGCTGCCAGAGCCTTGCCGCTGCAAGTGTCATTTGTCACTGAGAAGGGTACAGCCAGGGGATTGCCGGTACCGATGGTTCCCAG
>MGTA01000160.1:9471-13842 GCA_001799225.1 Deltaproteobacteria bacterium RIFOXYD12_FULL_50_9
TCATTGCTTTTTGCAAAATTAGCCCCCAGGGGATGTGTCGTACCCAGAGTGCCGATAACCAGGTCAGCATTGCCGCTATTGGTTACCGTCACATTTTTCAGAATCGAAGTGTAGCCTTCATAGACGCTGCCTAAATCCACGCCTAGATCATTTTCCGGCCCGAACGGATCGGTTACGGTGATATTCGGAACAGACCAAGCAGGGTCAATAGTGGCGATAAATCTGCCAATGGCAGCCGGACCACCAGTTTCGCTATTCGGTGCCAGGTTTATGTTATTGACCACCGACTTGGTTGCCGTATCGATTACGACAATCGACTTGTTGGTGAAAGAAGTTACGTATACCTTACTACCGTCCGGAGTGATAGATATACCACGCGGCGAGGAAACGCCGCTGATTGTGGTAACTGCATTATTACTTAAACGGACCGCCGACACCGTATTGCTGCTGTAATTGGCCACATACAAGTAACTACCATCAGGAGAGACGTCCAGGCCATAAGGGCCGGTGCCGACAGTAATGGTGCTTTCGACAACTAAATCAGACGCCCGAATGACCTTGACGTTATTGGCCGCTCGGTTGCTGACATACACATGGCGACTGTCCGGACTGACGGCAACAGCCTCAGGCACATTGGCAAGGCTGATCGTATTGCTTACCGTATAATCCTGAGTGCGGATAACCGACACTGTTTTGTTGCCACTGTTAACCACATATACCCGAGAGCCGTCCGGACTGGCGGCAATACCTTTCGGAGAACTCCCGGAACCAAGATTAACGGTGGCAATATTGACATTATCCGAGGTACGATAAACCACCACCTGGTTACCCGTATAACTCAAGATATACAGATAAGCACCGTTCGGACTCAACGCCGCAGCCTGCGCGCCTCCAAGGGAAATAGTAGCATATGTGTCATTCGCAGGATTAAATACCGAATAGTCTGCGCCATAGTAATTTGCAATATAGACCTTGGCACTGCCTACCGGTACGGCAATCCCGTTCCCAATCCCGTTTCCTCCCGTAGCTGCATGGTACTGTACTGTTTTAATCAGGGTATCGTCAAAAATCCGAATAACGGAAATAGTGCCGAAATTTTTGGCTACATAGGCATACTGAGTCGGTTTATTCCGACCACTCACCGTAATGGTCACTGGATTTTCATCCGGATCATTGCTGGGGATATCAAAGCTGTCGGTAAACGTCGACAAGGCAGTCGGGGCAAAACGCACGACCACCGAACAGCTCGCGGCCGGGGCAATGCTTTGGCCGGAACAGGTATCAGTAATTTTAGAGAATGGTGCGGCCAGCGGATTGCCGGAGGCGATGGCACCAAAGGCAAGATTGGCCGTGCCGTCATTGGTTATGGTTAAGGTTTTATCAATGGGGATCTGATCAACAGTATCGCCAAACGCCAGAGAAAAATTCTTGGACGACGTGACAATGCTATTAATGGTGATCTCTGCGTAGATATTGCCATTCGGATCGCAGATGTCGCCGTACCCATCAAAATCGATATCCTGCTGCAACGGATTATAGGCATTCGGGCAGTTGTCGCAGGCGTCGCCAATACCGTCAAGGTCATAATCCGGCTGAGCATTAGCATGGACAACCCCATTCAAATCAGTCGTTTGAGCTACTCTGGGATTATTAACCTGTGGGCAGTTGTCATTTCCCGAGGTCATAGGTGCCAGATAACCACTGCCGGCGCAGAAATGATCGCCATCCGGATCATTGATCGGATCCCCTGGACAGGTGTCACAGGCATCGCCGATCCCATCGCCGTCGCTATCCACCTGCGATGGATTAGCTGCGGAAGGGCAGTTATCCCGGTCACCCGATTTCGGAGCAGAGAAACCGACGCCGGCACAGAACCCGTCACCATCGGCGTCATCAGGCTTTTCGTTCGGGCAGGGATCATGGTCGCCCACTTTCGGAGCAAGGAATCCGGCACCCGCGCAACGCCCGTCGCCATCAGCGTCATCAGGTTTTTCGTTCGGGCAGGGATCGCCCACACAGACACCATCACCGTCAAGATCCAGATTCAACGCAATAGTGTCTGTACGGGGATTGGGGTACGGCAAGGTGTTGCCGGCACTGTTACGAATGGTCCAGGTAATATTGGCGGTTGTCCCTGCCCCGGCCGGATACACATGAGTCATGGTACAGGCAACGCCGGTCTCGCAAGCAACGTCGGTCTCAACAGTACCGTCGCCCCAGGTAAAGTCGCAAACATATTGCCCCTGGTATGTACCGCTTGGGGTAACTGTAACCACAACCGCATTACAGGCATTGCCCGACATGGCACTAAGGCTGGCCGCCAAATTAACTTGGGGCAGCGTGTTAATCTTAATAGTATTGATGCTCCCGCCCGATCCGTTACCCAGATAAACATCGCCGGCCACAGGGATGAGAGGCGAATATAGCCCCCCGGAGAAGGAATCGATGGCGCCGGGCGTTATCCAGCCGGCGGCGGATATATCGTATGTTGTAACTGAATTGCCATATTGAACCGCTATAATGTGCTCATTAAGAGATAGGATATCTTTCCAGGAGGAGGTAGATCCAATGGCCTCCTCGGGCGTCAGATAAGTGTTGATAACCTGCTTGGATATAATGCCGTTATCGTTAATCGCTATCGTAATCAGGGCATCGAAATAGTATGAACTATAATAACCATTACGGCTATATGCACCCATATACATTGTATAAGCCACGGCATAAATATTTCCTGAAACCTTCGCAAGTAAGCCGTCACTGAAGGTCCCGGCATCCTGGCTGCCGTTGAATTTAAACGAATCAATAGCCGACTTTGTAATAATACCGGTGGCTTGGTTAATACGGAAGGTAACCAACTGCCATACCCCGTCTTTCAGACAGAGAGCGGCATATATATCATCGGCAACATGTTCGATGTCGCCTTTAATGCTGGAAAATACAGGGTTCCAAGTGTCCTTTACAGTAATGAGACCGGCACTGCTAATGGCCACGGTTTTAATGATGTTATTGCCGTATATAATCGCATAGAAATCGCCGGTAAGATGTTGGATCCTACGACCGGAGGATCCGTCGGTGGCAACCACCAGGCTGGCCGCCGCATTGACGACTGGTTTGAAGCTTATCCCGTTATCGACAGTCTCAGAAACCGCTAAAACCATCTTATAATAATCAGTATTATGCAACACGGCAATTTTTGTATCAGACAACCTGATCACATCAAAAATGCTGCCACCGTAGAAGGAGCCACCAATATCTTTACCAAGATTGAAACTGTCGCTGATCGCACCGTTGCCCTCTACTGTAAAGGTCTTCACATATAATCTCTGCGGATACACCGAATTGTTGATATAGACACTACCATAGATGTTGTCACGAAGGTGAAAAAGGCGAGAAGAGGTGCTATCAACCAGAGTATCGACAGGAGCATCCTGGATCACCCCGTAATAGGGCGGAGCCACCGGGGATTGGCCGCCGGCGCCGGCCACGGTGACCCTTATTGAGAACGTTGCACTGTTGCCGGGACAGTTTGACCCGACCGCCCTCAGGACAAAATCATAGGTGCCGGCCAGGGTTGTGCCGTTTTTGGTGATCCGGCAACTCTTGGGCCCGGTAGAAACCACCGAAAACCCTGTAGCGTTGCCGGAATTCAACTCCCAAGCCACATCCCAGGAAGGTGTATTGCCGGAGACCGTGAACTCTTCCTGCTGCGTCTCGGAAGACCAGGTAATTGCCGCACCGCCATCCCCGCCGGCACGGGTGATGGAGAGTGTCCCATCATCAGGGCAAGCCTGGTAGGTCACCGTAGTACTGGCTGTCGAGCTCTCCCCCACATCCACCCCGACGGACGGAGAAGTTGCCCAACCCGCAACCATTTCACCTTCAACCAGATGCTGCCGCGGGGTCAGGCCGCTCTTGGTTGCTCCGCCGGCTAGCCACTCCTTGCCATCCTCACGCCATCGGGCTCCGGCAGGAGGCTGAACAGTGGCGCCATCCTCATCCACTGCCCTGATGGTAACCGCCACCCCCCCGGCACCGGTCGCTTTGCCGCGCTGACCACCCGGGTTGAACGACGGTACCCAATAGGTGCTGCTCCCGACAATCAGCGGCACCCGGACATACGGATCAACCGTTTCACCTGTCCAGTTCGGAACTGCAACCCATTCCGAAGGATCATTTAATGAATTATTAGATCCATGATATTTGCTATCCATGACGGTATGATATGCGAGATAACGCATACTGACCTTCTCACGGCCGGGATATTGCAGCGTTCTTATCGGCACAGTTGCATTCGGGTTCTGAGCAGGGGGCAAGGCATGAAGAGGGGTGACCAGAGGGGTCACCCCTGCCCTGTAACCGGGGCCGTCCACA
>MGTA01000160.1:13857-18654 GCA_001799225.1 Deltaproteobacteria bacterium RIFOXYD12_FULL_50_9
GAAAAACTGTCTCAGAATGATGACAGCTTTCGCAAGTGACATTCGTACCCGCCTTACCGGCGGCAATTGTATCGATAACGGCGCGGCTCTTGCTGTCATGACAGACCGAGCAGGAAATACCTCGCCTGGTTACATGCTCCTCAACCACATTATCAAGATGGCAGCGCAGACAGGCTGGTTTATTAACATGGGCAAAATCATGGACATCGGCATGCCCTTTTACCTCGCCGACATGACAGGTCTGGCAGGTCACCGTCGTGCCATGCTCGCCCTTGCCTCCGGCGATGGCCTGAGATACGGTATCGGCATTAAGCTTTGTGCCCGTATAACCATGGCACGTCGCACAATTATCCTTGTGCAGAAAATCGACCTCTGCCGCATTCGCCACTTTATGACAGCCGGCACAGACCTCAACTTTCTGCCGCTTATCATGGACAGTGGCGCTATCATGATCGATAGCATGGCAATCCTCACAATTCACAGGAGCTCCAGATCGCCCTGCGGCAATTACCGCCTTGACATTGTCCTTATCTAATTTATCGCCTTGATAGTCATGACAGGTCGCACAAGAGGCATCGCCTATGCCATGCAGGCTGTTGATCGCGGTCTGACTACCGGCAGCATGACAATTTGTACACTGGATATTGAGATCAACGGTGACCCGGTGATCGTGCACCGAATCCGCATCATGGTCACTCTGATGACAACTTCGGCAGGTCAACACCCCATAGTTCGGTCCCAGCAGGGCAGGCAAACCTCCGCCCAGAGGCTTGAAAGCAGGGGGGGCATGGCAGGTATAACAGCCGGAAGCGGCGTCATGGATAGTGGGAACATCTTCGGTATGGCAGTTATGACAGAAAGCATCCGGGGTAATCTTGGCCGAGTGGTCGAAATAGGTCTTGAAACCAAAAGTATGGGGATGACAAGTTGTGCAGTTAGTGCCGGCCAGCCCGCCCCAATTGCCATGGTTCTGATCATTGACTGTTCCGGCATTCTGATCATCGGCAGTGCCGTCATTCTTGAAATGTTTCGTCTTGGTATGGCAGACCTCACACACCCCGTTATAGGTGGTGTCACCATCGGCAAAGGAGTTTGTGCCGCTGTTCTTGAACAGCTTCACTTCCTTAATGCCGGAGTTCGGGGTAACTATCTCAGACTTGACGCCGGTGGGATAGAACACCGCGAAGGTGTCACCGACTTTTGCCACCCCCGCATCAAAATTTGCGGCTACCGTGATCGTAGTTGCGGTATTACCGGTTATCGGATACTGATAGGAGATCCTACTGGTATTCGGGATCAGGATTTTGCCGACAAAGGCGTTCTCCGTCCAACCGGCCCCGGTCCTGGTCAGGGTCTTGGTGCCGATAGCGGTCAAGACGCCGGTTGCCAGATAAACATCCGGCGCGTAGGTTCTTACCTGCTTCTGATGATGCGGCCAGTGACAAACCCGGCATTCAGAGGAGCCATCGGCGCTGAGGGACCAGGCAGATCGCTTTGATTTGGTCGTCAAACTCGAATGAGTCAGACGACGGGGCTCGCGGATATCGTTATGACAACTCCAGCACATATTGTTATAATAAGTGTCATCGGCATCTACCGGGGTTCGATTCACCCAGGAAGGAGTTGTACTCCCCTGAGCATAATGACAGGAGTCACAGGCAATCCCATTATTGGCGTAATGTGGATAATCAAGGTTCCGCTGGTCTGCTTGCCCCTGTCCAATGGTCAGCAATAGCAGGATGACTATAGCCAGACAACTACCGGCAGTAAAACGCATATTTTCTCCTTGATTGTACAGCAGAACCGCCTTTCAGCATCAATCCATACTGCGGATGAGGCGGAACTCCTGCTGAAATTCTCTACCATCAATAAGCCTGCCGCCCACTGTTAGCATGGAAAGACCGGTTGGCATAACGGCATACAACGCCTGCCTGTCAAATTTCACGTTCAACTCAGGTATACCGTTACGGTTACTGTCCCTCAGCTCGACAGACCCGGTCCGATAGACAGGGGTGATATCCTGACGATCAATCCTGATCACCGCGATTGATGCCTTATCGACCATGTCCAAGGGGATACTGCCGGGCAACTCGATATTCATGGTTATCCATTGTCCTTTGGTGCTCTTACCGGATGAAAGGTCATCATTGCCTGGCAAAGCTTTGTAGACTAGAACGGTGACCGAATCGCGGCCCACCAGGCCGAACTGGTCAACCACCATGAGTTGTAAAGCGAAAGTTGCACTCTCATTCGTAACCACCGGCGCGCTAAACGAGGTCTCGATTGTCCCCTGATTGCTTAAACTGACGGAGGGGTCACCGGAAACCTGCGCCCATATTTTGGTAGACTCCCCGACGGCAATCGCTGAGCCGGCTCCGTTCAAGACAACCATCTCCCCTTCCCTGACAATCTGATCTGGCCCGGCATCAACAACCGGTGGACTTTGATCGGCAACGATATTGACCAGACACTCGCTCTGCGCCATAAGACCAACGCTGTCAATAATCGTCAGCCGGAATGAGAGGGCTGCAACCATGCTTCCCTCTTTCGGCGCAACAAACGAGGCGACCGCTGATTCCGCGTCCGCAAGCACAACAGGGGCGCCGCTGATCTGTTGCCACTGATATGATATAATTGAACCATCCAAATCGGCTGAGCCTGTGCCGTTGAGTATAACGGTGTCACAGCCCTTCACTGCCTGGTCCGGACCTGCACTGGCTTCTGGTGGCTGCTGGTCCTGAACCAGATGGACCAGACACTCATCCCGGGATACGGCGCCGTTGTTATCCGTGACTGTCAACCGAAACAGAAGAGATGTGCCGTCAGCATCTGACACCGGCGCTGAGAATGACGCCTCTGCCTTATCAGGATTGACCAACGTCACCGGGAGGCCCTCTACCTGTTCCCAGAGGAATTCTCGAAGTTCACCGTCCGGGTCAAAGGAGTTTGCCCCGTTCAAGGTTATTATTCCGGCAACGCCTTTTTGATCGGGCCCGGCCAGGGCAACCGGCCGTTTATTATCTTTGGCGAAAACCACCTTCAAGTGATGATCGGCGGCTATCTTTATAAAAGTGTATGAATCATTGACCGCAACGGAACTACCATCAACCTGGATATCCGCTACCGAGTAACCGACCGCAGGTTGGAATGAAAATGGAATATTTGCCCCATACTTAGCAGTAATAATTCCGACTGGACTGACATTGCCGTTCCCCTCACGGCAAACAGTCAGAGTATAATTATTAATTTCATACTCGACCTGGATGGTGTGCGGAATCGTTACGTTACTTAATAAAAAACGATCGGTCAGAGCTATTGGGACGGAATCGACCAGAACCCGGCTTAAATGGTAACCAGCCAGAGGGGTAAAGAGAAATTCAATATCGGTGCCGGCCTCGACTTCGACCACCCCGGACGGTTCGATACTGCCGCCAACCGACGATGTACCTAAAATAAAACAGGTGCTACGGGTAAAGCTCACGGCAACAGCATGATCCGCACTGATATCATTGAAGGTATAAGAGTCGAGAGGCCCGAGTTGCTGGCCATCGACAATCACTCCGGCTACCTTATACCCGCTCTCAGCTGTAAATATATAGGTAGCCGCACTGCCAGGTTCAACAATAAGCTGATCAGGCTGGTTCATGCTGCCATTCAGGCCTGCCGTTGCCGAAATCACATAGGTCACCGGGGAAAACTCCACCCGCACCACATGCGCGGTTGTCACGTCGCGCAAGGTATAACCTCCCAAAGCTCCCAGGCTGAATCCATCCACCTGCACGTCCGCGATCCGATAGCCGAAATCAGGGGTTATAATGAGAGGAAAATCCTGGTGATGCAGAGCTACTACCGTCCCGACCGGGCTGACCGCGCCATTACCAGCCGTGCTAATCTGCACCTCATGCTCATCCAGGCCGAACTCGGCCAGCAGCAAATGATTGGCCATCACCAACGAGAATCGATACTCTGACTGGGCTCCGACGTTCGCGCCGTCCACATAAAGATTCTCAATGTGATATCCGGCCTGCGCCTTAATCGAAAAACTCGCACTATCGCCATGTTCGACCTTTACTGAGCCGCTTGGGGTAATACTCCCGCCCACCCCGCTTGCGGCAGTAACCACATATTGAGTAGGGATACCGTAGATATCAACCAGGTTGCCATTAACAGAGCCAACAAACAACCGGCCACTGATCCCGCCTATCGCCACCCCGGCCGGAGTAAGCATCGGGGCCGCCGGATCAAAGATGGTTTCAAGATATTTGCCGGTCCGGTCAAAGACCTCAACGATATTCTGATAGGCATCAGTCACATATATCTTGCCGTTATGATCTGCACAAACACCACTTGCCTTGGCAAACATACCTTCACCAACGCCATTCTGGCCAAACCCACGCAGCAGGTAGTTTCCCGAGGCATCAAAAAACTGCACCCGCGAGCCCTCATACAAATATTGTCCCTGCACCATGGGCAGGTCCACGATCACGACCTCGTTCGTTCCCCGGTCTACCGTTATGGCAATCGGATGCCGGAGCTGGCCGGCACTGCTTCCAGAAACCCCGAATTGCTTCTTAAACTGGCGGTTCTCATCATAAATCCGGACGTTATCTCGGGCCTTATCTACGACAAAGATATCGCCGGTTAAATTCACTGCCAGGCCGGCCGGCCGACCAAACTCACCGTCACCTGCCCCAAGTTTGCCCAAAAATGCCAGGTCTGCTCCAAACACCGAGACACTGCCTGTACCGGCATCACCGACATACAAAAGACCAGCCGCACTCACAGCCACGCTGATCA
>MGTA01000161.1:0-5098 GCA_001799225.1 Deltaproteobacteria bacterium RIFOXYD12_FULL_50_9
CCTCACAAAATCGACGCGGCCTTCGTTTTCACGCAGACGATTTAGTTGCTTGTCAGATGTCCATTCCGGGCCAATGACCACGAGCATGACCCGCGCCGAGCGCACGGCTTGTTCGATTTGGGCGGGGAAACGCTCACCACTACGCAAGGCCGCTTGATCGTAAAATAAAATGTCATCGGCAAACCACTGGCGCAGGCGGTCCCACAAACGCCCGGAATAGCCTTCGTCAAGGCGGCGGTAACTGATGAAAAGCTTGCAATCCGCCATACTCACTCCTTCAGGCACTCGCCAGGGGCACTAAGACAAATATTTCCAGATTTATTTTCACCAAAAATGGTGCAGTTAATGCCGATCATTTGGCTGTCAGATGCGCAGGCTATACAGGGTAATCGACAGATGTTGCTGAAAGAGACTGAAATCCGCATCTGTGGTAAAAATTGGAATCTTGAGCCGCAAGGCAACAGCGCAGATGAGGAAGTCGGTATTTGAGCCCTGAACTCCCTTGCTGCGGCAGAGGTTATAATACTCTGCTGCGTTTTCATAATCACGGCTCGCAAGTTCGAGATCAGGAAAAGCCCGCAGATGATCGCGCAATGTCGCAAACTGGACGCTGTTCTTGATCCCGGAGAGTATTTCCTGACGGATCGGGCCGATCATCTGGACGCGGAACTCCTTGATCAACTCAAGGAGTTCCGGCACTTCAGGACTATCCGCCGGCATATTACGCCGGAGCGCCAAGGACCAGACAGAGGTGTCTACAAGGATCTTCACAGTTTATTACGCTGATTCTTGTAGTTGTAGTCGAATTCGTAATCGACGGCATGGAACAGATTGATGATATCAGCCTGTTTGCGGCGCTGGATATACTCCTTAAGCGCTTCATTGACTACCGCTTTTTTGGTCGTATGCTTGCCGATGATACGGGCTTCTTCCAGCAATTTGTCGTCAAGAGCCAAGTTTGTAGCCATTGAGCACCTCCTTTCCACAAAGGATTACACATTGCCATGTGTGAAGTCAAGAAAAAGCAGAAAATACAAGTTGTTCAAATGGATAACTGGGTTGTTTTCCCCAATAACCAATGCCGAAATTTCCAACCTCCTTGAGACAAGTTAGAAGTAGCGGCCGATCTGAATCAGTACGGCGTTGATGCCGCGGTTGTCGTGATCCAGATGGCTGTTGGAGAGGTGATGGATCCGCAGGCCGGCGAAGAAGAGCTCATTCCCTCCACCCGTTATGTCACAACCCAGGCCGGCCTGCGGGTTGAAATTGAGGCGCAGCCCCTGACCTTCGACCTGAAAGTCACTGTAGATCAGCCCGATGCCTGCCTCGACATATGGCCGGAATCTGCGGTCGAGCGGGGGCGGCAGATAGTATTGCGCCAGCATATTTACCGAACCGAAGAGCCGCTGCTCGCCACGAAATTCCGCCATCCCCAGGTTGGCCTCAAGCTTAAAGCGCAGCGGCTCCGGCGCCCGGTGTCGCCAGACCGTTTTATAGTCGTACTGGAGCATCCCGGTTAGCTGCGTAAACATAAAAGTCGGATCGGGGTCGTAACTATGACCACAGGTCAGGGCAAGCCCGACCCGCTCCGGGCTGTTCAATCCACCGGCTCCGGCTGACCCGGGATGAATCACCTGCAGAAGGAGCAGCAGGCTCAGAAAATACTTGATCCATCCCGGGGAGATGTCAGCTGATTGCTTTTGAGCAATAGAGATCTGCATCAGTTGTATGGCCTCAAGTTAAATTGAGTCCCCATTTCTTCAGGGCCGCGACCCCGCCCTGGAGATTGCGACTCGGCCCGATCCCCATCTGGTCGAGAAAGATCTGGGCCTCGTAGGAGCGGACTCCGGAGTTACAGATGAGAATGAGCTCCTTGTCGCGGGGGAGTTCAGTCAGCCGCTCGCGCAGCTGGTCTTGCGGAATGTTGAGCCAGCACTCCGGATATTTTTTGACATACGGTTCGGCATTGGCCGGGCCACGCACATCAAGAAAGAGCTGGCGGCCGTCGGCTCGGCCGGCAAACCGCTCGGCGAATTCGGCCACATCGATGACCCGATTCTTACCGGCGAGGATGTTTTCGGCGGTGTTGGCAACCGCATTCAGTACATCCATGGCTGCTGCAAAGGGTGGCGCATAGGCGAGTTCTAGGTTGCTGATCTCACTCAACAGGGGTTTATGTTTGAGAATCGCGGCCACCGCGTTGATCCGGGCGGCCAGCGCCTCACCGTGCCCGGAGAGCCCTTGAATGCCGAGGACCTGGCGGGTGTTGCGGTCGGCAATCAATTCAAGATACATGAGATCCATCTCCGGATAAAAATGGGCCCGGTCGCCCTGGACCACAAAGGTCGAAAAGGGATCGAAACCAGCCGTCCGCCCCCGAACTTCACTCAATCCCGCTGCGGCCACTGCCAGATCGAACACCTTGATAATCGCTGTGCCGACGACACCGTCGAATTTCTCGCTGGCGCCGGCCAGGTTGGTGCCGATTATCCGCCCCTGCCGATTGGCCAGGGAGCCGGAGGGGAAATAGACCGGCTGACCGGAGACGAGGTGGAGGGTCTCGATACAATCACCCCCGGCATATATGTCGGGGTCCGAGGTCTGAAAAGAGCTATTGACCTTGATGGCGCCGCGGGCAGAGATCTCCAGGCCGGCGACCCTGGCCAGGTCGGCATTGGGGCGTACACCTGCCGCCATGATCACCAGGTCGGTCTCGATGGTCCGTTTGTCGGTAACGACCCGTTGCACCACGCCGTCCGCGCCCTCCAGCCGTACCACTTTTTCCGAAAGGCAGACATCCTTAACGCCCCGGGCGGTGAGCTGGTGGCTCACCATACGCGCCAGGTTGGGGTTGAGCAGGCCGGGCAGGAGTTGATCTTGCAGTTCGATCAGGACCGTTTCCACCCCCCAGAGATCGGTAAGGGCCTCGGTCATTTCCAGTCCGATCGCCCCGCCGCCGAGAACCACGGCCTTGCCTACCCGACCGGCGGTGAGCAGCTCCTTAATGGCGATAGCGTCATGCAGGTTTGCCACGGTGAAGACGCGGCCCAGTTCGGCCCCCGGAATGGGCAGACGGTTGGGCCGGCTGCCGGTGGCGATAACCAGTTTGTCGTAGCCGAGATCCTGTTCCTCGCCGGTGTTGAGGCTGCGGATCCGGACCAGCTTTCTACCGCGGTCGATGGCCAACGCCTCGGTGCGGTTCAACACTGTGACATCCTTGGCCTTCCTGAAAAATTCCGGGTTTCTGACCATGTGAAAACTGGTGGTCTGCAGCTGGCTCGCCTCGCTCACGTCTCCGGAGACAAAATAGGGGATCCCGCAACCGCCGTAAGAGATGAGGTCATCCCGGTCCACCATGATTACCTCGGCGTCGGGAATAAGGCGCTTGAGCCGGCAAGCCACCTTGGGGCCTAAGGCCACGGCGCCGATGACAACTACCTTGAGGGGCATAATGTGTTCTCCTGAGAGTTAAATCGATATGGAAAGACAGCCGTGCCGGCCTGGACCTTTCCGGTGGCAAGGCTGTGGCCGCGCAGAAAATTTATATTGCGGTTTGTCCTCTGTTTGTCAAGCAGGAATATATTTTTAGGCTCAACAATATCCAAAAGTCGTGTCCTGTCCCCCGAGGATTTCCGAAGATTCCCTTATGATTCCTTTCCACCCGACGCCTATTTTCCGGAATACCGGACTTATTGTTTCCGTAAAACTGGAATTGGGCCGCCTCAAAACTATCCCAAACCCAACGACAGGCATTCGGTCATCCTGAAATTTAACAGATAACTCATCGAATCTAAAGACGTAACCTGAATTATTGCTCTTCCACTGCATGTGTTGGCATGCGACTTGCTATACAAATCAAAAATCCATCAATCACTCGTAAAACTATTAAGCCCCCGTTTTGAAACTTGGAGAGACCTTTGAAATTCGTTAAAATTAGCTCATTTCTGTTGGTTGGCTCAACGCTGACTCTCTTGCCGGTTGCTGCCGCACTGGCAGGCCCCATGGATGATCCATTCGGTTATTTTAATGTCTACAGTTTGAATTCGATCAATTACCCCAGCAGTGACTTTCAAGGCAAAGCCGGGGCAAAAGGAGATGTAAGCCTCGGCGGCTTCAGCCTTGCTTTGTTGGATCCAGACGGGTACTCCCTGCATGCCGGAGGCAAGGTTACGCTTGGCAGCGGGACATATCACGGGACGATAGAGGCCGGCGGCAATACCAGCTTGGCAAATGCAACCATATATGGGAGTGTGATTTCAGGCGGCAATGTTTTTAATCCGGCTGATGCCGGGGGCACGGTCTTCGGTGATGTACATGCAGCCGGCAATGTAAATTTGACCCAACCATATACTGTTTACGGTCAAAAGACCGGCGGCGCAGCCTATACGCCATCCGTAGACCATCAGGCCCTGGTCGATTATTTTATCGGCTTTTCCGACTCAATGGCCGGGATGGCGAGCAGTGGCGCTATAACAAATTCGTTCAACGCTCTCAGCGTGACCGCAACGGCCGGCATCAACGTCTTTAATATCAATGCCTCAGCGCTCAAAAACGCCTACCAATTTACCGTAAACGGCCCAAAGGATGCGGTGGTATATGTAAACATCCTGGGAAACGGCCCGGCAGATCTTGATTACACGAACTGGCTTTATCAGGGCGGGATCACGACCGGAGATGTCCTGCTCAATTATGGGCGACAAATAAGTGCTTTATCCTTGAGCAGCAGCAATAACGTCAATATTCTCGCCCCGTTCGCCACAACCGAATTTTCAAGTGGCCTGGTGACCGGCAATCTTATCGTCGGCGATCTGTCCGGCAGCGGCCAGGTGAATCTCGGTCACTTTGACCACGGCCGGACCACAGAACCTGTTCCTGAGCCGGCCACAATACTCCTGCTGGGTACCGGCATAGCCGGTTTAGCCGGCTCCGGACTTCGGAGAAAGAGAAATTAGGACATCCCTTCCGGGTAGAGTCCGGGGAAATAGTAGCCCACCACTTTTGCTGGGAACCTTAGGCGTACCGGACCCTTTTCGGAATCGCCGGTCAGCAGGCCGTACTCAAGCGTTTCTTTCAGGATACGACGGGCCGTCCGTTCCGG
>MGTA01000161.1:5133-5945 GCA_001799225.1 Deltaproteobacteria bacterium RIFOXYD12_FULL_50_9
AAGATAACCGGCTTCCGGCTGGAGGTGACCTAAGCTTGCCTGCTGACCAGCATAACCGGCGATCCTCTTCATCATGCCGTCCAGATCAAGGAGACCGGTCATGAAGTCGATCTGATCAAGCGCGGTCTTCAAAAAAAATTGGCAGAAAGCGACAAGCCCTCGGTCCGTCAAGCTGCCCCGACCGTCCAGGTCGCCCTGCCTCAGTTCGTCGGCCATAGCCAGAGCGGCCAGATAAGCCGAGCGGTTACGCGCCAGACCCCGACTGACGGTCCACAGGCCTTGGCCGTCGATCCGGGCCTTCACCAAAAAGGCATGCGTAAAAAGTCTGGTCACTCGACCATTGCCATCGAGAAAAGGATGGATCCAGGCAAGCCGGTGGTGGGAGGCCGCCGCCGCCACGATCCGTTGCCCATCAGGTAGCCCGGGGTTGCCGTAAATATCGGCAAAACGGCTGAGAAAATCCGGCAAAACAGCGGCGGCCGGAGCCAGATGCCGGCCCACCACAACCTCACTTTGGCGTAACTCGCCCGCTGCAACCGGCATCATCTTGCCATCCGGCAGGCGCACCATGCGAAACTCTTCCGGCAACCGAACAAAGAACTCCCGGTGGATCCAGCACAAAAAACGGGCCGAACAGATATCGATTTCCGGATCCCGACGCAGTTGCTCCTCAATCAGACGCTCCACCTCCACATGGGCAACACTCTCCATCTGCATGGCCCGCCTGACCGGATCATCGGAAAAATCCCTGGCCAATGCCTTTTCGATATCCAATGGGTGGGTGTTATGTCCCTCAATCAGGTTAGAGTAGT
>MGTA01000161.1:5962-8209 GCA_001799225.1 Deltaproteobacteria bacterium RIFOXYD12_FULL_50_9
TGCGGCAACAACGGTTCCATCTGTGATATGCGGCTGTAAAGAAGTTCCCGGACCATAAACCTTTCTTTTTTTGGCCGATAAGTTGGCCGATATTTTTATTGCAAATAATATTTATAACTTATTATTAATACGAAATAATACTTTGTTTAATCTACGATATCAAGAATATTTCCCAATAAATTTGGCCGATATAACCGGGGACAACTATCGGATGACATCGATTTTGTGGAGTGGGCGAATGATTACCGCCACTATCTCGATCTCCGTCAGCAACTCGATAAAAGGCTGAAAGATGCGGCATGAAGCTCTGGAGGATTACTTGGCCCGCGTGGAACAAGCCGTTCTCGGTTGCCGTAACGCTTATGTTGAGCGCTATACCGAAGAAATTCTTATGCATGATCGGGTCAATCTACGGATTCGGATTCGTTTCGAGCAAGGACACTTGTTGAAAATCAACGAGGCCGTAGTGGTATTGAAGAATCAGCCCAATTCCAAGAGTTATTGATACTGACATTGATCAGGCAGCTACCCATAACTATTCAAGTTAGCACCCAGGACTCGACCGGCAAGATCTAGACTGAACTGTTGCGATAACCCCCGATGATTCCCCCAACTTGAATGGCGTTATAACTGCCAAAATTCCTTGCTATTTTCGAAATTAACCAGAAAGTATATGTTCATATTGTGTAACCTGATATAAAAAAAAGCTTAACAAAATACGCTTGTCAAATATTTTAAAGTACGCTATACAACATCTATTAAGTGATAATCTAGCTAATTAATTACCTGCATATTAAAACAAGGTCCGGTCATGCATCAAATACATGCAAATATTTGGTATATTGAATCTAAAGAATCATTTTTCCGACACTGTGATTATGCCAATGAATCAATTTTATTCGCTGAATCCCATGGCGATCAAAAGAATATACGCTGGTTTTTCAGTAAATGTTACGCTAATTGGAAAGAGAATAATCATACCGTAATTTTTAAAAGCTATAACACTCCGGAATATAAACACTATACACTTGCAGTCACCGTAAAAATTCAACCCAACAAAAAACATATATTTTCAATAAATAAAGAGATTACAGGACACCAGCACCACGGGGCAGTTGATTTATTTACTCAAGAAAGCAATCCGTTCAATCACAACCGTGCAAGATAGATCGGATAAAGGCTTAACTCACTAACTCAATTATCGCTATCATTGCCAGGATGAACAGAATCGCCTGATCTTTCGCTACGATAGTACGCCTCATTTTCCCGAAATGGCAAACTTTCCCCATCACAAACACTTGCCCGAGAAGGTCATTACATCAGCCAAACCCGACTTTGAGCAGGTTGTCAAGAGGCACTGGAAGTAACAGGATAGGATAGAAAGGGCCAGCTTTGACCCCAAATTTCGAACCTGGAAAGGGGTTTAGAGCCTAATACCTGCATAAACGGCATCGTTTTATCGATAAACAACTGATTATCTTGCTCCAGCTCCTAGAGACCTTGATACTGAAATGGATCAGGCAGTCATGCATAACAATTGAAATTAGCGCATAAAGACTCGACGGGCAAGATCAGGACCAAACTGTTACGACACCCCCCGGTGATTTTCCTAACTGGAATTACGCCAGAAATTCCGATAACACCTTGAGTTTTCGAAGTTAACTATAAAACAATCTATTCATATTCTGTGACATGATATACAAAAAAAACATCTATACCAAAAACGCTTGTCAAACATTTATAAGTGCGCTATACAACATCTACTAAGTGATAATCTAGCCAGTGAATTCTCTGTGAGCCAATAAGCGTTTTATCATGAAATGCCTCAAGGGGTTTGGAAGATATAAGGAGATGGAAGATGAGTAAAAAAAAGACAGATGAATGCTGTCCACGCTTCGATCCCAAGCCCTGGGACGAAGCAACGCTCACATGGGAGGGCAGGCGCTTTGTAAAAGACCGTGTAACCAGTTTTCTGCACATTCCCCTGAACTTCGGCATGGTTATGAAGCGTAACATAGATGCAATCGAGGCGGTCGACGCCAGACCAGAAGTCATGGTCATCCTCTCGGATGATAATTCACTTTGGGGTGCCGATGTATATATCGAGGTTACCAAAGACGTTCCGGGGGCAAGCATGGCAACCATTTCCGGAACGTTTCTCTCTAACCCCCATCCCCGCGAGCGGGAACAACGAAGGATGAAACTTTTCGAATAATAGGTCATGGTTACCCTTGCAACTTTCTGTGG
>MGTA01000162.1:0-1977 GCA_001799225.1 Deltaproteobacteria bacterium RIFOXYD12_FULL_50_9
TGCCCCAGCATCTGGCCGGCCGCACTGGAAAGCTGGGCAGCCTGGTTACAGTCGTCCGCCCTGCCGGTACTGATAATAAAGAAGATGCAACCAACCATGACCGAAAAACCTGCCATTGCCCTGAAACAGCATCTATTCATACCATCCTCCGAGGCGTTTTAGATCATTATCTGTTCAATTGCAGAGCTTACCTCTTATGAAAAATGTTTATCAGGCAGATTTACAATTCTTATCAGCTTACTGCAAGTAATTATAGAAATTGAAACATAAAAAGTGCCAGGACTAAACAGATGAAATTACTGCCATGAGGCTATGAGAGGCTCATAAGGCGAGTTTACCATAGTTGTTCCAGAGCAGAAAATGCATCGCCCCACAGAAAACCTGCTTGATCCACCTGATCCGGCTTATACCGATTCCACCGCACGAATTTCCGGAATCTCTGCCCTAATAAATTTTTCAATGCCGTTCTTGAGAGTCATCTGCGACATGGGGCAGCCTTTGCAAGCGCCGGTGAGCTGGACTTTAACAATCCCGTCATCCGTCACGTCGATCAGCACCACATCACCGCCATCCTGTTGAAGCATCGGCCGTACCTTGGCCAGGGCCGCCTGGACTTTTTCCCGCATGACTCTATTCTCCTGATAAAAACTTTTCCCGCTTACCGGGGTTAGGTTTAATATTTACCTATTATCTTCGAGATATAGCACAGAACGTCGACAGTTACAACCTCCTCTTTATGTTGATCAAGAGTCAGCCAGCAGACCGACCTCTTGCAACATGGCACGGGCGGCTGCGAGCAGCGTTTTCCTGTCGGCATCGTTTCTGGCTTCGACATAAAACCGTACCTTGGGTTCGGTACCCGAGGGTCGAATCATGATCCAGCTGCCATCATCCAAAATCATCTTTCGTCCGTCTATAGTTATAAGATCAACGATAGTTTTTGGGATGCCACCCACCTGCACTATCGATCCTACCGAGTAACGGTCAAGGCCGGCCAGGGCCTTATGTAACTCTGCACCTTGCCTGCTCACCGACACCCCGTCGCGATCCGGATAGTAGTGGCCATATTTTTCAGACAGTTCGGCCAGATATTCGGTTAAATTTTTCCGTAAGGTCATAACCATGTCGAGGGCCAGCAACAGGCCGATATAGGCATCCTTCTCCGGGGTATGCCCGATAACCGTAATCCCGTCCGACTCTTCAAAACAGACCAAAGCCCGGTTAATCACCGGCTTAAACTCCTTGAAGCCGACCCGGGGTTCAAAGATCTCCTCGCCAAAGGCCTTGGCTAAGGCATTGGCAAAATTGCTGGTAGCCACGGTTTTAGCGACCATTCCATTTTTCTGCCTGATTTCGTGAAGAAAATGATAAGCCATAGCGCCGAATTGGTTCATGCTGATCTCGCCGCCTTCATCCATAAAGCGAATACGATCGGCATCCGGATCGAGAATCATGCCGAGCTTGAGAGGTTCCGGTCGGGCCGCTAATGCCGCCTTGACCAGCTTAAGGTTGGCGCTGGAAGGTTCAGGCGAGACCCCCCCGAAGGTGCAGTCGGCTGTATTCCGAAAAAGCAGCAACCTGTCAGTTGCGGTATTATAAAATAGAGATTGGATATGGACTCGACTTACGCCATGCACACAGTCAATGGCCACACAGATATCTTTATCACCGGCAAACCGTTCGATAATCTCAATGTGGTCAAGACCATGATCGTCCTGATTGCGTCTGACCAGGTCGATCCATAAATCAAGGGAGTTAATGGTTTTGCGTAGTTTGGGCTTAGGTTGAACAGCATAGGGCTGATCAAGGGTCATGATCTCCCTGGCTTTCCGGGTAATACGGTCTGTAATGATCTGAGCGGCCGGTCCGGCATCGGCAGCATTAAACTTAAATCCGGCATACTCAAGCGGATTATGGCTCGGGGTCAGATTGATAGAAAAAGCGGCCTGCAGTTCAAGCACAGCCGCTGACAACACC
>MGTA01000162.1:1992-6749 GCA_001799225.1 Deltaproteobacteria bacterium RIFOXYD12_FULL_50_9
AGGAGTCTGCCGCCGAAACGGTTGTCATAACCCAACACGCACCCCCGGCGACGGGCCTCTGCCCTGTTAGCTACTCCCAAGGCCCCGGCCAATTCCGAATTTACCGCCAACTCATCGTATAGAGCTATGATTGCCCTGGTAACCTGCGTCACTGATTTAACAAAAAAATCCTTGCCGATAATCCCACGCCACCCGGAAGTCCCAAAGGAGACCGGATTTACCGGGCTGCCCAGATTGGTAACAAGTTCATCGGCTATCAGGCTGTACACTGTGTCAATTGCCCGTTGCCAGAACTGCTTTTCAACCTCGAGCGCCGTCTCATTCCTTAGGCGGACTAAGGATTTTATAACCGGAAAATAGTCGCTTGCCGCATGGTTGCCGAAGATTATGTATTTAGAGTAGAGAGCGGCCAGGGTCGCGGCGTGGGTCATGGTTTGTCTCCGTTGACATTGTTCAGTAACATAATGTTAGCCGGATTATACCCGGATCGTAGAGGTGCAGAAAGTATTTTTCATAAGATACTTTTTTTTTCAGCAGGCTTTTTCGTTTGACCATTTCAACTTAAAACAATAGTATTAGACCAACACACTTGGTCAAGGAGATGCCATGCGCCAATGCAATCTATATGAAGCAAAAATCCACTTGTCGCAACTGGTTCAGGCTGCACTGGACTGCGAAGAAGTTTTGAATGAAATCGCCACACTTTTTCAACAACCGTTGGCTTAACCGGATCAGATGGATCTCGAATACAACCCGGATATTCCACTTCTCTTTCCAGCGCCCCTTATCGACCGATTAGTCGCCCATTGCCGAAAAAATCTCGAAATCAATTCCCAGTCCAATAACAATATTGAACGAAAGGCGTATGGGTTGTTAGCCGGACGACAATCCGGCACAGCCATCGAGATTTGCAGATGTTTCCCTTTGCTGCAGAATGCCAGGTCGCGCGAACCATTCAAGTCCAGAATGGATCTGCTCATGGCCAATCATGCCATAGTTTCGGAAACCCCCCTGGATCACCGTGGCTGGGTCGCCGATCCCGAGGAACTCATGGAAAAGATCCATCAGTGCCACTCAGAAAACATTTATTTACTAGGCACATATCACATGCACCGTGTTGCCTGGAGTCATGACCCAATCCGCGACACACCCACTAAAATTGATGCGGTGCTCGCCAAACAGAGCCGTATGCTCATGGTTATCGTGTCAATGGTAAATCCTGCCAGCCCGATTATTCGGGCATTTTATGAAGGAATAACCTCTCAAGAATATCCAATTATTTACCGGTGAAGTCATGTCGCAAGCCAGTGCAGTGAAAATTTTAGACAGCCATCATGGGAATGACACCTACCACTCTCCTGCTCTGGTTATCGAATATACCGATCCGGTTGAAGGTTTCAAGGGCTGGTTGGTACGCGACACTAATTTGCACCGCCTGTGCGCCGGCGGTATGCGGGTACAGAAAGATCTGCAGGTCGACCATCTTATCAGGATGGCCAAGAACATGACCCTTAAGATGCGAGTTCACAATCTCCATGTCGACGGTGCCAAGTGCGGTATTGACTTCCCTCCGGATTCACCGCAAAAAGATGCGGCAATGCTGAGATTTATCAACGCTATCAAACCATATTTAGAAACCTGCTATTCCATGGGGCCTGACTTGAATGTTGAAATGGATGAACTTGAATCCCTGGCTCAACAGCTAGGCATGCCTTCGGTGAAGATGGCGATTGCCGCAGCCCAGGGGTGGGATCTCCCCTATTTCAGCGAACGTACCGCTATTCTTAAACAAAAGATCAATGGCTGGCCGCTTGGCCGCTTGCGGGCCGGTTCCGGCGTTACCGCCGCAGCCCTTGCCGTTCTTGATTTTCTGAACATTCCCATCAGTAAGGCGACATTCTGCATTCAGGGATTCGGTGCCCTGGCAAGGTCTACGGCATTTACCCTTCACCTGCAGGGTGGGAAAATCAAAAGCATTGCCGACGCCGAAAAATGCATCACCGCCATTGACCGTGCCGGCCTTGATCTGAAAAGACTTCTTGCTCCAAGGGGAAGATCTTTACCTGATATACCTACTGATTCAGCGATGACATTCGGGCCACCCGAGGCGCTCTGGCGTGTACCCTGCGACATCCTCATCCTTGCCGCGGTTGAACATGCCATTACCGTTGGCATGGACACCACCCTTGATTGTAAGGCAATTGTGCCGGGAGCAAACTTGGCCATAACCAATGAAGCCGAAGAACGCCTGAATGCCAGGGGTGTTCTTGTTCTGCCCGATTTTATCCCGGGATCAGGCGGCTCTCTGTCAATGGAAGGATTGTATGGCCCCTCCTCCCATCCGTCCCCGACTGAGGTTCTTGGCCATATCGACAAAAAAATGCGTCGGACCATCTCTGAAGTTCTGGCACTAAGCAACCGCCGTCAAATCAGCCCGAGAACTGCAGCCCTTGACATCTGCGCAAGGTATAATGCCCCTCTGGACACCCGGCCCTATGATCTTTCTTGATGACAAGAGAATATATATTGACAAACACTTGCTTCCAACCTATTGCATTACCCTTCTCCAGTGAACCGAATATAAATATTTATCATCTGAGAACTTTGCCATGAAAATTTCGCATTTTTTTGGTAAATATAGAATCTAAATTTTTCGGTGTTAACTACTCCAAAAACAGTAATAAAAGACAACCAGGTTATTTCGACCCCTAAACTCCGCCGGTAGATGATTTTATCAATGCCTTCTCATCCAATCGATTATCAGATCCAGTCAAACGTTTTTTCTACACCGGAACTTGTTGCCCTTTTTGACGAACAGGCCCGCTTTGCCAGATGGCTTTGCATTGAAGCGGCCCTTGCCAGGGCCCAAGCGGATCTTGGCGTCATTCCACAAGCAGCCGCAGAGATGATTTGCTCAAAAGCCCTGCTCTCCCAAATTGATCTTGAACAACTGACCGAGGAGTATAAAACAAGCCGCAACTCCTTGATGCCCCTGGTCAAAACCCTTAAAAAGGCCTGTGGCAAGAATCACGGCGAATTCGTCCATTTTGGCATCACTACCCAGGACGTCCTCGATACCGGTCAGATTCTTGAGCTCAAGGCCTTCTTTCAGATTCTTTACCGTGATCTTCGCCGACTTGAGGAAATTTGCCTTGATCTGACCTTACGGCATAAAGCTACTCCCATGGTCGGTCGCACCCACGGGCAGCAGGCCATCCCCATCACCTTCGGACTGAAGACAGCAGTCTGGCTCAGTGAGATCAGACGACATATTGCAAGATTGAAATCTCTGGCCAAACGCACCCTGCAAGGACAACTGGGCGGGGCGGTCGGCACTATGGCAGCCCTTGGCCCCATGGCCCAGGAGATCAGGGGAAAAACCTTTGCCTATCTTGAACTCGAGCATTCTACCCTCTCATGGCATACCTCGCGGGACAATATGGCCGAGGTGGCAGCCTTTCAGGCGATTCTGGCCGGCACCTTGGAAAAAATCGCCAACGAGATATTTCAACTCGGCAAGACCGAGATCGGCGAGCTCAAAGAGACCGCCCCGATTGCCACCCATAGCAGCAGCACCATGCCGCACAAGAGCAACCCCGTCCTCTGTCAGAGGGTAGCTGTCCTGGCCCGCCAAAGCAGAGGCTTGGCATCACTTATCATCGACTCTATGGTGCATGAACATGAACGTGATGCCCGTGCCCTCTGGTCCGAATGGCTCAACATTCCACAAATCTCTATTTACACCGGCACTGCGGTCTATTATCTTGTTGAGGTTATGCGTCATCTGACGGTTGATTCCGACAGGATGAGACAGAATCTTTATATGCAAAAAGAGATGGTGATGTCAGAATGGCTCCTGTTCCAATTTGGAGCGCAAATCGGCAAGATGAGTGCTCAGGAGAAACTGCACGGTTTGATCCGCAAAGCCCAAACGGAAAACATCTCCTTGACGGAACTGCTGGCAAACGATGCATTACTTGGGCCATTGCTCAACCAGGAACAGCTTGATTTCCTGAATCACCCGGAACTTTATGTGGGACAAGCACTGTCACTTATTGAGCAAACTATCTGCCAAGTCGAGGTCGAACGGCAAAACGACCCGGAGACCTTGTAATTCATGACCTGTAAAGATATCCGCAGTCACATCACCGACTCCCGGTTCTACAGCAAAGGCTATACCACCGAAGAGGCGCAGAAGGTTTTCTGCGATTACCGCCGACTGCAGCGTTGGCTGGATGTAGAATCCGCCCTGGCGACTGTCCAGGGCGAGTTGGGAGTAATTCCTGAATCTGCAGCCCGCGAACTTGCGCAAACCGCCCGTCTCTCTCTGCTTGATCGCAATACCATCAAGGCGGATATCGCCAGAACCGGCCATTCTCTTATTCCCCTGCTAAATGCCTGGCAACAAATAACTACTTCACAGTCCGGCAGGTACATCCATCATGGCGCCACCACCCAGGATATTCAGGATACCGCCCAATCCCTGGAAACGCGTGACATCCTGACCATCATCCAACGGGATCTGCACGCCATCATTCAAAGCCTGACCGATCTCGCCGGCAAGCACCGGAATCTGGTCATGGTAGGCAGGACCCACGGTCAACATGCTCTGCCCACTACACTTGGCATTAAAATCGCGGTCTGGCTTGATGAGATGTTACGCCATACCGAGAGGATAAAAGAATGTCGAGAGAGGGTCTTGGTCAGCCAGCTATTCGGCGGGGTCGGAACCATGGATGCCTTTGGCGACCTGGGTT
>MGTA01000163.1:0-4951 GCA_001799225.1 Deltaproteobacteria bacterium RIFOXYD12_FULL_50_9
GTTTCAAAAGATTGCGGCGAAAAACCCTGCTCCTGCATAGTTGCACAAAAAAAGGCAGGGCCATGACCGGCCCTGCCTGAATAACTAACGACTTATTGATGATGGAGAATTATTTTTTCCTTCTGCGGCTGATACCAGCCAGGCCGACTAAACCGGTACCGAAGAGCAGCATGGTGGCCGGTTCCGGAACTGGATTGTTTTTGTCAAGGCTGACATTGTCCAGAACCAGTTGGTTGTAGCCGCCAAGTTCTCCAAACTGGCTCGTATTGGTAAACCAGATTTCAATGTTTTGGCCAATAAAATCCCCGACCATATTGCTCGATAATGTAAGGCTGTATGGGTTCCAGGTGCCTTGGTTGCTTGGAATTACGCCATTTAACTGAGCCAGAATGTTACCGTTGGCCTTCAGTTCTGCAGAAAAACTTACTGGGAGTGAAGGAGGAATATCTAATCTTGAACCGGCAAAGAAGGACAGGGTATAATCAAAATTTCCATCATATGTCTCTCCCAAGGTCTGGTGAATTCCGCCATTTCCTATAGCTGGGGGGACGATGGGAACAGTCCCTGCATTTAAAGAAGCTGCCCAAAGGGTCCCATTAGGAGCTATCATTGCAGCAGTAGGTTTAAAAAATCCTTCAAGTCCAACAATTCCTGTGGTCTTTACCCAAGGTGCATAAAGTACTTTCCCATTTTCAAAACCTGCGTTGCCAACAGCTACTGATGTAGCACTTGCCACACCAACTGTGCCAAGTAACATTAAACCGAGGGCCAATCCTGCTAATAATGTTTTTTTCATAACCTTCTCCTTTTTATTTTTTCCGAAAATAACTCTCAGTAATTTTTGCTCAACAAGAGCTTGGTTTAATTGTTCATGTTATGCCTTTCATAAAGCACATTCTGTGCCAAGCCGTAATAAAAAAAATATAACTAATAAATACAAAATGTTATCTCAACTCTTGGCAAAGTCGTTGCGGATTAGTTTGTTCAGTTTTCCGGAATACAGGAAAGAAAAACCGGAAAAAGTTGGAATTCAGCTCTGTTTATATTCTGCAATCAGATATGTATTGTTTGCTGCCCGGTAAAGATAACCTGAATGTGTCAGCTTTGTTAAATTCCCAGGCTTGGCTGAGATGAGAGAGTGGGAAAAATCCCTTGTCTTGTCCGGGAACTGCCGGTAAGATGGAATGAATTTCTTTTGAACACACCGTTCCAAGTTAATATATCTAAAGGAGAACCGCCATGGCTGGAGACAAGGTAAGGCATCTGACAGACGCTGATTTCGAAACCGAGGCAGTAAAGGCAAGCCTGCCGGTGATGGTCGATTTCTGGGCGCCCTGGTGCGGACCGTGTAAGGCGATCGGCCCGGTCATTGAGGATCTGGCAACCGAATTTGCCGGTCGGGTAACCATTGCCAAGATGAATGTTGACGATAATCCGGCAACTCCGGGTAAATATGGGATCAGAGCCATTCCCACCCTCATTCTTTTCAAAAACGGCCAGATCCTTGATCAGATAACCGGTGCAGTCGGCAAGACTCAGTTAGTTGCTATGCTCAACAAAGCACTCTGAGTTCTTTTGCGAACAACCATGAGTTCGAGCGACTACGAGTTGATCATTGTCGGCGGCGGTCCGGCCGGCCTGACCGCCGGCCTCTATGCTGCCCGGGCTCGGATACGGGCTGTGCTGCTGGAAACGGGTGCGGTGGGCGGGCAGGTGCTGCTCTCCGAATGGATCGATAACTATCCGGGCTTTCCGGAAGGGATCTCCGGTTTTGAGCTGATCGACCGGATGGCAGCGCAGGCGAAACGTTTTGGCCTTGAAACCAGAACTGTTGCCGTGACCGCCATAGATCTGTCCGGCTCGACCAAAAAGGTGTCCCTGGAGGATGGGCAAGTGCTTACCGCCCAAACCTTGATTCTGGCCGCTGGAGCCCGGCCTAATCCCTTGGGTGTCCCCGGCGAACGGGAGATGATCGGCAAGGGCGTCTCTTTTTGCGCAACCTGTGACGGCCCGTTTTATCGGGGGCTTGAAGTCGCCGTAATCGGCGGCGTCGATACCGCAGTCCAGGAGGCGGTCCATCTTACTAAATTTGCCAGCAAGGTTACCATTATTCACCGCCGCGAGACACTGCGCGCTACCCGTATCCTGCAGGAACAAGCCTTTGCCAATGAGCGGGTTCATTTCCTCTGGAATACGACGGTCATTGCTATTGAAGGGAAAACAGGCGTCGAAGGTCTGTTGCTGCGGAACACAGTCGGCCAGGAGAGCAGGCTGACCGTCCAGGGGGTTTTCGTGCTGATCGGCACTATCCCGAACAACGAGATGCTGTCGGCAGATCAGATAGCATTGGACAACGGTTTCGTGGTAACCGATGCTGAGATGCGGACAAGCGTGCCAGGTGTGATGGCGGTCGGTGATCTCCGGAGCAAGGGGGTGCGCCAGGTGGTTACTGCGGCAGGTGATGGCGCGGTCGCTGCCCTGTCGGTCGAGCACTATCTCAGCTTCTTAGCGTAAAAAATCTCTCCTGCTTTTTTGCATATCTCACAGGATCTTCTTTAACTTTATATAACCACGGACCAACTCATGATCTCCTTACTTCGGCCACCCAGCCGTAAAATTTTGACTGCCGGCAGATTTCTATTGCTGGTGCTGACGGTTACACTTCTGGTCGGCTGCTCGACTCAGGAGGTCCCTCCGACGGAAAAGGAGGCTGAAACCATGACCAGGGAAGCTCTTACTGATTTTAATCGAGGAAAGTATTTTACCGCCCTGCCGATCTTTAAGAAAATCAAGGAGTACTTCCCCTACAGCACCTACAGTCTGCTTGCCGAACTGAAGGCGGCAGACTGTAATTTTTATATGGAAAACTACATTGAGGCTCAAACCCTCTATGAGGAGTTTGAAAATCGCCACCCTACCAATGAGGCCATCCCCTATATCCTCTTTCAGATCGGCATGTGTCATTACCACCAGATCAGCACCGTTGATCGGGACCCAACGGCAGCCCGAAACACCCTACAGGCTTTTCTGCGTCTGATCCGTACCGCCCCTGACTCTTCGTACACCGCCGAGGCCAAAACGAAAATTCAGGAGGCCAACAATTTTTTGGCTGCCCACGAATACAAAATTGCCGACTATTTTGTCCACACCGATTCACTGACCCAGGCAAAGAGCCGGCTGCAATATCTCCTGGCCAATTATCCCGATACACCAACCGCTCCGAAGGCTAAGGATCTGCTCGCCGACCTTGAATCAGGAAAACAGCCGCAGCGTCCCTGGTATCTCTGGATTATCGGCATGTCGATGTTTTTTGATTGATTGGGCGCAAGATTTTTCGCCCCTACGGCGCACGCAACGATTTGTCGTAACGTTCCTGCTCGCTATAGATACAGCCGCAATAGGGCTGCCGATATAGTTCCATCTGCCGGGACATATCGATTCCTTCCTGCCAGCCTATTCGAAAATCCTGATAGTAAAACGGAATTGCATATTGTTCCGCCAGGCGTTCGCCGGTGCGCCGGATGAGCTCGTGTTTCTGGTAGCGGCTATAGAGAAGGGTGGTTGAAAAGGCATCGACTCCTGCCTGTTTTGCCTTTAAAGCTGTCGCCCGTAGCCGCATTTCGTAACATAAGCCGCAGCGTTCATCCTCATGCTGGACAACCTGCCGCAGGTACTCTTTAAGCCCGTACTCCCTGACTGTCTCAACTTGGAAATCCATTAAGCCGGCCAGGGTGTCAACGCCGGTCAGCCGCTTTTTAAACTCCTGATACGGATGGATATTGGGATTGTTAAAGTAACCCTGTACTGCGATACCTTCCTTGCGTAGAACTGAAAGCGGAAAGATGGTGCATGGTGCGCAACAGACATGCAGCAGAAGTTTCATTTTTCGGAGCCCACCGGCGGTTTGTCGATCTTGTATTGTCTCGGATCGATCCGGTACTTGTTGATTTTGTAATTGATAATCCTGATGCTCGAGTCAAGCAGGTCTGCCGCCTTGCTCTGGTTGCCCCGCGCCTTTTTAAGGCTCTGGATGATCAACTCCCGCTCAAAATTCTCAACAGCCGTGGCCAGCGCCATGGGATTTCCCTTATCGCTGATGCTGTCCGCAGTCTGCAGAGTGGGGGGAAGATGGTAGCTTTTGATTGAATCCTCATCGCAGATCAGCACAGCCCGCTCCATGCAGTTCTGGAGTTCCCGAACATTGCCGGGCCAGTGATACTGGATGAGCAGATCAATGGCCGGTGTAGATATCCGCCGGATGTTCTTTTCGTTTTCCAGGTTGTATTTCTGCAGAAAAAATTCGGCGAGCAGGAGAATATCTGTTCGCCGTTCGCGCAGCGGTGGAAGATAGATGGGGAAAACGTTCAGGCGGTAGTAGAGATCTTCCCGGAAAGAGCCGTCCTGTACGGCCTTTTCCAGATCTTTGTTGGTAGCGGTGACCAGCCGGACATTGCTGATTATTGGTCTGGCGCTGCCGAGTCGCTGGAATACCCGATCCTGAACAACGTTTAACAGTTTGATCTGGATACTTGGGCTCAACTCACCGATTTCGTCCAAGAAAATTGTGCCTCCTTCGGCCAGTTCAAACCTGCCTTTCTTGGCATCATGGGCGCCGGTAAAAGCACCCTTCTCATGGCCAAAGAGTTCACTTTCAAACAAGGTTTCCGGCAACGCCGAACAGTTGACCACGATAAAAGGCCGGGTGGCCCGGCGGCTGTTATGATGGATGGCCTTGGCGATCATGGTCTTGCCGGTCCCGGATTCGCCACGCAGGAGAATCGTGGCATTGCTGTCCGACACCCTTGCCATCATCTCGAACACCTCCTGCATCCTGCTGCTGCGGCTGATGATATTGTTAATTTTGTATTTGTCGGTCAACTCCTGCTTAAGCTTTAAATTTTCATTTTTCAGCTCTTCGCGTTCTTCGTTTACCGCCTGCACCCTGACTACT
>MGTA01000163.1:4970-9850 GCA_001799225.1 Deltaproteobacteria bacterium RIFOXYD12_FULL_50_9
CGTTCAGATACTCCCGGTCGACGCTCAGGGCGCCGATTGTATGAGTACCGTGCTTAATTGGTACGCAAAGAAAGGAGAGGGCTTTTTTCTTAACGTCACCGCGAGCTCTGGTCCGATTTAAAAAAAGCGGCTCTTCGCTGATCTGCGGCACGACAATAGGGGCGCCTGAGGCCACCACCCGGCCGGTGATACCCTCGCCGATCTTATATTTGCCTCGTTTCCGTGCCTCGGCGGTCAGGCCATGCGCTACTTCAATTTCAAGCTCACCGGTGATCGGGTTGATGATGGTGACAGTGCCGTTTTCGAAACCGGTCTCGCTTGCCACGATCTCCATGATACGCCGCAGGTTATCACGCAAATCCATGGCTGAAGCAAGAATTTTGGTAATCTCGAACAGGCAGATCAGATTTTTGTATTCCAGGGTAACTATCTCTTTTGCCATAGATTTTATCAGTTTCGGCAGTGGTTTTTGTTAGTATTGCTCGGTTATTTTCAGGCCGATTATAACCATATTTACTACAAAATTGTAGGAAATTCTTCTTGGCAAACGAGGTTTCTGCACAATAACGGCAAATTCCCCTGTTCCAGACAAAATGGTGATGTCAAAACCCTATTGATTCCACTTGCTTTGTTGACATGCCATAAGGTATTTTCAGGGGCTCTTGACCAGACACATATCCCTCTTACCGGAGATGACCATGTCAACCAGCGCCATTCTGATTATCGCCCTGGCGCTGGCCCTTGATGCCTTTGCCGTGGCCCTGGCCGCCGGGGTCAGCCTGCCTTCGGTCAATTCCCGCCATCTGTTCAGACTTGCCTGGCATTTCGGCCTGTTTCAGGCCATGATGAATATCATTGGCTGGACAGCCGGACTTTCCTTCCGAGAACTCATTGAATCGTTTGATCATTGGGTTGCTTTCGGGTTGTTGATTCTGGTCGGTTTACGGATGATCTACGAGGCCATACATGGCGTCGATGATCAGAATAAAAAGGCTGATCCAACTCGCGGCAAAACCCTGGTGGTCCTGGCTGTGGCAACCAGCATCGATTCGCTGGCTGTTGGTTTAAGTTTTTCTCTGTTGAAAATCGAAATTATTAAACCGGCCTTGATTATCGGGGTAGTGGCGGCGTTACTCACTGCGGTGGGGCTTATGCTTGGCCGTTTGCTAAAAACGGCCTCCCGGCTTGGTGCCAAGGTCGAGATAGCCGGAGGTCTTGTCCTTATCGCCATAGGTATCCGCATTCTGTTTGATCACAAGGTCTTTTAAAAGGCTGTAAAGACCTGAACTCCCCACTCGGGCAAGGCCTTTGGCATTGACACAAGGACATGGCTACTGGTACCTTGCATAGATTGTTGATCCGATATAATCTAAATCTTTTTATCGTGGTGTCCTAAGATAAATTTTTGCCTTAAGGGCTGCACCAAGCAGTCCGCATAGTGGAGCTAACAGATCATGAGCATTCGTGAAGACGCCCTTGCCGGAAAAGCCACCCCTCTCCTTAAAAAATGCGCCAGAAATGAGGGCATACCAGTGGCGGCTCTGGTTGCCGGCATAGCCCAGGGCGTAGTGGCTGTCCCCAAGAATATCCATCACAAATTTGATAAAATTACGGCAATCGGCAAAGGCGTATCAACCAAAATCAATGCCAATATCGGATCTTCCAAGGACTATCCCGAGGTTGAAAATGAGTTGCAGAAACTCTGCATCGCCATCAAGGCCGGAGCCGATGCGGTCATGGATCTGAGCATGGGCGGCGACATCAGCAATGTCAGGCGGGAGATCCTGAAGAGCTGTACGGTGCCGCTCGGCACCGTACCCATCTACCAAGCGGTCGCCGAAACCGTCGAACGTCGGAAAAAACAGATTCATGAAGTCACAATCGACCAGATGTTCAAGACCATTGAGGAGCAGGCTGTTGATGGGGTCGATTTTATGACCATCCATTGCGGAATCACTAAAAATACCCTTGCAAAAGTGCAGGGCCATGAGCGCATAATGGGAGTAGTGAGCCGGGGTGGCTCTTTTCTGATCGAATGGATGAGCCGCAACAACAAGGAGAATCCGCTTTTTGAGCATTACGACGACCTGCTGGCCCTGCTCAAGGAGCATGAAGTTACCCTGAGTCTGGGTGATGGCATCAGGCCGGGATGCCTGGCCGACGCCACTGACCGGGGCCAGATCCAGGAACTTATCCATCTCGGCGAATTGACGGAACGTGCGTGGGCCGCTGGTGTCCAGGTCATCATTGAAGGACCGGGGCATATGCCAATGAACCAGATTAAAGCCAATGTCCTGCTTCAGAAACGGCTTTGCCATGGTGCGCCGTTCTATGTTCTCGGCCCTCTGGTCACAGATATCGCACCAGGCTACGACCATATCACCGGAGCGATCGGCGGAGCCATTGCCGGGGCAGCCGGGGCTGATTTTCTCTGCTATGTAACACCGGCGGAACACCTGAAACTACCCAATGGCGATGATGTCCGGGAAGGGGTTATCGCCTCAAAAATCGCGGCACATGCCGCTGATATCGCCAAAGGCCTGCCCGGCGCAATGGATCGCGATATTGCCATGGCCCGCTGCCGCAACAATCTTGACTGGAAAGGCCAGATTGATCTTTCGCTTGATCCGGAAAAGGCCCGGCGGTTTCGAGAGGAGGGTGGTACATATAAGGGCGATGCCTGCAGTATGTGCGGTTCGTACTGTGCGATCAAGGTCTACAAACGGGCAACAGCAAAACAAAAATAGGAGGACAACCCCATGGCAACTCCTGATTTTTTGGTTTCTATCATCGACTTTTTCAATAATACCGAGATTCCCAGACAACTTAAAGAGGTTGATGCCAAGGGCTTGTTTACTAACTGGTATTTTCTGGCTCCGCTTATCGGGCTGTTCTGTTATATGTTATGGAAGCAGGCTTGGGACTCCATGATCCTGATTGTCCTGGGCTTCGGCCTCTGGATGTTCTCAGGATCACAATACATGAAGAACGTCTTTGTCGACGGCCAATTGCAGCTTGATGCCATTGCCCCGATTATCGGAGTCGGCATCGCGGCGATAGCGATCATAATTTATGTCCTGTTCATCAGGTCCGACTGAACCTGATCGGTTTGGCCTCTTTCTGTGAACAATAAAATTACCTGTATCCATAAACTCCTTCTGGATCGATTCGGCCCTCAATACTGGTGGCCGGGTGAGACCAGGCTTGAGATCATCATCGGCGCGGTACTGACCCAGAACACCAACTGGACAAACGCCAGCCACGCCATCACCAATCTAAAAAACGAAAACCTGCTATCGGTGTCCAGCCTTTTAAATCTGCCGGTGGATTATCTTGCTCAAAAGATCAGGTCATCCGGCTACTATAACCAGAAGGCTGTACGTCTTCGCAACCTTATCCTGTTGCTCACTGAATCATGTGATCCGGAAACAGATGCGGACGGAAACGTGACCTATGATGAACTCTGTCTGGATCGCTTCTTTGCTGAGGAAACTGCAGTGCTCAGGAACAGGCTGCTGGCGCTTAAAGGAATCGGTCCGGAAACTGCCGACAGCATCTTGCTCTATGCCGGCAATAAACCGGTTTTTGTAGTAGACGCCTATACCCATCGCATCATCTCCCGGCACAGTCTGATCCCGGAAGAGAGTGACTACCACGAGATTCAGGATCTCTTCACCAGCAGCTTGCCCGAAGACGCGGCCCTTTTTAATGAGTACCACGCCTTGCTTGTCCGACTGGGCAAGGAGTTCTGCAAAAAAAGCGAGCCGCTCTGTATGGACTGCCCGCTTAATGATGTCTAGCGTATCGGGCGGGTTTAAAACCCGCCCCTACGACCCCGGATCGGTCCAATAAACGCTCGGAGATGATTGACGGCTGGTTTGTAACCCATTTAAAACGGTCTGAATTGCCATAAACAACGGTCATAGGTGTGTATGGTGTCGTAGGGGCCGGGTTTGAAATCCGCCCTCAGGTGTTTGGGCAATCAGCGTAAGGAGGCCGGCAGGATGCGACCGATTTTTTCGTCGACGATTTTTCTGGTCTCGGGATCCACTTCAAGGACATGCGGATACCAGGGTTTCATCCGGCAGTCAAAGACAATTGGGGTGGCCAGGCCGACATGAAAATGTCTGACCAGAGTGTTTCGGCCGTGAATATCGGCGGCCGGCGCAAAGCGGGTGAAAAAAGCCCAGAGAAACTCCTTCAGGCTGGCCGTGGCCTCGGCGACATTATCAACCAGCAGGACTACGGGCCAATCAGTCAGCGCTGGAGCAGCGGCCAGGGTATCGGCGAGGTCGGCATCGTCATTAAATGACCGGCCTTGAACCACCAGAGTGCCGGGGAGATAGACCACGGGCCTTTGGCAACCGGTCGGCAATTCGCCCTTGAACTCGCCGGGCAGGCTGCGGCGTGCTTCTTTGCCAAGCCCCATCAGCATGGCCTTTGATCCTTTATTAACAGATGGACCAGTGTAATCAAGGGTGTCTTGCGAGACATTGGCAAAGATAAAGAGGTCGGTCTGCCAGTTGACCCTTTCAAGGACATGAACCCACAGGGCTCGGAAATCGGTTACGTCAATATCGCCGTCGGTGATGATCAAAAATTTGGTGAGCGACAGTTGCCCCTCGCCCAGAATCCGCAAACCCGAGGCAAAGGCCTCCCGGGGATAACGGTCCCTGACCCGGGCAGCGGCCAGACAGTGAAAGCCGGTATCGCCAAAGGTCTTAAGCTCGCGCACCCCGTTCATCACCAGGGGAAACAGAGGTGAGAGAAGATCCTGCAGAAAATCACCGATGAAGAAATCCTCCTGGCGGGGCCGGCCGACGACTGTGGCCGGATAGATCGCCTTATGACGATGGTAAAGTCGGTCGACTTGAAAGACC
>MGTA01000164.1:0-102 GCA_001799225.1 Deltaproteobacteria bacterium RIFOXYD12_FULL_50_9
TCCCCAGTCGTAGGATTCGAGGAGGTTTTTCTCTGCCAGCGCGAGATGCCCGGACGTGAACTCCGCGCCCGCGCCGGGCGCCGAGTGCGATTGGATGTGCTG
>MGTA01000164.1:236-657 GCA_001799225.1 Deltaproteobacteria bacterium RIFOXYD12_FULL_50_9
GACGCAGGTCGGGCGTCAGGAAGACCGACATCGGCCAGCCGCCGCTCCCCGTCAGGGCGGTGACCGCCTGCATGTAGATTCCGTCCAGGTCGGGACGTTCCTCGCGGTCCACTTTGATGCAGATGAAGTTCGCGTTCATCAGCGCGGCGGTGGTTTCATCTTCAAAGGACTCGTGACTCAGAACGTGGCACCAATGACAGGCGCTATAACCTATGCTGAGGAAGATGGGCTTGTCTTCAGCGCGCGCTTTGGCGAGCGCTTCTTCAGACCAGGGATACCAGTCCACGGGGTTGTGGGCATGTTGGAGCAGGTAGGGGGAGGTGGTTGTTGCTAGACGATTCATGGAAAACCTTTAAACACAAAGATCACGAAGGGAACACAAAGGATTTGATTATATGTGGTGGGATTATATCGCAGGGTG
>MGTA01000164.1:692-2099 GCA_001799225.1 Deltaproteobacteria bacterium RIFOXYD12_FULL_50_9
ATCGCAGGGTGAGGGCGTGTTTTTCGATTCAAATCACGTTAACCAAAACAGGCCGCCATTTCGGCGGCCTGTTTTGAAAGGGGAACGCTCCAATCGTCAGTTTCCTCAACGAGGATTGCTTATTCCTTACAGTTACTTGAACAGGTCGGCGTGGGAACCGGTGCGCATCAATAACAGGATTTCTTCATCGGTTTTCTAGATCAACAACCAATCCGGCTCGAGGTGACATTCACGCGTCCCTGCATAATTGCCTTTGAGCGGATGATCTTTATAACGCGGGTCAAGCGGTTCGCCCTTCAATAAAGCGGCGATGATCACACTCAATTTTTGCATTTCGCAGCCGCGCCGTTCCATGCGCTTCACGTCTTTTTCAAATTGGGTCGTGACCTTTGGTTTACGCATCGGGCAGTCCCAAATCTTTGAACAAGTCTTCCATGTTGTCGAAAGATTTCAGGTTGCGGCCCGCCAGCGCGTCTTGGATCGCGCGCTCGGTTTCTTCGTTGGGGATATGCGGGCGGACCTGGCGAAGCCTCGAAAATCACTTATACTTCGGCTCGATGGCACAAATTTTCCAATGCGAGAGTTCCGGCCGCGTTTCGCCGGAAACAGAAGAGCCTGAAATTATAAATGGAGAGGCTGATTTCAGAATTGGCCGCACCGGTAGTTAATGCATGACCACACCTCGTTGCCCCGCCTGCCAGTCAACGGCTAACCAGCGTAAAGCAGGGAAAAACCGCTCCGGCAGCCAGCGCTACCTGTGTAAAGCCTGTGGAGAAAACTATACTCCCGCGCCTTATCCCAATGGCTATCCGGAACCCATCCGCAAAAAGGTGATCCTGATGTGCCTGGATGGACAGACCTTCCGCTCCGTTGCGCGCAAGATGGGAGTTAACCATCAGACGGTAGCCAACTGGGTAAATGACTATGTCCTCAGATCGGCGCGCGCCATTTACAAAAAACCAAAAGGTTGAGTGGCCCCCAGGAGAGAGACGTTCGATCAAAAATCAAATTTATCTCATCGGGTTTAGCCATTTCTTCACAAAAAGTTGACTTTGTTTTTTTTGTGTGGTAATGTTCGGTTGTGAATACTTTTACCCCTCCCGATAAACCCCGCCGCGATATCGTCACGAGAGTATATCATCCATAATTGACGTTCCTGATTGTCGTTCAGGGGCGTCAGTTTTTTTACTGGAAGAATGAAGAAAACGCTGACCGCAAGATTGGCATGGAAGGAATGATTGTCGCATTGGCAATCAGCCTCGCCGGGCGCAGCGCAGCGAACGTTGCAACTTCAATCGTCAGCCGCCCGGATTTGAATAGGCTGTTCAAAAACGTTTCGGTTTCTGTTCATGAAAGGAGGAGAATGTGTTCAGGATAAAATCCCTGAGTTTGGTATTTGCCGTCATC
>MGTA01000164.1:2173-3069 GCA_001799225.1 Deltaproteobacteria bacterium RIFOXYD12_FULL_50_9
TCAATGAGGCCCGCCGGCGCCATCCCCGCTCGATACCCTGCCACCAGGTCGGCCGGGTCATCGCCATTGGCCACACCCTGCACTCCGTGGGCATGGCAGTAGCGCACATGCTGCTCCACCATGGCTGCCTTTCCGGCAAGACCGGCCTCTTCGGTGGCTAACCGCACCGTGCTGTCCACGGAGGGCGAGCGCGACAGGCAGACGCTACAGTCAACCAGGGCCGGCAAGATGGTGCAGTGCGAGAAGTCATCGATTGCCGCCCCGTCATGGCGGGGGAGGGCTGTGGCAGGGCCAATGGCGGTGATAATGCCGTCCGTAACTTTCAGCAAGACATTCCTATGCACCTTGGCGCCGCTGCCATCGATAAAGCTCCCCGCCACTATACATCGTGTTCCGCTCATGATTTTGAGGCGGATAGAGTCCTTAACCAACCTCTTCGTTGGTCGGAAAGCAGCAGACGATCATGTCCCTATTCATCGTAAAAAAACGGTATTGGAGGTTGTCGCCGTTTGCAAAGGTGATGTTGGCGTCGGTCACCGCCAGGAATGGATTGTCACGGGTGTGACGGTTCAGCATGTCGGTCAGACGCAGGCTTGGCGGCTGATGCAGACTGCCCTCGACCATGGTGCCGTCGACCAGACGGACCTTGACCCGCAGGGGGGTGGTCTTGACCTTGGCGTAGAGGATATCTCTTTCGGTCATTATCTTCTTATCGAGCATGGGGTCACCTCCTGACTTAAATGCTGTATATCTTGCCGCCACGGCACCAAACGCCTGTAGTTCATGCACAATCCGCCCCTGCCATTACAACACAGCAACAGCAGGCTGTCAAAGGTAAACTGCCCGGGTGGACAGCAATGTCGTTGACTTAAGGTCTGCTGACAGAGCAGCTATCA
>MGTA01000164.1:3079-5467 GCA_001799225.1 Deltaproteobacteria bacterium RIFOXYD12_FULL_50_9
TCTTTCAGTCACCCCGGCATGGTTTTAGCCGGGGTCCAGTGCTTGCTGCGTGGCGAACTGGATTCCGGCTTACTGCCTGCCGGAATGACGACTCTGTGTAATTTTATTGAGTTGCGCTCTTAAGTCAACGGCATTGAGGTGGACAGGGGCAGGTGTGGCTGGTTCTTCTCCTAACAGCCTTCAGTCTTCAGCCTTACAGCCTATCCTCCCCTCAGGCCGTAAACCAGTAGTAGAGCACCCCCAGCGCGATGACCGCCCCCACCCGGAAGAGCTGGCTGGCGATGAGCAGTTCTGCGGCCAGACGCGGCCGGAAGATGCCGGCGTAGTAAGGAAATTGGTGGCGCACCGCCCGCATCGGCGCGGCCAGGACATTGCCGACCAAGAGGGCCAGGATCACCTCGCGTTGTCCCAGGCTGCCGGTGTTGAGCAGGGCGCCGGCAGCGGCTAAGCCGGCGGTGGACTCGGCCGCCACATGAAAGAGGATGATGCTGATCAAGCGGGGATCGAACCAGGTTATTTTGGAGGTCACAAAGCCTTGCACTCCATCGAATATCCCCCAGTGGTTCAGAAGGAAAATGGCCGTGTAGATCGGCACCGTATAGAGGACGACCCGCTTCATCTTGCGGCTGAATCTCGTTTTGGCCTTGGCCAAGGCCGCCCGCCAATCGATGCCGTCCTTGGCCTTCTCGATAACGGCCGCGTTCGAAGCGGTGTGGGCCGGTAGCAGCCAGCGACTGACCAGCAGGATGATGACGGTGCGCAGGAAAGCGGCCGCCAAGGTCAGCCCCACGTAGACAACGGCAGCCCCCTTGATCAGCGGCACGGTGAGGGAAAAGAGGGTGGGCAGATGCAAGAAATAGGTGGGCAGGCTGTTGAAAAGGTTTGCCAGGATCAGCTCTCGCTTGTCGATCTTCCCCTGGTCGTAAGCCTCGGACAACATAGTATTGGCCGCCATCCCCGAAAAAAAAGAGACGGAAAAGCTGGCCCCGGTCACCTCGGACATGTGTCCCAGCCGGATCAAGGGCCGAGCCAGGCGCGCCATGCCGTGGGTCCAGTTCAGTGCTTCGACAAACAGGGCAAGCAGCAGGCTGACGGCCATCGCCAGCAACAACTTGAGCAGGGGCCAAACCAAGATCGGCCAATAAACCGTTTGCACTTCTGCCAAGGTCATTTCACTCTTCCTAACCCAAGATAAACTGGATAAGTCCCTGTTGGCTGGACTCCCTGCCGGCACTGAGTTTCGGCATCAGTCTGCTCACAACTTGTTACAAGTTGACCCGCAAGGGACTAAACTCCCTGGACTGGCGTCCGAAAAGAGCCAACAATTTAACCACTTGCAGGACGACTGCCTGGAATCCTACACTACCACCTTGTAAACTTTTTTTTACCAGGCACTTGCAATCGCCCCGTCAATCTGCGTATGCTGATGTATTCGTATCAGAATCGATCACTATGTACCAGAAAGCCCAGCGCATGCCTAGCCTGAAAATCTGGGCGACTCGCAGATCGGCGCTCATCAAGCCCCTGCCAGCGAGCCCCATGCCCCGGCCACCTTTTCATTTGTAGAGGGAACAACCCCATTAGCCCATGAGCGATCTCAACAGTTCAAAAGTCCTCCTGGTCGACGATTATGACTTGAATAACCGTCTGCTGGCGCGCGCCCTGTCCATGTACCAGGTCGGCATGGTGACCAATGGCGAAGACGCCTTGGCCATGGTCAACATCGACCCGCCCGACCTGATCCTGCTGGACATCAACATGCCGGGCATCGACGGCTTCGAGGTCTGCCGCCGTCTCAAGCAGAGACAAGCCACCCGTGACATTCCGATCATCTTCATCACCGGCATTGACGATGCCTCGGTCGTCACCCAGGGATTCCAGCTTGGCGGCGTCGATTACATCAGAAAACCCATTGAGGTGACCGAGGTCCAGGCTCGGGTCAAAAACCATCTCGCCCTCAAAAAGGCCCAAGAGGAACTGAAGCACAAAAACGACCTGCTGGAGCAGACCATTGTCGAGCAGCAGCTCAATATCAACCTGGCCCGCAACATTCTCAGGATCATCAACAACGAGCCGGCCCGCACCATCGATCTGAACCAGGGGCATCTGTTGTTCGTCGAGAGTATCAGCAAACCCTGCAACCAGGAAGGCGGCGACCATCTCCTGGTCAAGCACAACCCCCGGGCCGCCAAGACCATTCTCAGCCTCAAGGACCAATCCGGCCACTCGGTCAACTGTGTACTGCGCAGTATCATCACCGACCTGTTTTATAACGCCATGGCCTTTGACAAGGAGTGTCGGGAGCTGACCGAAATCGTCGGGCGCTTGAACCAGACCCTCTGCTCCTCCGGCCTCTTCCAGGCCGACGAGTTCTGCACCGGGGTCATG
>MGTA01000165.1:0-4697 GCA_001799225.1 Deltaproteobacteria bacterium RIFOXYD12_FULL_50_9
AAGTGATTGAATATCTTAACTTTTTTACCATGAAATTTCTCCGGCCAGTGACAGTGTTCACAGGTGTCGCGGGCCGGGCGCAGGTGCTCTACCGGCGCAGGAACCGGACGATTATAGCTGTTGGTAAACACCGCGACCACCTGCCGCAGGCCGGAAATCTTGGCCCGGACAAACCAGTCGGCCCCAGGTCCGATATGACACTCGACGCAGGCTACCTTGGCATGGGGCGATCGCTGATAGACCGTATATTCAGGTTCCATAACCGTATGACAAACCTGACCGCAGAAATACGAGCTATCCGTAAAATGATAGCCCTCATAGGCAATCACGCCGAGAATGGCGATATTGACCACTGACATGGCAATAAAGAAAACCACAAATTTCCTATGCCTGTGATCACTCAAATTGATATGAAGATGCTCCCTGGAGATACCATACTTGTGCCAACGACGTCGCCTGATAAATGCAGCAATGGGGATAAGAAGCAGCCCGGTTATAAAACCGCCGGGCAGGATCATAAAGGTGATCATCGCGGCATAAGGGTTATGGATGATCCCCAACTGGTCAAGTAAAAGACCAAAAATCATCAGGGTCGCACAGATAGTGGTTATCGTAATCCCCATAAGTCCAAGTGGAGAACGCCACATACCTCGGAAGATAAAATCCCAGGCCTTTTTTTCACGATTCGGATCTTCCTCTGACTCGCCATTGTTCTGCTGATTCATTTCTTCGGGTGTCATACTGCTAACAGCTCTCCTTTTTCAGACAAATAATAGATTTTTATAAAGTTGATGCAAACAGATAGATTACCTGCAGGTACCCGTACAAACGAGTACCTGCAGGTTGCCTTAACCTGAAATTCATGGCATGTAAAAGCGCCGGACGGCTGGTTGATTTGCCGTCTGACGATCCAAATCGCCTTCAGGCAAAAAAAAGACCTTCAATTTACCTGAGTATTATTGGCCGGCAACAGAGGCGGCAACCAATCTGGCCTCTTTCATCGCCTTGATATAGACGTAGCAGCTTTCACATTGCTTCAGCTCCATTGCACAGGCGGTGTTTGCCCTTTCCCAACAGGGGATGGTCTTATCAATGTAAGCTGAACACTTCTCTCGTATTTCCTGAGGGCAATTCTTGATTTCCCAGCAAGGGGTGAGCTCAAGGAGCATCTTTATTCCTGGAATACTGATCCCTTTTTCATGGATCAAAGTCCGCAGACAACGAATCCATTCAATGTCGTCATGGGAATAATAGCGCTTATTTCCTTTCCGCAATGGTTTGATGAGACTCTCCTGTTCGTATATCCTGAGGGTTCTCGGATGAACGGAAAGCAACTTGGAGGCAACGCTGATGGGATAAATGGCATCATTGCTTTGGACAGACATTCCTTTCTCCTGATTGGCAAGGTGGGTAAAAATAAACCAACACCTTATACACTCCAAAAAAGGAATGAATAAACCAGATTGAAACAAGTGTTGTCAACAAAAATCCCGAACCGATCTCAACAAACCTCCTCCCTCCTGAAAAACTATATCCGCCATCACTCTGAACAGATCCGCAAGACATCCTGGGCTGACCGGTTTTCAGCCAGCAGGATATGGCATGAATCACACTCCGTGGTCATGGTCTCACCCGCTGCAGTTCGCATGGATCCGGAGTGGCACCGGAAACATCCCGACTGATCTTTATGTCCGATAAAATTCCTGTACGTTCCCCAGGTGATATTCATACTGGGGAAGACGTTCTCCATATATGCCCTCTGGGTTCCCCGGATGGCCTTGGCAAGCAAAGTCTCATTTCCTGTGGCGATTGCCGGGTAGTTGACCCGATACCAGTTCATGAGTTGCATGGCAATGCCGTTTTTGGCCTTCTCCGTGGACTCGTACTGCCTGGTGATCGCCTCCAGGGCCTGGCGTTTAATAAATGGCAACTCCGGCGGTATCTCATTTGACAAAAGCTTCTGGTCGAGCGCCTCATCAGGCGAGAGATAGATGTGAGTCGGTCGGTTATGGCAATCCATACAGTCCATGACCCGTTCGCCGCCACCTCCTCCACCCTGTTGATTCAGGTGGTCTATCGAGCCTTTTCGTCGGTAGATGCTCTCCTGACCATTAGCGCGGACAAGCTTAACTTCAAAGATATCCTGACGACCTGAATCTGCATATCTGTAGGAAATCGTGTTGTCCGGAGAAACATGCCAGTGAATGCCGTAAGCCCGCTGGCCTTGATATCCTCCGGAGCCGACCTTCATCAGCATGGCGGTCTGGACATGACTGTTTTTTTCATCAGGCCGGAACTTATTCTTGAGGTAGAGCTTATCGCCATGGAATTTCTCAGGCCGATGACACTCCTCACAGGTCTTGCGGACCGGTCGCAGCGCGCCGATAGGGGTCTGAATCGGCCGACTGTAGGTATCGAGAGCCGCTGCCACCATCTGTCTAAGCCCGGACATCTTCGAGCGGGTAAACCACTTTGCCCCCTCGCCGATGTGACATTCGACACAAGAGACCCGGGAGTGCGGAGAATTCTGGTAGGTGATATACTCAGGCTCCATGACCGAGTGACAAAACTGGCCGCAAAAAGCCGTAGATTCCGTATAGCGAAAGGCTGAGTATGAGAAGATGACCACGACAATCAGAGTAACATTAACAATAACCGTAATCAGCAGGATCAGTCGCCGGACCCGACTGTATCTGCCCGGCATGGTGAACTGCTCCTTCAAATATTCAAAGGTGTAGGCGCCGATGTCTTCAGAGGATTTAAAAAAGAGGATACCGGAAATCAACAGAATAATGCCAAAGACAAACAACGGCCCCATTACCATGTAGATAATGAATCCGAAGTAGGGATTCTTGATGACCCCCTGCATGTCGAGCAGAGCTGCCACCAGCAGAAAGGGGAAGATCAGGGTGGTCATGACCGCCCCGGCAATCGACACCTTGCTGCGGGCAATACCCTTGGCTACTACCTTAAATAACTCTCTAAAATTAACCAAGGGCACTCCTCATTAGATTTCAAACCACCCGACAGGAAATTTCCCCGGAAACAGGATTGAGTTCGGCATCCCGCTGCTTCTTCTTCGTGCACTCGAAGATGATATCCATCTCCTCCCGGTCAAGCATCTCGGTCTGCAGGAGAATATCGGCAAGATGCTCTAGAAATGGCTGCTCACGCTTCAAAATCGAAAACGCCTCATTATGGCAGTGCTCAAGGATTTTTTTGATCTGGTGATCAATCGCCTGGGCGGTAAACTCACTGACGTTCGAGCGGACAGCCTGATTCCCTAAAAAACCTTGATCATTCTTTGAATAGGCCATGGGCCCGATCACATCATCCATACCCCACCGGCAGACCATGCTGGTGGCAATCTCCATGGCCTGCTGCAGATCATCCTCGGCACCCGTTGATTTCTGATTCAGCACGACCTCCTCAGCCGCCCGGCCGCCGAACAGTATCGTGATCCGGCTCAAGAGATACTCCCGTGAATATACCTGCCGATCATGGAGCGGCATCTGCTGAGTATGCCCCATGGCCCGGCCCCGTGGAATGATGGTAATTTTGTGAAGAGGATCAGCCTCCGGCAGGAATCGCGCCAGAATCGCATGCCCGGACTCGTGAAGCGCCATGGTCCGCCGCTCCTTTTCATTGATCACAAAACCCTTTCGTTCCACCCCCATGAGAATACGATCCTTGGCAGCCTCAAAATCAGAGGGCTGGATAGCATCTTTCTCGGCCCGCCCGGCAATCAGGGCCGCTTCATTGACCAGGCTGGCCAGATCAGCGCCGGTGAAGCCCGGCGTACTCCTGGCAAGCTCTTCGAGATCAACGGCGTCGGTCATCCGCACCTGTTTGGAGTGGACCTCAAGAATCTGCTGCCGACCTTTGACATCCGGCGGCAGCACCGTAATCTGCCGGTCGAAACGTCGCGGTCGGAGCAGGGCCGAATCCAGGATGTCCGGCCGGTTGGTAGCAGCCAGCACAATGATGGTATCATCGGTGCTGAAGCCATCCATCTCAACCAGCAAAGCATTCAAGGTCTGCCCCCGCTCATCCTGACCACCGACCGCACCTCCTGAAGCCCGCTGCCCACCGACTGCGTCAATCTCGTCGATGAAGATTATGCAGGGTGTATTTTTCTTGGCTTCCCGAAACAACTCGCGGACCCTTGAAGCCCCGACGCCGACAAACATCTCAACAAAATCTGAGCCGCTGATACTGTAAAAAGGCACCCCTGCCTCACCGGCAATGGCACGGGCCAGCAAGGTCTTGCCAGTTCCGGGCGGTCCTTGAAAAAGGATCCCCTTAGGGATGAAGGCGCCCAGCCTGCTGTATTTTTTGGGTTTCTGCAGGAAATCGACAATCTCAAGCAGTTCTTCTTTTACCTCAGGGATTCCAGCGACATCACGGAAGGTAACCTGCCGGCTGCCGGTGACCGGAATAACCGCCTTGCGCTTGGCAAAATCCGACGATTCGCCCTGCGACTCCTTTCTAGCCAGTAAAAACCAGACCACCAGAATCAGCAGCAATGGCACAACCAGTGAGGCCACACTCCAAAGCAGCGGGGCCCGATCCGGGCGGCCATAAACCACAACGTCTTTCTGCAGGAGCTTTGGCATCAAGGAGGCGACATCAGGGGTATATGTGGTAAATTTCCGTCCGGCCTTGTTGAGCAGGGTGACTTCACCACCCTGCAGATG
>MGTA01000165.1:4785-8149 GCA_001799225.1 Deltaproteobacteria bacterium RIFOXYD12_FULL_50_9
AACAGAGCAACGACCCCGCCCACCGCAGCCAGGATACCGATTAAAAACAAACTACGTATGAATGTGCCCACCAGATGCTTACCTCATCATATCCGGAGTTAAATTACTTGTATACAAGGCGTTTTAAGCCCTGAACATTGTCTCCGGACAGATTCTACAGTAACTTGCAGCGTCTTGCCATAAGCAAAAAGTATCAAATCCCTGGCACATCACACCTCAAGAGAACAATCTACATACCGAACACAGCTCCAAACCAGCCACGGACAAGGCCAACCACTCCGGCCCGACTCGCCAGAGCTCCGGCAAAACAGGCAACGGCCCATAAACCGACCAGCCCTGCAACTCCGCCCAGAACCGTCATTCCCCCTTTGGAGATGATATCGCTTTTTGCTTGCACCCCCTGCAAATCCCTGACCCGAGTTGCATTAAATCCGGTCTTAACAATGGTTGTCCGCTGCATGTTTTTCTCCTTGATAAATTTGCACAAGATATATCGAGCTAACTGCCTCTTACCGCAGTCAACCAATTCCGTACAAGTTCGAACGGGGCAAAACCGCCGGCCAGTGCCCCCAGAAAACAGGCTGATACCCAACAAAACAGGAGAATCGTCACAACAGCCATCAGCAAAAATGTACTGCCGGACACCTCATCCAATATCGATTGGCCGGCCTCAGGCAGATCCGAACGTGAGCCTTTACCGTTCCGCCTTCGTGCCAGGGCTATTGCTACTGCTATCGCCTGCTTCATATCTTTTGTTCCTTTGCCGGCAGATGCCGGATCTCTTTAAAAAAATTTGAATAAGCTATTACCCTGCCCGACCGCAAATGTCAACACAATAATCTAACGATTTCAACATGTTATATTACATTCTCAATTTATAATATTAGAAGATATGGCTAGTTACAGCAAAACGATACGACGGAGATTAAGGGAATGTTGATATATGACGCTTACAACTATGACGGACTGAGATGACCCGACAGGTAACTCCCAGACTCTTTTCCGTTACAGGAGTTTGCCCCGGAAATTGAAGGTATTGCCTTTTTGTTGTTTGCCCGGCCGGGCAAGTTCACTGACCAACGCTGTTAATTCCGTCTTCTTTTTTTGCATGTATGAGAGATCGATAACGCCGAAATCAAGCCCTAACGTAACGAGGTCATTGAGATAGGCCAGGAGAGAAAACGGTTGATCGGGCACTGCCAGGGTCAATCCGTTTCGTTCGAGGAGGGTGAATCGTTCCTGTTTTGGGCTGACAAAAAGTTGGTCGTATTTGAAATGATCCAGGCAGGCCCGGGCAGAAAACAGGGCGGGAAGGCCGTAGACCGTAAGCCCCTGCCGGCAGTTGCCTGGTTTAGCGAGTATGCGGCTGATGCTCTCCTGATCCGCTTCGACAGCAAGCTCAACCGCGACAAGGCCAAGCTCAGCCAGGCCCCGGATGCTCAAAGAGTTCAAGATGTTCAGGGTATAATTGCCGTACAGGGTGATATCGGCCGCAGAGGCGGCGGGCGGTTTCCTGCTCTTACCTCTCTCCGGAGACGGATAAGACCTCTTGGCCGCTTCAGGCTGCTCGGTCTGCTCGGAATTTCCGCAGGTCACAAGATCTGCAAACAAGGCCACCTGACCGACATGGCTTATCTGCCACTCTCGAAATCCTTCGACCAGAAGGGCTCTGATCGCCTGGTTATAGAATTCGAGCTCGCCGGGAAAGATCAGGGCAGGCAGAGCCCAGATCACGGCCCGCTTCCGCCGCTTAAGCTCTTTCAGGTTCCGCACCGCCTGGCCAAAGGTTTGACGACTGAGCAGGATAACCAGGCGCTCCGGCTGCACAGGCAGCTGCAGACCAAGCAGGCGCAGGTCGTCAAGCTTAAGCCAGCAGGCAAATCCCCTCTTCCGGGCCTTTGTTGCCCCGGCAGCCCCCCCTACTCTTTGCCGTGCGCTCCGGCCTGTTAAGGTCGTATCCTGATCAAGATCGGCGAGAATATGGGCTGTCCGCTCCCTGATGCGACTTTGATCAATCTTCTGCTGAAAACGTCGCGCACTGACTCTATCCGCGCCACCCTTTTTTACATCCCGACGCTCCTCTAGATCGACCAGGTAAAGGCTGTCACCCTTGGCTGCGGCAAAGGGGATTTCAGCCGTAACTTTCGTTCCGACTTGCGCCTCGGCAACCGACCGCTCACCGACCAGCATTCTCTTCAGCGTAAAAGACTCCCGTTCGCCGCTCTTCTCCTGATGCAGTCGCAACCGATCACCGACCCGCAGCATCCCGCGCAAGGTAAAGCTCGCTCTGTTGCCGCTGCAATGGCCAATTTTGCCAAGGAAAATCCCTATATTTCCGGAATGATGCGGAGAGATGATATCCTTAGGTTTGGCCGACAGGAAAAAGCCGGTGGTGGTCTTACGCCCCATAGCCTCAGCTAAAAAGGAGTTGGCCATGGCCAGGATCTCCGGATCGGCTATATCGCCATCGAGCATCAGTCGGTATGCCCTGACCACAGAGCCGACATACTGGGCGCTCCGCATCCGTCCTTCGATCTTAATAGAGGCAACCCCGGCGTTCTGCAGTTGCGGCAAGATATTGATTGCCGAAAGATCATTCATGGAAAATAGATATCCGCCGGTATCACGGCCTGGTCCGGCCCAGGTATATCGTCTTCGGCAAGGCTGCACACAACGCCCCCGCAGCCCGCTCTTTCCTCCAAGATAACTGCTGAAGAGACAAAGGCCGGAGACACTGAAACACATGGCGCCGTGGACAAAAACCTCCAGTTCAACAGCGGTTTCCGCCTGGATCTGCCGGATCTCTGCGAGAGTCAACTCGCGGGCCAGCACCACCCGTTTAAAACCCATCCGGTCGAACTGCCGGACAATCGGGGTATTGTGCGCTGCCATCAGGGTGCTGGCATGCATCCTGATGGCCGGGAAATACTTTTTGACCAGATAATGGATGCCGAGATCCTGAATAATCAGCCCATCAATCTTGATCTCGGCCAGGGCAGCAAGAAGGGAGATGGCCTGCGGGATCTCCTCTTCCTTGAGCAGGCTGTTCATCGCCACAAAAAGCTTAACCCCAGCAGCATGACCATGGGCAACCATGGCAGCGATCTCCGCGACATTGAAATGGCGGGCCAGAGCCCTGGCATTAAAGGCAGGAGCCCCGACATATACGGCATCGGCGCCGGCCGTCACCGCCGCTTCATAGGCCTCGATGGTCCCGGCCGGGGCCAGAAGCTCCATTGTTCTCTTGGTATCCACTATTCCGCCTTTATCAGTATGTCCGGACTACGGTCGATCGTTACGAAAAAAATGGACGAGCAGCGCTCCGGCGCCGAACCCGCCGACATGCGCCCACCAGGCAACCCCG
>MGTA01000165.1:8158-11560 GCA_001799225.1 Deltaproteobacteria bacterium RIFOXYD12_FULL_50_9
CCGCCCAGAAAAAAATAGGCCGGCACTTCAATTATCGAAAAGAAGATGAAAATGGGGAACAGAGTCAATATACGGGCCTTGGGAAAAAGCAGCAAATAGCCGCCAAGCACACCGGCAATGGCGCCGCTCGCTCCCAGCATCGGCAAAGAGGAAGCAGGACTTGACCAAAAATGCAGCACAACAGCTGCCACTCCGCACAGCAGATAGAAGCAGAGATAACGGACGCGCCCCATACTATCTTCGACATTATCGCCGAAGATCCAGAGCATCCACATATTGGCAAGCAGATGAAAAAATCCACTATGCAGAAACATGGAGGTCAGCATCGGCAGATAGCGCGCCGGATCAAAAAAATTAACCTTCCCAAGTAAAACGTATCGGGCCGGCACAAAACCAAAAGTCACCATAAAGTACTCAAGGTCGGGCCCCAGTTTAAGTTCATAAACAAAAACCAGCACATTGACCACGATCAAGCTGACATTGACCACAGGAAAGTGCTTGGCAGGGATATTATCTTTGAGAGGAATCATGTTTCGGAGCGCCGGAAAAACGCAAAACGAAGGTGAGCCGGGTCAAAGTAATTACTCAACAATGGCCAGATGACCATCGACATCGTGCAGCGGCAGAACAAAAAAGAAGTTGTTACCCTCTTCAGTCGGTTCATAGCCTGTCTCACCGCCGTGAATCTCGACCACATGTTTGACAAACGACAGACCATGGCCGGCGCCCGGCATATCCAAACTGTTTATTCCTCGATAGCCGTCTTTAAAAACAGCTATGGAATCATTGAGCGACAGATGCGGCCCGGTACTGAAAACGTTAAACTTGATACCGTCGCGACTTGGACCAAAGTAATCGACAATATACTCCCGGCCATAGGCTACAGCCTTCCGACGGCTGCCATCGCGCCTGACTATTTCATTTGTATATTTGACGGCATTCGAAAATAGATTCAAATAAACCTGCGAAAGCAGGCCGAGATCGACCATCAGGGGAATCTCCTCCTCCTGCATGTCCTTCGGACGTTCCACCTGGATTCCTCGCATCTCAAAACGCTTTTTATAGTGAATGAGCTGGGGTTCAATAATCTCCTTCTCGACCAGGCATTTCTTGGAACGGAGGACAAGATGGCCCTGTTCGAAATGATCACGCCTGAACAGGCTCTCAAGAAAAAGGCTCGTAGTAGCATGATACTCCATCAGCTCTTTATGATTGGCCGAGAGATCCTGATGAAGATGAGCCACCATATCCATGACTTGCGAGCAGGCTTCGTTATCCATTGCCATGGCATGCTTATGCATATTGATCATGCTCTGCAACTCTTCCAGCTCACTGATCCGCTTCTTCAACTGATTGAAGATGTGCTTGAAATATATATTGGGGGTAATAACATTGTGCTCGATATCCCTGACAAGATTGTTGATAAATTTGAGATGCCGGATGTTCTGCTGGGCCACCTGACGATTGTGCAGGTTATAGCCGATCCGGTTGGTATATTTAGAGAAAAAGAATCGGTCTGACTCCGTCAGTCTGGAAATCGGGTAGACCTCAAACATACCGAGAAGCTTGCCGCTGTTCCGGGCAATGGGAGGCACTCCATCGATTTGATTGCTTTTGCGCATGATCGGCACAATATATGAGCCTTCCGCCTCATAAGGCGCCTGGGTCAATCGGATATATGCCGGAACCGGCTGCCGGTGAAAAACCACGCCATTAATGCTGTCGCAAACCAACTCGAGTTCTTTTTCATTATTGCCGATGAGAAAAAGGCGGCTTTCCACTTTCAGAGATTCGAGAGGCACAGAGACGCAAATCCGGAAATAATCCTGTAAAGAGTCATACTCTTGCACCAGATCGAAAAACGCCTTTAAGATATCGTTTTTTATCCTGCTGAAATCATATTTGATATAATCCCTTCGCTTCTGGCGCACCCGTTCACGGATGAAATCAAGATCAGGCCTATAGCTCTTGTCCGGCGCCATACTGTTCACCTAATAATTCAGGAAAATGACTCCAAAACCACCTCGCTTGATCCGGAATACTCTTCAAGCAACACATTTATATGCTCGTTGGCATTAACGTTAAGACTCATTCCGACAAAATCAGGCTGAATCGGCAGTTCTCGACCACCCCGGTCAATAAGCACTGCCAATTGGATAAAGCAGGGTCGGCCAAAATCCATAATGGCATCAAGCGCGGCCCTGATTGTCCTGCCGGTAAAGACCACATCATCAACCAGCACCAGGGTATAGCCGTCCACCTTAAAATTGATGTCGGTTTTTTTCACGACCGGATTCTGGGAGGCCAGACTCCAGTCGTCCCGATAGAGAGTAATATCCAGACTGCCCACCTGCAGATCGATGTTTTCCCTGGCCTTGATGATCCGTTTCAAACGATCAGCAAGATAGATCCCGCCCGTATAGATGCCGACAATAGCCAGATTCTTATTCCCTTTATTCTTCTCCATGATCTGCAATGCCATCCGATTGAGCGACCGCTCGATATCCTCAGCCGACATAATCCGCTTTTTCTTGGCAACCATAAGAATCCTCTTTGTCTTTCTCGTTAACATTCACAACCGATCAGTTCAACTCAAATTCCGCCAATAATAATCCACTCCTTTCTCGGCTATCAGATTAATAGCTTCAGGATAGGCGATACACTCCGAATCAAAAACCCGGCCGGCAATGGTCTCGGGAGAATCATCATCGAACACCGGCACACACTGTTGAACAACAATCGGTCCCTCATCATAGACCTCATTGGCAAAATGGACGGTACAACCGCTCACCTTAACCCCGCGCTTCAGCACGGCCCGATGGACATGCATACCATAATACCCTGGTCCGCAGAACGAAGGAATCAGGGCCGGATGGATATTCAACACCCGCCGCGCCCACTGCGGCAAGGGCTTATAGAGTTTAAGGTAACCAGCCAGACAGACAAGTTCAACATCGTAATTACTCAGGATATCGTTTGTCTCTTTATTGCTGCGCGACGGGAAAGCCGGATAGCCGTATTGCCTGGCCTTGGTAAGCCCGAGAGCGCTGACCACATTAGAAACAACAACCTCGATACTGGCATTAAGCAGACCTGCGGCAATTTTTTCGTGAAAATTATCCAACGTCCTGCCGGAACCGGACAATAAAACTGCAATTTTCATAAAGCGCTTCCTCCAACCTCACACAAAATAGGTATCCTTAGCCGGATCCACCTTGTGAAGCCAGGCGGCAATGGCAGTATCATAGCTGCTGGTCAGATCAAAGACCTTTACCGCCAGCCGAAATCGCGTCTTAAGCGTTGTATTACCATACTGGGTAATTTCGGCCAAAACAACAGGATAATCAGCCGGATCAACCAGGACAGTCACATCCGCAAAATTTTTCGCCGACGCCCTTAGCA
>MGTA01000165.1:11581-12537 GCA_001799225.1 Deltaproteobacteria bacterium RIFOXYD12_FULL_50_9
CAAAGGCGTACAAATTTACGGCAATCAGGTCAATAGGCTTTAAACCGTATTGCGCCATCTGTCTCTGATGTTCTCTGTTTTCCCGCTGGGAGAGGATGCCGGCGTGTACCTTGGGATGCAAGGTTTTTACTCTGCCATCAAGCATTTCCGGAAAACCGGTAAACTCCGAAACATCCTTTACCTTGATACCATTTTCACGTAATTTCTTGGCAGTGCCGCCGGTGGAAAGGATCTCAACACCCAGCCCAACGAGTTCCCTGGCAAAACCTTCAATACCTGATTTATCAGTCAGACTGATCAGTGCTCTTTCAATTTTTTTCATCGTTTGCTCTTCTCCCTTAATTATTCTTCCTTGCCGGTAAAACTTCTAATCAAACGCCGATCACGTTTACTCGGCCGTCCGGACGGGGCAATCGGACCCGGGCCCAACAAACGCCGATCCTCTCTTTGTCTCTCCCTGGTATTGACACTCTCTGCGGTCTCCTCATACAACTTGCGGGCTTCAGCAGCAGGCCCTCTACGACTGCTGATCCCACGGACAGCTACAACATATTGCCAATCGCCACAACGAATTGTAAGAATATCGCCCAGCTGGACGTTTCTAGACGGCTTTACACGAACACCGTTGCCATGGACCTTACCCCCTGTAACCGCCTGCGCCGCGATTGAACGGGTTTTAAAAAATCGGGCCGCCCACAACCATTTATCGATTCTGACATCTTTTTCATCATCCATAATAGATCACCTGCTACCTTAACGCTCAAAATCAAAATCTACCACAATAATGACAAACGGACTATTCCCCATAAAAAAAACATATTGGCGCTCTCCGGAAAAACCGGTATTAAGGATCTATATCTACTCCAACCCCTTAAAGGCAGCAACTAACCTCAGTCGGATCATAACACCACTGAAATGAAGATTAAAAGCGTCGGCATCATGAATATCAACTACCC
>MGTA01000165.1:12545-12769 GCA_001799225.1 Deltaproteobacteria bacterium RIFOXYD12_FULL_50_9
TACGGCAAAAGATCGGCGGCCATCAGGAGACGGTAGCCAGCATCAGTCTGAAGGCCAGCATGCCGCACCGACAAAGAGAGACATGCGTCTCATCCTTCATTGCCTTGCTTAACAAGCATCAGGATGATATCAGCGTCGGCATCTTTAAGACTATACTGGAAGAGGTCAGGAGTGATCTTGAGGCGGAATCAGCTACTATCGAGATGACCTTCCCCTACTTCATC
>MGTA01000166.1:0-301 GCA_001799225.1 Deltaproteobacteria bacterium RIFOXYD12_FULL_50_9
CCCTGATGCAAAATATCGAAACAGCCGTTGGTAAACACCACCTTGCGGCCAACCGCCCGATACCTGGCGGTCAAAACGGCCAAATCCTCAAGCTCCATGATCTTGTCCTGATCATAAAACCGGTGCGGGGCCGGGCCCACCGTATTGAAGCATTGCCTGATCTCCCGCGTCAAGGCCGGATCTATCCCGACCCAGGCTGATTCTACTCCTGCCCCGGCCTCAGCCAGCACTGCTCCATCCGGGGCAATAATCAGGGAATGACCAGCAAACTCCGTTTTGTCAGTCTGCCCACAACGGTTGC
>MGTA01000166.1:329-813 GCA_001799225.1 Deltaproteobacteria bacterium RIFOXYD12_FULL_50_9
GGCCCTTGCCACCAGCAGTGCCCGCCAATGCGCCAGGCGGATCAAAGGCCACTGCGCGCTCACCACCAGCAACCCAGCGCCCATTCCGGCCTGAACCTTGGCCAGCTCAGGGAAGCGAAGATCATAGCAAACCAACCCGGCCACCAGGCCAAGCCCGGTTTCTACCGGCCTGGGGTTATCTCCAGCGCTGAAATACCGATCCTCAGCCGTGGGCGCGAACAGTTGCTGCTTGCGGCTCGATCCGGCAACTCCGTCCGGCCCGACAAGGTACAAGGTATTATAGGTGATGCCGCCAACCTCGGTAAGCACCTCCTCAGGCAGGGAGCCAGCCAGATAAATACCGTACTGCCCGGCCAGCCGCTGCATCTCCTCCAGCATCTCCCAAGTCTGCAAAGCGAAATGCCGCAAACGCGCATAGGCAAAACCGCAACTCCACAGCTCCGGCAGCACGATGATACCTGGCCCGGCCGGGGCCAAGCGGGCC
>MGTA01000166.1:913-5680 GCA_001799225.1 Deltaproteobacteria bacterium RIFOXYD12_FULL_50_9
TGTCAAGCTCAAGGCTGCAGATACGAGGTACACCTTCGACTTTTAGACTGTTGACCTTTAGACTTGACAACCCATCAACCATATGAGAATCTTGAAAAAATCAACAATTACAAATCAGATACCTTTTACCAGAATCTGGCAAAAAGTGTTTTTGAAGTTTTGCAAGAGGTTCAGTGGATACCTGAGAAATGTTAAACGCCACAAGCATCAAGATAGCTGACCACGAGCTTCAGTCCTTTGCCGATTTCATCATGAAGGCCTGTGGTATTCATCTTGACCAGAGCAAGGGCTATCTGCTCGAATCTCGCCTGATGGCGCTCATAAAATCAGAGCGTTGCCAAACCTTCAGCGATCTGTATGCCAAAATTATAGCAGACTCGTCCGGGCATCTGCAAAAAGCAGTCGTGGATGCCCTTACCACCAATGAAACGTCCTTTTTCCGCGACGCAGTGCCCTATGAATTACTGCGCAACAAGATTATCCCCGACCTTATCGACCGACGACGGACGGCAGGCGCGGGGCGTCGTATCCCCTTGCGGATCTGGAGCGCGGCCTGCTCCTTTGGGCAGGAGGTGTACAGCATTGCCATAACCTTGCTGGAAATGAAGGCTGTCCTCGACCAATTCGATATCTCCATCCTTGGCAGTGATATCTCAACGCAGGCCCTGGCACGGGCAAGTTATGGGCAGTATAACGATTTTGAAGTGAAGCGCGGTCTTCCTGCAGACATACGCCAAAAATACTTCCGGAAAACAAGCGAGGGCTGGCGGATCTGCGATGAGGTCAGGGCTCTTGCGAAATTTGAATCAATAAATCTTATGAGCTCTATAGACAGGATGGAACGCTTCGACATTATTTTATGCCGCAATGTGGCCATCTATTTCACCCAGAATGATAAAGTCAGGCTCTTTCAGCGTCTGGCCAAATCGCTGGTTCCTGACGGCGCGCTTATTATCGGCGGCTCAGAATCCTTGACCGGCATATCATCAGACCTGATCTCCAGGCAGTACTTGCGAGGCATTTACTACCAACTGCGAACCTGGGCTCCACTTGCCGATGCTGCTCCGGCCTCTCCGCTGCCCCCAGGCAGCATGACTCCTCAAGTCAAATATCGAAAAACCGACCCTCGGCCTCGACCTCTGGTAGAGACGCAGAGGGATTCCTCCTCTACCTCACTATCGCCTGTCAATGAGATTCTGGCGCCAGGCAACACCTTGCGCGATACGCCACCGCCCAAAAACATTGAACATGAAACATGGCTTCCCGAGGCCGCAGGCTCTTCCCCAGACCATGAAGGCGTGTTGACCACAGGCCTCTCATCCCACCCACAAAAATCAACGCTCTTAAACTCTATCGGCCAGGAAGGCCGTTTATCTCAAGGCAATGCTCCGTTGCTGTCTGCGCTCGCCCGGCAACAGACGACGCTGAACCCGGCGCTTATGAACTGCGGCAAGGAAGAAGAGGCGAAGAGTTCTCTGCTCGCAAAAATTCAAGCTCAATCAGAAAAGAAACTCAAAGACTCCTTGTAAAAGATGCAGATTGGCCTGGCGAGGCACAATAAACGACATCGGCTTAACAGCCTGTTAAAAAATAACCATTACATTTTTTGAACATTTAGTTACGACCCCTTATGCTGTTTACGATATAAGCATGTTATAATTATTGATTTACAACGGCTTAGCAAGAACGGGAGCACACCATGTCTTCAGACTTTGATCAAGAAACCCTGCAGATGTATATCGAGGAGTCCAAGGAGCACCTGGACTCCATCGAGTCTGATCTTTTAATCATTGAAAAGAACGGGGCTGACATCGACAGTGAACTGGTCAACCGAGTCTTCAGAGCCGCCCATTCCATCAAGGGCGGGGCGGGTTTTCTTGGCCTGGATACAATCAAGGAACTGGCCCACAAGATCGAGAATGTCCTCGACCTGGTCAGAAACGATGCCCTGGTGCCGACCCCGCCAGTGGTCCACATCCTGCTCACCGCTTTTGACCGCCTGGGTACCTTGATCGACGATGCGACCAACAGCAACGGCCAGGAGATTGCCGGAGAGATCGACGCGCTCACCCGGATTATCAGTGGCGGCCTGGGACAAGACGAAATGGGGCTTGTCGAGGCCGCTTCGTCCATTTGCGACATAAGCCAGGGTGTCTGTTTCGAGACCTCCGCTCTTTCCCTTACCCTGGCTCGCGCAGGGGGTAAAAACATCTACATCCTGGAATACGACCTCATCAATGATGTGCAACTTAAGGGTAAAACCCCGCGTGACCTCATCAAAGCCCTGGAAGAAACCGGAGAGGTGCTGGAGGCCAAAATCGGCCTCGCCAAGGTTGGCGATCTGAACACAGAATCTGCCGCCGTCTACATCCCGATATCCATCCTCTATGCCTCAATTATTGAGGAAGACCTGCTTGGCGTTGTTCTTGAGATCAATGCCGAGCAGATCAAACCGGTCTCCAGGGAAACAGAAGAATCCTTGCGGGAGTTGCGGCTTATTCATAAAGAAGAAACTGCTCAGGCCCAGGTTAGCGCCAGTTCGCCAGTTAAGCCACCACTCACGGCGACCCCAGACCTGCCTATACCGGCTGACCCTGTCCGGCCCACCATGACCGCTAAACCAACGCCGCCACCCATAAGCAAAGCGGCGGCTCCTGCCAGGCCGGAGCCAGTCATTATGGCCAAAAAAATGGCAGCTCCCAGCAAACCTACGCCAAAAAGTGACTCCCTGCGGGTCCAGGTCGCTATTCTCGATCAACTCATGAACCGGGCCGGCGAGCTGGTTCTGGCCCGAAACGCGTTGCTGCAGGCCTTGAACGGTGATAATCAAAAAGCAATTCAGGCCGCCGGTCAGAAGATCAACCAGGTCACCTCTGATCTCCAGGAAAGCATCATGCGTACCCGCATGCAGGCGGTGGGGAATATCTTCAGTAAATTTCCTCGGGTGGTCCGCGATCTGGCCAGAGACCTTGACAAGGAAATGGAGCTGATTCTGGAGGGGGAAGAGGTCGAACTGGACAAGAGTCTCATTGAGGGCCTTGGCGACCCGTTGACCCATTTGGTTCGCAACTCCTGCGATCACGGCATTGAAGCGCCCGAAGAGCGCAAGGCCAGGGGCAAGAAAGCGGGAGGAACCATCTTCCTGCGCGCCTTCCACGAGTCCGGCCAGGTTATCATTGAGATCGAGGACGATGGCCGAGGGCTGGATCCGGAAAGGATCGCCGATAAAGCAATCAGCAAGGGCATGGTCACGGCCGAGCAGACGGCGCAGATGAGCGACAGGGAAAAGGCTGCGTTAATCATGCTGCCAGGATTTTCCATGGCGGAGCAGGTTACGGAGGTTTCCGGTCGGGGTGTGGGGATGGATGTGGTTAAAACCAATCTTGACCAACTGGGTGGACAGGTCGAGCTGATCTCCGAGGTAGGCAAAGGCACCACCGTGCGGATCAAGCTGCCGCTCACCCTGGCTATTATTCCCAGTCTGCTGGTCTCTGCCTGCAAGGAGCGCTTCGCCCTGCCTCAGGTCAATGTCTGCGAGCTCATGCGTATTCCAGCCGCCGAAGTCCGTCAGAAGATCGAAAAAATCGGGGAAGCCGATGTCCTCATCCTGCGTGGTGAGCTGCTCCCTTTGCTCAAACTTGGCAACGCCCTGCTGCTGGAACAAAGCTATTATGACCAAAAGATCGGCCAGTTCCGCCTCGATCGCAGGGGCAGCCTCTCTGATCTGCGCCTCGCCGAAGCTGTCACTGTGCCAGACAGCGACATTGCGATGGAGGCCGAAAGAGCTGCCAGGGAACGGCGGGATCGGCGGGAGTCGGATATCACCATCGTGGTGCTGCAGACCGGCGCCTTCAGATTCGGCCTGGTTGTGGATATGGTGCATGACACCGTAGAGATCGTGGTTAAACCTCTGGGGCAGCACCTCAGCGACTTGAAGGTGTACGCTGGCGCCACCATCATGGGGGACGGCCATGTCGCCCTTATCCTTGATGTAGCTGGTCTGGCTGGCCATGCCGAGCTACAGGGCATCAGCGAAGCGGCACAAGCCGCCGAGAAGGTCAACAGCCAGCGCGCCGAGGGCTTCAATCGTCAGAGCCTCCTCCTGTTCCAAAACGGCCCCGATGAATTTTGCGCCGTACCACTGCATCTGGTTTTGCGGGTCGAGCAGATCAAGACTGCCGACATCGAGGTCAAGGGCGGCAAAAAGGTCATCCAGTACCGGGGCGGCACCCTGCCGATTTTCGCCCTGGAGGAGGTGACCCAGGTATCAATGCTGGAAGAGCGCGAACAATTGGCAGTCATTCTCTTCGTGATCGCCGGGCATGAGGTTGGTTTGCTTGCCGTACCGCCCCTCGATATCCTTGAGGATGATCTGGTCGAGGACGAGGTTACCCTCCGCCAGCCAGGGATCAGGGGCTCTGCCATCATCCATGGCCGGACGACCTTGCTGATTGATATCATCGATGTCTTTCGCACCCTTAATCCTGAATGGTTCGCCGCCCTTCCCGCCCCGGAGACAAGATTGGCGCGGGAAGGGGTGAGGCCGGTGGTGGTGGTCGAAGATTCCATGTTCTTCCGGACCCAGATCCGTGACCTGCTGACGGGGCAGGGCTATGCGGTGCGCGATTTCGAGGATGGCAGTCAAGCCTGGGAATTTTTGGAGGCCAACCCTGACGGAGCCGGGTTGGTAGTAACCGATCTGGAAATGCCCCGGATGGACGGTTTCGAGTTAACCCGAAGGATCAAGGCCGACGACCGCCTAAAACA
>MGTA01000166.1:5695-8404 GCA_001799225.1 Deltaproteobacteria bacterium RIFOXYD12_FULL_50_9
GCTGGATAAGGAGTTGCTCCTCCAGGCAGTGAGTGATCATGTTCGGTAAACGTAGAGGATGGGCGCACCCAATCCACTGACCAAACCACACCTTATTCACCATCACATAAAAAAGGAAAACAGCTATGAAACTCATCGACAACATGCGACTTGGTACGCGGTTAGGGCTTACAATCGGGGGTGCTGCCGCAACTATTATACTGATAGCGATCATGGGGTGGCTATCAATTGTGTCTTTGAATAAGGAAGTGGATAAAGCCATCAATCAAGGACAGAAGACCCTGCGAGCTAACGAGTTAAGCGTAGGAGTACACAAGGGATCTATTTTCATCTGGGAATTGCTCAACCACAAGGAGCAAGCCCAAAAGCTGGCCATCCAGGCCCAAATCGTCAAGCAATACGAAGCGAACTCGGCGATACTTGACGAGTTGCAGGGTTCAGCCACTATGCCGAGGGGGGAAGAGCTCCTGGCCAAGCTTAAAGGCACGCTGGTCGAAACCCATCATTTGAAAGAACGGGTCATCAACTTGAGCCTGAACGATAAAGAGATAGAGGCGAAGGCCCTGTTTGCCACGAAGGGTGATGAGCAACTGGCAAAGTTTTCTTCTGTGCTTAATGAATTTTTAGAATTCAGGGAAGAGCGGATAACTGAAAACGCGGAGATCGCCGAAGCCTTAGCCTACAAAATGAAATTATTATTTATTCTCATAACTGCCATATCCATAAGCTGTGCGACAATACTTGGCGTTCTGGTAACCAGGAGCGTGACTGCTCCTGTCCGTGAGAGTGTCGAATTGCTGGAAATGGCCAGTCGGGGTGATCTCACCCATGAGGTCCCGGAAGCACTCCATACCCGGAAAGACGAAATCGGCAATCTCGCCCGCAGCCTGCAGATGATGAATGGCAACCTGTCCACGACCCTTGGTGGCGTCAACAAGGAAGTCTCCGCCCTTGCCACCGCCGCAGGTTCGATGACCGATATCGCTGTTCAGATCTCTACTTCATCGGATATCGCCAGTGGCAAGGCACACAGTGTGAGTTCTGCCGCCGAAGAGATCCACCGCAACATGGAAAACGTTGCCGCGGCCATGGAGCAGGCCACCAGCAATGTCGATATTATGGCGGCGGCCACCGAAGAGATGAGCGCCAGCGTCTATGACATTTCCCAAAAAACCAAGGATGCCAGCGCCAAGACCAGAGGCACCTCAGGCCAGGCCAGAGAGGCCAGTACCAAAATCGAGGTGCTGGGCAAGGCGGCAGAAGAAATCGGCTCGGTCACCGACACTATCAAGGCCATCTCGGACAAAACCAATCTTCTGGCCTTAAACGCCACCATCGAGGCGGCCAGGGCCGGAGAGGCAGGCAAGGGCTTTGCCGTGGTAGCCAACGAGATCAAGGAGCTGGCCCGCCAGACCGCCGACGCCACCGCTGATATCGCCAGTCGACTCAAGGGCATCCAGACGGCCACCAAAGAGTCCGTATCCACCATGGACGAAATCAGCGGCGCGATCCATGAAGTGGATGCCATCGTCGTCGCGATTGACGAGGCCATGGGGCAACAGACCAAGGCGACTCACGAGATCGCCGAGAACGTGACCCAAGCCTCGCAAGGCTTGAAGGAGATCAACGTCAACGTCAACCAGGCCGCCGCAGCGATCAGTCATGTAGCCCAGGAGATTACCGAACTGAGTGAGACCGTAGGCGAGGTTGCCAACTGCGGCAGCATGGTTGAACGCAACGCCAAAACGGTTAACGGCATCGTCTCCACCCTGACCGGCCAGATGAGCCAGTTCAAGTTCAAGGGGGGTGGATTCTCTGCCGGAGCGGTCAAGCTTGCCCACGGCCAATGGAAAACGAAACTGGCCGACATGCTGTCCGGAAAAATCACCCTTACCCCTGGTGAGATTGCGGATCATCACAACTGCGCCTTTGGCAAGTTCTATTTTGGCGAGGGCACAGAGCGTTTTGGCCGGTTGCCGGTCTTTCAGGAGATCGATCCGGCCCATAAAAAGATCCACGACACCGCCAGGGAGATCGCCAGGTTGTTCAACGAGGGACGTCAACAAGAGGCCAAGGCACTCTTCCATCAGTTCGACGGCATGACCGGGCAGCTTTTTGCCTTGCTCGATCGATTGGAAGATAACGCAAAAGCTTGAGGATACCTTATGCGAAACAAGATAGCGCCAACCGTCACTCAACCCGACGAACTACAGCAATTTTCAACCTTTTATCTCGCTGAGGCCCTTTGCGGCATAGATATCGGCCTGATTCATGAAATTACCAAGGATTTCCGAATCACCAAAGTGCCGCTTGCCCCTGACCATGTGGTTGGCATCATGAACCTGCGGGGCCAGATAGTAACGGTCATTAACCAGAGCCGGAAGATCGGCTTCACCCCAACCCCGCTCGACGGGACGAGCAGTATTATCATTGTCGCGTCCAAGGGGGGAGAGCAGGTCGGCTTGCTGGTGGATCAGATCAAGGATGTCATTGCGGTGCCGAAGCGGCAGATAGCTCCTTCCCCTTCCAATGTCAAAGGGGCGCAAGGGAAATTTTTTGCCGGGGTCGTCCGGATCGAAGATCAGGAACTGATGGCCGTACTCAATGTAGATGCGGTTCTCGCCCCGTAGGGTGGGCAGTGCCCACCCTGCCAAATTGCGGCGCTATCAAGAAAATATTTGGCCTCTGGGGCCGCACAACAAAGGTGAT
>MGTA01000167.1:0-9864 GCA_001799225.1 Deltaproteobacteria bacterium RIFOXYD12_FULL_50_9
GGGCAAGGGCATCGTCGTATCGACCCAGGGCGGCAAGCTTTCTGCCCAGATAGAATTCGAGATAGTAGGCCTTGGGCAGGATTTTTTTCATCTCGATCAGGCGCGAGATGCTTTCTAACGGATCTTTGATCTGCTCGGCAACGATCTTGGCGGCAAAGAGTCCGGCATTCTTGATCATGGAGCGTTCCCGGAAGTGGGCGCCGGGCACGATCGTGTAGATTGTCGGAACCTGGAGATCCGGGTGCATGGTATTGACGATGTAAACCTCCATGTTGATCCGGCTAAGGGCGGCCAGGCATCGTTCAATCTCAACCTTGAGATTGTTGTCGTTTAGGTCCGGCATGCTGTCGATCCGGACTTCAGTGTCTGTTTCGACTATGTAATCAGCCTCCTGCAAGCTTAAGGGCTTAGGCAGACCACTCGCCACATAGTTGGCTCGCGTGTTAAAATCACCGGCCAGCTGGGCGACCTCGGTGAGGGCTCGGATAAGAGCCTTTTCCGGATTGGGTGTGGTGCCGGCGGTAAAGACAATCTCACTCAACTCCGGAAAGGTTGAGTGGTCTATGGCCATGGCACCGACGGTCGGGATGCCTGTGTCGAGCGTAAAGTCGTTGAGATAGAGGGTGATGCCGTTCTTAGTGAATTTAGCAAGCAGTTGTCGCGCTACCGGATCTTCGACTGAGGCGATATCAATGGCCGGCGTTTTCAGCCGGTTGTAGCTGATAATGGCGCAGACATGTCGCTCGACAATCTCGCAGACCCCTTGAATGATGGCTTCCTCGTAAGTATTGCCGGCTGAAGGGCCGTTGAACTCGTTGATGGCGTAGAACCAGGTAAAGGGGACCAGTACCTCGGTGTTTCTGGTGATATTTGTGGTCCAAACCCACTGGATAGGAAGATCTGCAATCAGTTTTTCCAGGGTGTTGACATCGGTTGTTTCGTCATGCACCGACTGTAACATCTGCTCTAGTGGCAGCAGCGGTTGTCCCTGTGCCTTGAGGTTGGCATAGGTATCGTTGATAAAGTTGGCCGGATTTTTTTTGAAGGTGAAGAAGCTGAACCTTTCGGCAAGTTCCATGCAGGCACTGGCTTGGGATTGTTCGGGGGTGCTGCCCTTGCCCATCTGTTTTTTATTGCCGATCGCGGCAAAGGCGTCCTTGCCGCACAGGCTGAAATAGACCGGGATGTCAAGTCTGCCGTTATCAATCCTGCGGACCTCTTTCAGGATATCAAGGTTGACCTCTTGCAAACGCTCCTTGAAGCGCCGCACCGTTTCTGTTGGGGTGTAAACCTTATCTTGATCATAGGTATAGGACTTGAAGGAGTCCTTAAGGGTGATCGACGAGTTGTGCATGAGTTTGTCCTCTTAACTTTCTTAAAAACAAGCTGTAATTTGATTCAGCAGGAGATTATCAGTGCCACATTTCAACCTTGTTGGAATTACCAAGGGTAACGTTGCTTGTCAAGAGGTTAATCTTACATAATCTGTTGTATAAACGACTGTTTTTCATTATCATATATGCTATTATTGTAATATGAGCAGAATTGCGGTAGCTGCTTTTTGAGGGGTTCTGAGCCATAACGATTAGAGGGAAGGCAAAAATATGCTGAATAGCTTTAGGAGATTGCTTAGCTTGCCTAGATTGCTTTCGATTTTTTTGATAGTTATGATAATGGCTTTACCGCAGGCAGCCAGTGCCGCTTATAACGAAAAGGAGTTGCGTATCGGTCTGCTGCCCGAATTAAATGTCTTTACGCAGATGAACCGTTTCAAACCACTTGCCGACTATCTAACGAAGAAGGTCGGAGTCGATATCAAACTGACCATGCTCTCCCGTTACGGCAATATCATTGAAAGCCTGAAAAAGCAGGAAGTCGATGCGGCCTTTCTAGGTTCTTTTACCGGGGCTTTTGCCATAACACAGCTCGGTGTAGAGCCCTTGGCAAGACCGGTGAATCTGGATGGAACTTCAACTTATACCGGCCTGTTGTTTGTACGTAAAGACAGCGGAATCACCAAGGTTGCCGACATGAAAGGCAAAACCCTGGTGTTGGTAGAAAAGGCCACTACAGCAGGATATGTTTTTCCGATTGCCTATTTTATTAAATTCGGGATTGCGGATAGTTCGACTTATTTTAAAAGGAAATATTTCGCCGGCAGTCATGACGCGGCGATTGATGCCGTCTTGAATCATAGAGCCGATGTCGGGGCTGCTAAAAATACGGTTTATGAACGGATGAGAGGGAAGAGCCCGCGGATTGACAAGGAGCTTGAGATCCTGGCAACTTCCGATCCGGTGCCATCGAACGGTCTTTGTGTCCTGCCGCAAATGAATGCCGGGTTAAAAAAACGGCTTAAAGAGACTTTGTTGGCCATGCAGGGGGATCCCGAGGCCCAGGAAGTCTTGAAAAGATTTGAAGCACTTCGTTTTGTCGATACCGGTATTAAAGATTATAAACCAGTTTACGATATGGTTCAGGAAGCCGGGATTGTCCTGAAGGATTATAAGTATACTAATCCATGAAAAAAATTATCATCTACTCCTTTGCCCTGATTTTTCTGCTCTTCACTTTAGGTTCAGGGATAACGATCTACCATCTTTTTACGACTACCGGCGATTTAAACGACCTCATCGGTATGCATGAGATTGCCGACATACCAAAAGAATTAAATCTGAATGTCCAGAAGATCAAGGCTTATCTCTACTCCTCGCCTGACGAATTTGCCGCAAACCTTGACACCATCATCGAACTTAACAACCGGATCGATCAAACGGTACGGCAATGTCACTCATGTCATCATGTTGCAAAAGTTGAAAGTGAGATTGAAGAAACCGAAGCAATGATTGCCGCCTTTCAAGAGCGATTGAGCTTTTTTATCACTACGGTCTCCGGTGGTGACTGGCGGAATGAACAGCAAAATGCTGTTGCCGTCCTGGCATACAAGATAGATACCAAGGTAGAAGAGATGGATGGTCGGGTGACCAACAGGATCCAGCGGCGGACAAAGATGGTCAAGGAGCAAATGGACCGCGCTTTTGCTCTTCTTGCTGCGACCCTGGTCGCCACCTTTATTATAGCTCTTTTTGTTGCCAGATATCTCACTGTCAAGGTGACCTCGCCCATTGAGCAACTCTTGGGTGAGGTCAATAAAATCAGGGACGGTGAACATGGGCAGCGCATCGATTATGTCGGCGCCAATGAATTTAGTGAATTGATCAAGACATTTAACGAAATGAGTCGGACTATTGCGCTCAGGGAGCAGCGGATTGAGGCCAGCCTGGCGCGTTTGAATAATTTGAGCCATGTAACTTTGCCTTTGCATACGGCCCACTCATTCGTCAACATTCTGCAACATGTCGGGTTGTGTATAGATAATCTGATTGAGGTCGAACAGAAAGGGATGATGCTGGTTGATACCGAGCAGAACCGCTTTGTGTTGCATCTTTCCACTGCCGATTCTGCTTCGCTAGAGGCGCATACCATAATAATCCCTTTGCGTGAGGTAGTAGAGGTCTTTAGAGCCGGGCAAAGAAAGTCAATTTTACTGAATGGTGCTCAGGATGGCGGTTGGCCGTTTGGGGAGCAATCCAGTGCCGTGCAATTTCGCAATCTTCTGCTCGTCTGGCTTGTGGTGAAAAATGAGTTGGTCGGTGCTCTGTTGGCTATAAATAAGCAGGGTAGCGATTTTTCTAATGAGGATCGCAACGTTTTTGAAATTCTTGCCAATAATATTGCCGTGGCTTTAGAGAATTATGAGCTATATAAGAGGCTGCAAAAGCAGATGGATGAACTTCAGCAGACTCAACGCCAGCTTTTTGAGGCTGAGAAACTGACGGCAATTGGCACCCTGGCAGGCGGAGTTGCCCATGACTTTAACAATATTCTATGTGGAATGATCGGCCATCTTGCCATGTTGAAGAAGAAGAGCGATCCTGATTCCAAGAGTTACCAAACCATTGACCTTGTTGAGAAAGCCGGTTTTCGAGCTGCCGGGCTGATTAAACAGCTTCTGGCTTTTTCCCGGCAGGAGATAGTGGAGATGCATCCGGTTGATCTTAACCGCAGTGTTCAACATATTATTTCAATACTTGAAAAGACCTTCAGCAAGCTCATTACTATTAACCTGGATCTCTCTGCCAATCTACCCATGGTGGTAGGGGATGACAATCAGTTGGAACAGGTAGTGATGAATTTGTGTGTGAACTCCCGTGATGCTCTGTTAAACGGTGGAACCATTTTTATCAAAACAGAGGTTGTTCGCTTGGAAGATAGCATGATTGCTCAATATTCGTGGGTCAGACCTGGAAAGTTCGTCAAACTTTCTGTGATTGACACTGGGCATGGGATCAATAACACCGTGTTATCACGGATTTTCGAGCCGTTTTTCACTACCAAGGAGTTTGGCCAGGGCACAGGTTTAGGGTTGGCAATTGTCTATGGGATTGTCAAGAGTCACAAGGGATTCTGCATGGTTGACAGCATTGAGGGAGAGGGGACAACATTTTGTGTCTATCTGCCGATTGCCGATCAGTTAATTCGTGAGAATCCATTAGCCGTTGTTGAATGGAATTCATGGACGGGCACGATATTGATCGTTGATGATGAACATTTTGTTTCGACCATGCTGGCAGAATATCTCGGTGATCTCGGCTGTGTCACATATGTGGCCCATAACGGCGAGGAAGCAATTCGGCTTTTCAATGAAAAGAAGGATGAAATTGATATAGTTATCCTTGATATCAATATGCCGATTATGGATGGCACGAGCGCTTTTGATACGATGAAGAAGATTAAACCGGATGTGAAGGTAATTGTATCTTCAGGCTACAGTAGTGATGGACGGGCCCAGAAGATTATGGATGGCGGGGCCAAATATTTCATTCAAAAGCCCTATACCATTGAGGCGATTGCCCAGACTATTTTTCAGGTTATTGCCGAGGAGAACGTTACGCCCCCTGGCCCCCTCTTACCTTAAGAGGGGGAAGCAGTTCTCCTCCCCTTAAGGTAAGGGGAGGTCGGGAGGGGTTATAAGACAGTAAATCGTTGTGCAGGAAATTGGCGATTACCACCCGATATTGAGCGTCATGAGCTGCCTTCTATCCTTTTCCTGGCCGGCATAGGCCCCTATCTCTTCCGTGTAAGCAACATACTGCAGATCAAATATCAGTAAGCGCAGATCAACTCCGAAAGTCGGATTGCCTTGATAGAACCCGGCCCTGAGCGCCAAAGCCGCCATCATTACGTCGAACAACTGCAGTTCTGCGCCTATTCTGAAGCGTTTCATCATGTCCTTGTCTTGCGAGTAGTTGCTCAGGAGGTCAACGTAATCAGCACCGATAATTAGTGACCTGAAGTAAGGGATCTCAGGACTCATGGCAATGCCGGTGTTGACCGTCATCGGCATTGTGCCGGCATCCCCGAACTTCAGGTCGCCGATGTTCAGAACTGAGGCGCCGACAGATGGTTTAAACCACGACTCCTGAGCAAACTTCCAGATTACACCGGTATCGACGCCTACGGCACTGCCGGTCTCTCTCAGTTCATCGGTGATATACGCGTCAAGAGAATCCTGTTTTTCAACCAGTTCGCGTGAGGTGAAATTGTGCACCAATGACTCTCTGTTGAGAAATTTCAGGGTGAGACCGACAAAGATATTGTCTTTGATCATCATGCTGCAGCCGCCGATGGCTCCATAGGTCGCATCGGCATTTACCTCTAATAAACCTTCCGACCCGAAGCCCTGGTGAACCATGGCGTCGGCCCGCAGGTTGCCGACCCCACCGATTCCAAAGGCGAATTTTTCGAAATTGTTGCCAATCGCCGTAAAGTCAGAAGCATTGAAGTGGACATTCTCCCCCTGATATTTTTCCAGAACATCGTTGGTTGCCCTGAGCTGGTCATCGTCTGTCTTGCCGTCATTGTTTAGATCGCCGGTGTCAAAAGCGGTGTTTAAATCATCGTATAGATCCATGACATTATTGCCGGCTTCAACCCGGATGTTTATAACATCAACCTCCCAGCCTTTGTCTTTCGGCATCATGCTCAGACCGGCAGGGTTATAGAAGAGGGTGTCGACCGTGCCGCCGATAGCGGTATAGGCCCCGCCCATGCCCATTGCCCGAGGTGATTTATATAGATATGGATATTCACGGGATGTAGGGCTCTGGGCCAAAGCCGATGAGGCGATGAACAGTGACAGAGCAGTGCAGCAGAACCCGAAATTTATTCTCTTTAACGACAGCATGTCGGTTTCCTCCTTGGGGTAGAAAACTACATTTTATTTTCAAAATAAATGGAAAGTTCTGAAGGTGAACATTTACATAAGGCCGGATTGTTCGGGTCCCATGGTGTAATGCCTCCGGCAGCGGCAGTCTCATCAGTACAGCAGTTTTCCGATTTGATATTATTGATGGAGGTCTGGACATCGTTTTTGGTGCTGGCTATGTCGATTGAAGCGGTCAAGTTTGTAATGGCAGAAGTTATGGTGTCTTCAAACGATTTCACAAAGTCAATCATGCCACTGTCCAGCGGACAGGGATAAAAGTTCGGAGGATCAAAGGGGTTTAGCGTATCTCCTGTGCATCTCTCTTGGGTGGTTGTGGCCAGGCCGAATCCGGATGGGGCTAATATTGGGTCAGCCACCGGATATAATAGTTTCGTGTACTGCCCGGAACAGGTAGCGGTAGCCGGGCCGGTAGTAATGTTTAATGCTTTGAAGGTGGTTGAATAAGGTGTCACACCGTCAGGTTTGAAAATTGTGACATTACTTATGTGTACGGGCGGTGTCGAAACCAAGGTTCCGCATGTATCGGTTAAATCGTTACTTACTTTGAGAGCACATGCGGTGGCATCGACTGCGTCGCCAGTCAGGTTACCATTGAGATTGCACGTCGTATCAGGTACACCTGACATATCCTGGACAACCAGCTTGATCAGCGAGAGACCTTTGATCGTGTCAACAAGGCTCATATAGAACAGTGCGTCTTTCTGCTGCCCTGAGTTTAGCGCTGCTGCATTGCTGGCTGAGGTGTATGATTGTTTGGCATTGTCTAAATTGTTGAAGCTTGCAACCTCGACTTTGCCGATCAAATTTGTCATGTAGTTTTTCAGATCCTTGGTCGCTGAGCTGCCCGAACCAGTTGCACTGAAATTGTTGATTACAGTAGTTATGTCGTACCCGGCTTTTCCCAGCCAGGCTGCGCCTCTCTGGGTGTCGTCAGCGCAGGATGAGGCCAGGACCGCATCATAATCCCGATGATCTAGGTCCTGGGTCGTCTGGAAACTACATGCCTCATCAGAGGTTTTGTTGCTGCAGCTGACCAACAGCATCGCCGGGATGCCTAGTGATAACAGTGCGAGTGCAAAAGATTTGTTCATAAGATTGGCCCTCTTCAATAAGGTCGGTGGGTGGGAGTTGAAAATTTGCTTCTGGCAGGTAGGCAAAAACAGGAGTGTAGTGAAAATATATCGTTAGCTCTATGTTTAACGAGTAAACATTTATTCATGCATTTTTTGTATCACAATTAAATAGATAGTGTCAAGGATATGATGTGCATTTTTAGAACTTTTCTATGATGTTGAGATGTATGGTAAAGTCAGCGGAGTGGCGGGTTGTAATAGCCAAAGCGGAGATTGGGAAAGCGAATTTTTAATTCCGTAAGCCAGCGGCGTATTCCCATGGGTGGGCGTTTAGGGTGGTGATGAATTGTCTCAAGGTACCATTCCGGATCCATGTTGAGATTTCTGAGTTGAAGAAAATCCGGTTGATTATTCTCAATGACCTGGCAGAGAGAATTAAACTCACCAGGGTCGTCGGTGACTCCGGGCAGAATAAAATAGTTGATTGAAACGAATCTGTTTTTTTTCTTCATGACGGCAATAGATGCGAGTACATCACCGAAGTTAAAGCCGTTCGGCCGGTAGTAGCGTTCGTGGATATCCGGGCGAGCGCTGTTCATGCTTACCCTGATACTGTCAAGTCCGGCATCGGCCAGCCGTTCGACTGCGGCCGGCAGGCTGGCGTTGGTATTCAAATTTATTGTACCGGCATCGGTGCTGTTGCGAAAAAGTTTGATCGCCTGCTCAAGGGTATTTACCTGGAGAAGGGGCTCTCCCTCGCAGCCTTGGCCAAAGCTGACAACACTGTTTTTCACTGTTTTCAGGTGAGGGACGGCAATCTCGGCAAGTTCGTTAGCTGTTGGTACAAAGGCAATGCGGTCCTGGGTTGAGGGGCAGCATCCGGAAGGTTGGAGAGATATACAGCCCACACAGTTGGCATTGCAGACTGGCGAGGTGGGTAGCGGGGCCTCGAAGCGGCCGGCAAAATAGTTTTTTGCTGCTGGACAACTGTAGGTCAGACAGCATTTGCCCAAGTGTTGAATGAGTCGATTGCTGGGAAATGATTTAAGCCTTTTCTGGGTCAGCACCCGGATTTTTTGCAGATCAAAACCGGTTGATTCCTGGCGTTGGTCCATGTCGCTGCGAAAGCCGGTCACCCAGAAACGATCTTTGTACCAGCCCACGGCAGTATAGGCGAAGAGCGGCAAAATCGGAGCATCGGGCAATGTCTCATAGGCGGCGGTATGGATGGAGGTGTGCGCCGGCGCCATGAAAGCTGCGACTGCCTGGATCCCTTCGGCCGGATCATCCGGGCTTTCCGTAAGCAGCATCGGCTCTCCGCTTTGCGGATCTATGCCTATGGGGTGGCGGTCCGGTAATACGAAAAGTTCGCTGCCGGTCGGCAGAGGAATGAGGTCAGCCGGTTCCGGCTTAAGGAACCAGTGACCGCTGCGGCCGGCCAGCAAAAGCCCTGGAAAGTCTTTGATTTCACCACGACGGTTGGCAAAGACAAGGCTGGGCAGTCCGTCCGGATGTTCAGTATGCTGCATGGTGAGCTGTTCCATTTTAACGCATGAATGTTTATTAACCGGATAACATATGAAGAGATATAATACTAAACCGGGCAATGCAAAAGAATTGTTTGCAGAATAAGATCTTTTTGGCATTCTACTATTAGGTGCTTTAAAAAATTACATATTTTATGTATGTTAGAACGTTTTGCAGGTGGTTGGAGCCGAGAAGTTCTTATTGGTATTGGATAATAGTCTGTGGTGGATATGAAAACGAAAACAAATGAGAGTATGGAAAACGTTTCGCCTTGGACTATTGACGAGGCCAGGGAGCTCTACGGGATCAGCCGATGGGGGCTCCGATATTTTGACATCAATGCTCAGGGGCTGGTTACAGTCTCTCCTCTGAAGGAGAAAGGGCATACCATCGCTATCATGGATGTAGCCCGGGAGGCAACGGCTCGCGGCCTGCATTTCCCTCTGCTCATCCGGTTTCAGGACCTGCTGCGGGATCGGTTGGAGCGGATCAACAATGCCTTTCGGATGGCCATTGATGAGCTGGAGTATAAATCAGAGTATCGGGGGGTTTATCCTATCAAGGTTAATCAGCTTCGGGAGGTGGTTGAGGAGATAGTCGATGCCGGCGCTCCCTTTAATCATGGCCTTGAGGTTGGTTCCAAACCGGAGCTGTATGCCGCTTTAGCTTTTCATGAAGATTTGAACAGCCTGATTATTTGTAACGGTTATAAAGACAACCATTTTATCAGGGCGGCGCTTATCGGGGTCAAACTTGGCAAAAAAGTCATTATCGTTGCTGAAAAGCTTGAGGAGATCAACAGTATTATCCTCCTCTCCCGGAAGATGGATGTCGAACCAATGGTCGGCTTGCGGGTACGACTGCTCTCTCCCGGCAAGGGGAAATGGGAGAAGAGCACCGGGGTTAACGCCAAGTTCGGATTAAGCACCCAGGAGATTCTGGAAGCCACCCGTCAGCTTGAGTCTGCCGGGCTTG
>MGTA01000167.1:9890-10268 GCA_001799225.1 Deltaproteobacteria bacterium RIFOXYD12_FULL_50_9
TTGACTATGACGGCAGTCGCACCACTTTCCACTCCTCCGTCAACTATTCACTGAATGAATATGCCCGTGATGTTATCTATAACATAATGGATATCTGTGATAGCGAACAGGTTTCCCATCCTATCGTCATCAGTGAAAGCGGCAGGGCGCTGGTTGCCCATCATTCGGTTCTGGTGGTTGAGACCTTTGGCCACATCAAGAAAATTTCCGATTCGATGCTGGTTACCGAACCGCATCTGGATCATAAGCTCGTGGAAGAGGCCTGGTATACCTATCAGAATATCAATCCCACCAATCCACTTGAAGCCTACCATGATGCCGTTCATCTTTACGAAGAGGCCCAGACACGGTTTGGTCTGGGTCTGATCGATTTGCCTA
>MGTA01000167.1:10330-14911 GCA_001799225.1 Deltaproteobacteria bacterium RIFOXYD12_FULL_50_9
CAAGCTGAGCGATCAGTATTTATGCAATTTCAGCGTATTCCAGTCGTTGCTCGATCATTGGGGTTTCGGCCAGCTTTTTCCGATCATGCCGTTGCATCGGCTGAACGAGGAGCCCCAGCGAAAAGGGACACTTGCAGATATTACCTGTGATTCGGACGGCAAGGTGACAAAGTTCATCAATCTTTACGAGGAGGGGGTGGACACCCTGGCGCTGCATGACCTTAATGGCGAACCGTATTATATCGGAATTTTCATGACCGGCGCCTATCAGGATATCATGGGGGACCTGCATAACCTGTTCGGCCGGGTTAATGAGGCGCATGTTTTTCTGGACGAGGACGAGGAGTCGGGCTACTACATTGAGGAGACCATTGAGGGTACGACCATGGAAAAGGTCCTTGCCCTGGTCCAGTACACGGAAAGTGATTTGACCCGCAAGATGAAGGCTCAGTTTGATAAGGCGATCAAGGCGGATCGTCTGAAACCCAATGAAGCCATGCGGTTATTGCGGGAATATGGGAGAGGACTTAAGGGCTATACCTATCTTGATTTACGCTGAAATCCATAGTAGTACAAGTCGAGGTGTAAAAGCTTCCGGATTTCTCCGATGGTTTTTTTACACTGGTAATAATCACCGCGGTCTGATTGCCGACATAACTGAATCAACAGTATTATATATCTCAAGGTCATCGCCGAAGATGTCTTGCACCTTGGGATGATTAATCAGATCCTCAATGATATACTGAGTCAGATACAGGCTCACGAAGTTTGGGTCGGGAACCAGATTTCTGATTGGTGCTATCTTGAATTGCACCTGAAACTCTTCCATGGCCGACAAACTGTGGAAGAGTTTGCTGAAAATTTCTCGAACGCTGCTTTCGGATGTCGTTTCGATGATGTGCTTGTCGATAAGGCGCTGGCCGAGTTTCATTGCAAATTCATCAGCACTCCGCGACAGGGATTGAAACATGAGATCTCTTTCCCGTTGTCTTTTGCGATCAATGGCTTTTGATGCTCTGTCATCGGTGCCATAGGGATTGTTGGCATGATGGCCCATTTTTTTCTCCCATCGTTGTTTATGATTTGGTAATATATATACTGGTTATTGGATTATAATAATTTGAGGATAGATACCTGAAAAGAGAGCAAAGGGAAAGAGTAATCTGATATTGATTGAAAAAAGATTGCGCGACTGTTTGTTTATGTTTTCCGGCTGATCAAGGTCGACTCGGACTGATTCTATAGTGAAATGAACCAAGAGTTATTTAGGAGATTGTTGACAATGAGAATAGATGAAAAAAAAACTCCTCTCCAGGTGACCGTACTGCTTACCGCAGGTCGCGTTCCGACCAGATTGTTAAGCGAAGTTCATGACGTTGTTCGGCAGTATGGCTTGAGTCTCTATCTGACTACTGCCCAGAATCTCCGACTGCTTGGCATGCGGGCAGAAGATATAACTGAGATTCAGGATCGTCTGGTTGTCAAGGGTGCAACGATCAAGGCGCTGGGAATGTTTCCAGTGCCGCGGGTCTGTGTAGGTGAGGCCGGCTGTAAGTTGGGTTTGATTGATACTTTTGATATTTCGAAAAAAATTGTGGCGCGCTTCGGCCCCAGAAAGGTCAAACCCAAATTCAAGATTGCGATTGCCGCCTGTCCTGCCTCCTGCGCCAATGCTTTATCCACGGATATCGGCCTGGTGGCAACCCGGGCAGGCTATGATATCTATGTCGGCGGCAAGGGCGGCATCAAGCCGGCGGTTGGTCGGCGGATCGTTCGTAAGGCCGATGAAGATAAGGTGTTCGAGGTAATCGAAAATCTTGTTAATTTCCATCAGGAAAAGACCGGTGAGAAACAGCGTTTCCATAAACTTTTAGAACACCCGGAGTTCCCATACCCGCAGGCAGTATGATCCGCAGCGAACTCTTCCCGGCATGGTATCAGAGTAACGCTGCCTCCCGGATCAGCTCTTCTATCTCTGTCAGGGAAGGGAGGCGGCCGGAACTTTTCAGCTGGTTATTGATGATAAGGGCCGGGGTATTCAGCAGCCCATAGCGCCAGATCTCGTCAGGATCGTGGATCTGTTCGACATCGGCAGCAATGTTGAGTTTGTTGAGAACCTCAATGACCATAGTTCCTAAACGGCTGCAACTCACACAGGGCTTGCCCAGGATACGGATAACCAGACCCTGGGGTGCGCCACTTTTGCCTGTTTGGGCCCGTCTTAACTCCTGTCGCAGTGCTTCCCGATATTGTTCAGCCAGGTGTGTCGGAATATAATTCTGGCTTTGGATTGTCTCGAAAAGAGCGTCTACCGCCTCGGTCTCTCCGGTTTGCTGCCCTTTTATGATCTTATTCAAGGCCTGGTCGAGTCCGACCAGGCCGATTTGGGCCTGATGAATCCAGATGAAGCGTTTTCCCTGTGTTTCCATAGTGTTATGAAAGTAGTTTTTTTTGATTAACCCCGATAAACGGGACTTTTTTTCAGTACCCCCTTGAGGGGTATAAGTACCTTTACGAAATAATATTCTGCCAAAAACGTGCAGAATATTATTTCTTAGGTACTAAAAAAGTTTAAGTTGATTTGCGGTTGTTTTCTTGTGGCCAGGCAATTTGTGCTCAACCGTTTTCAGCAGGCCCGGCGGGATTTCGCGGATAAACCTGGACGGTTGCATCCGCCGGCTGATGCCGTGCAGAGTACGGGTTGCCGAGGAGCTGACGATCAGGAAACGGCTTGCCCTTGTCATGCCGACATAGAAAAGTCTGCGTTCTTCTTCGATGTCGTCCCTGCCGTCATGATGGCTGTAGGGCAGGATGCCTTCTTCGACACCGGCAATAAAAATCAGGGGGAATTCCAGACCCTTGGCGCTATGCAGGGTCATAAGGGCTACGGCTTCGGCCCGTGGATCGTAGATCGTGTTGGCGCTGTTATGCTCCAGGTGATTGGCAAAGGCTGCCAGATCATTGCCAAAAATGCCGGACAGGGCAAAGAAACGTTTTGTCTCAGACTCCGGTATGGTCAGATCAAGATAGGAGATTGCTTCATTAATAGAGCTGCTGATGTTATTTATTATGCAACTCTGCTTAAATACGCGTAATTTTTCATGCAGTTTTGCAAGTTGGGTTGCCTGTCCGGTTGCCAGCTTCAGGCCGTCGATGGCAATGAAAAAATCCGTATATCCCGGTTGTACAGTAGTCGCAAGGATTTCAATGGTGTGAGCACCGATTCCCGGGCAGGTTTTGAGCAGCTCTAGATACTCTCCGACCGAGGCCATGCCGCTTGCCGCTTTGATAAAATAATAGAGTGGACTGAGGTGGTTCGCCATGAAAAAAGGCGTAGATCCCACCTGCTGACAAGGGATGCCGCGCCGGTCGAGAGCTTTGGCTATCTCCGGGGTCTGTCTGCTCAAGCGGGTCAGTATGGCGATATCCCGGAAACTGATTCCGCCCTCTTCTGTTTCGCCGCCCCGGCCGGAATTTATAGAAAAATGACTGATGCCGGCCATGAGCTCCTCGATCCGGCGGACGATTGATTCCGCTTCAGCTGCAGGCGTAGGTGCCGGCAGGTATTCAAGCAGGCCATCGGCATTGTTCTGCGGTATAATTTTTTGTCGGCCTGGCCGTTGGTTGTGCCGGATAACCGCTGTGGCTGATTGAAGAATTGCGGTGGCGGAGCGGTAGTTGCGGAGCAGCTGCACAGTGGCGGTATGGGGGAGATTCCGGAATTCGTCAAAAAGTCGGAAATCGCTGCCCCTGAAGCCATAGATTGCCTGATCCGGATCGCCGATGGCAAAAACTGCCGCCTGCCGGCCAAGCAGAGTGACCAGCAGGTACTGGGCTCGGTTGATATCCTGAAACTCATCGACGAATAGATAACCAACGCGTTTGCTGACCAGGTCTCTGAAAGTGAGGTCGTCGTGAAGTTTTCTGACAAAATAGGGGATGATGGCGTCAATATCAAGGACATTGCGCCGTCTTAGCTCGTCAAGATAGAGTCTGGTCCGCTCACCCGGCTCCGGAGGTGATGGAACTGCGGCAAGTTGCTCCAGATACGAGGTGATCGCAACCGCCGTCTCCTGGTATGCGGAACCGGGCAGGTCAGGGAAAATCTGTTTGAACAGGAGAGCGCGATCTTCCTGGCCGATGATGGCAGGATAGTTCTCCATGGTTGTCAGCCAGTCCAGGCAGAAACGGTGAAAAGTGCCGACAAATAGAGCATCTGCCGCATCCCCGAGTTCTAAGCGCAGTCTGGTTTGCACCTCGTTGGCGGCCCGATTGGTAAAGGTGATAGCAAAACATTGACTGGCTGGGGTGATACCGGCCCTGATCAGGCGGACAATCCGGGTGACCAGGGTATAGGTTTTTCCGGTGCCTGGTCCGGCTGTCACCAGAATGGCCGATGCTTCGAGGTTGATCGCTACTTCTTGTTCCGGGTTCCTGTTTTTAGGGGAGGCGGGCATAGCGGAGCTGGCTGCCGTATTGCCGACGAGAGGCGTGTCACTGACCGGGTTTACGGATTTTTTTTTATTTTTCACAGCAGTGCCAAAGAGTTGAAGCTGGCCGGCCAGACGTTTGAGCTCACCG
>MGTA01000167.1:14919-18491 GCA_001799225.1 Deltaproteobacteria bacterium RIFOXYD12_FULL_50_9
CCGTCGCGCATCCGGCTTACGGCTTCGGCCAGCAAAGGCGAGTAGCAGGAGCTGATCTCCGCAATCGGTGTATCGAGGAGAAGGGTGAATTCCGAGCCGAAAAGCCCGATTACTTTTACGTACTCCGCGGTTACCGCCTTGCTGGTCGGACCAACCTGCAGAAGTTCGGCAAGTAGTTCCGGCAGGGGAACCAGGCTGCGAAAATTACGATTATGGTCAGGATATAGCGGAGTGTCACGGTCGGCAAGTTCCATGACCCGATGGGCGACTCCGATGGTGAGTGGCCGCCGGCAGACCGGGCAGAGGCCGGAAACCCCCCTGGTTTCTCGGGGTTCAAGGCAGACCTGGCATTTGCGGTGACCATCCAGATGATACTTGCCCTCTTCCGGAAAGAACTCCACGGTGCCGAGAAAACCGCCATCCTGCTGATTGCTTAAGGCCTTGCGCATGGCGGCAAAGGAGAAATCCGTATTGAAGATGTTGGCCTCCCGACCGAGCTTGGATGGGGAGTGACAGTCTGAGTTTGAAATGAGGGCGCAGTGGTCGAGCGCCGAGACCAGGCGGTTCATGTCAGGGTCTGAGGAGAGGCCGGTTTCCAGGGCAAATATGTGGGAACTCAGGTCGCCGTAGCACTCTTCTATAGTGTCAAAACCTGATTTTGAGCCGAACAGGGAGAACCAGGGGGTCCAGATATGGGCCGGCACCAGAAAACCGTCAGTTGTCTGTTCGAGGAGGATCTCCAGCAGGTTGCGGGAATCCAGACCCAGGATGGGCCGGCCGTCCGCTTCGATGTTGCCGATCGCGGCCAATTTGGCGTTGAGACGTTCAACCGTCTTAAAATTCGGGGCAAAGAGCAGATTGTGGACCTTGCGGACCTTGCCGTGGCGCTTGTAGATGTTGCTGATCTCGGCGGTAAGTACGAAGCGGACTGGAATCGGCGGCGTAGAAATTCCAGGCAGGGCAGGTGCGACATGTTTGTCTTTGAGTTGAAACAGGCCGGGTTCGGCCGGAATCAGGTTCTCCTTGAGATGTCTGAACCAGCCTGGATGGGTGAAATCACCGGTGCCGACAATGTTTATCCCCTTAACCCGGGCCCAGGCAAAAAGGCCGCTTAAGGTACTCTGTTTGCTGGTTGCCCGGGAAAACAGGGAGTGAATATGCAGGTCGGCGATATATTTCATGGTTGCCAGAAAGGGATTTTGCTGTAATTTGCATTGTCGTTAAATAAAGATGAGTCTCAAGATAGAGGTTTTTTTAAGCTCTGTCCATGGCTTATTAATTTTTATCGCCTTTTCAAACAACCTGCCTACAACTTTGGCTTCTATCTCATGTACGTCGATACCCAGTCTTTTGAACTCAACAAGCATCTTGTTAATGGAACAATCAACATGCTTGTAATAGAGGAAGGCGTGGTTAATGAGAAACAATTTTTTGGACACGGTTCATTAACCATGCTATCTTTTCTTTTTGAGCAATAATTGCTTTTTAAAAATGCATATATAGGAAAGTCCAAAAACGTCGGCCAATAACCACTGCAGAACTGAAAAAACATATCGCAACCTATTGCGCTACTCGTCCGGAGATCATGGCCTGTTATCTCTTCGGCTCCCGTGCTGCCGGTAAGGTGCAGAAGGGCAACGATGTGGATCTTGCTTTTCTGCTTGATGACCCTATTCTTCCTGACAAGGTGAAAGAAACAGACGGTTTGTTTGATTTGCAGAAAAGGAGAGATGAAAATGGTACGAGAGACTATTGATGTTGTGATTATCGGCGCAGGACCGGCAGGTCTGCAGGCTGCTCTGCATGCCTCGCGGAAGAAGGCCTCGGTGCTCGTGATCGGCCGGTCGGAGAGGAGCAGTATCTTTCAGACCCATGTCGAGAATTATCTGGGGGTCGACGGGGTGACCAGCGGCAGTGAACTTATGCGGATTGCGATGTCGCAGGCCAGGCGATTCGGCGTGCGTATTATGGCCGAGGATGTCCTGCACATTGTCCAGGAGGAGGGCGGATTTGTGATCAAGGTCGAAAGCGGCCAGGAAATCCGCGCTCATGCCTTGATTATTGCCACCGGCACCGCCCGCAAGAAGCTTAAAGTGAAGGGTGAAAAGGAGTTGCTTGGTCGGGGAGTCAGTTATTGTGTGGACTGTGACGCCAATTTTTTCAGGAAAGTGCGCGTCGCAGTTGTCGGCAATGAGAGCGCTGCTGTGGACGGCGCCTTGACTCTTCTTGGTTATGCCTCCGAGGTGTTTCTGGTAACCAAAGAGCTTGTTATTACCGATGAGCTGCATAAAAAACTGGTAGACAGCGCTGTACAATTGAAGTCGGCAACCTGGGTAAAAGAGATCATCGGCGAGCAGGCGGTGACCGGTCTCCTGCTTGAGGATGATTCGGTTTTGGCGGTTGAAGGTGTGTTTATTGAACTGGGCGCTAAGGGTGCTGTCGAACTGGCCAACAATCTGGGAGTTCTGCTTGATCCTGACACGTTCACCCACATCGTCACCAATCGCAAACAGGAGACTAATATGCCGGGGGTCTATGCGGCCGGCGATATCACCGGCCATCCTTACCAGATGGCCAAGGCGGTGGGTGAGGGTTGCGTAGCTGGTCTTGAGGCGGCAAATTATGCCCGTCGTCAACACCTTGAAGAAGATCCGAGCTGAGGTCTCTTAAGTTGCTGTCCGGCACTGCCGGTAAATTGATTGCATATTCCTTTTTTTATGCTATAAAAGAACTTCATTTTTTAAAGGGCAGCAGTGCTTGATTATATGAGAATCGCTCTGGAAGAGGCGGAGTGTGCCGCTAACAGGGGTGAGGTGCCGGTAGGCGCCGTACTTGTCGATCAGGATGGCAGAATCCTGGCCCGTGACGGCAACCGAATCATTGAACACAGCGACCCTGCCGGACATGCCGAAATGCTGGTGTTGCGTCAGGCTGCCCAGGTATCGGGTAATTACCGGTTAATCGGTACAACGCTTTATGTTACTCTGGAGCCTTGTGTCATGTGCGCGGGGGCCATGGTGCATGCCAGGATCAGCCGGCTGGTCTTTGGCGCAACAGACCCCAAGACGGGCGGGGTGGTAAGCCTTTATCAGATTCTTTCTGATCCGCGGCTCAACCATCTGGTCAATGTCGAAGCCGGGATCTTGGCCGAAGAGAGCGCTATGTTGCTTAGAGTTTTTTTTCAAGGTAGACGTAACAGGTCGGTTGCGGGTGGATAATTGATTGAGAAGATAACTGGAGAGGTACCGAAGCGGTTGTAACGGGGGCGACTCGAAATCGTCTGTCCTGGGAAGCTGGGACCGTGGGTTCGAATCCCACCCTCTCCGCCATGTTTTTCAGCGGGCTGTTTTTAGGAGCCCGTTTTTTTCTCTTTTAATAAATGTGATTTGTTTGTAGTATGTCCCGATGGTTCTGTCGTGCAGGAGAGGTGACCGAGAGGCCGAAGGTGCACGACTGGAAATCGTGTGTTCTGTTAATAGCGGAACCGTGGGTTCGAATCCCACCCTCTCCGCCATGCTGTTTGGCGAATAAAAGATTTTACGGTTTGATAGCCGGGTCCTGCGCAACAAAGG
>MGTA01000167.1:18503-19713 GCA_001799225.1 Deltaproteobacteria bacterium RIFOXYD12_FULL_50_9
AAATTCTTTGTGTGCCGCAGGGGTGCCTGGCTATCATTTTTTCTACCCTATGTCCTATCTAGTCCTTGCCAGAAAATGGCGTCCCCAGAACTTTGACGATGTCGTCGGCCAACAGCCGGTGGTCAGAACGCTTCAGAACGCCATAAAACGCGACAGGGTCGCGCATGCCATGATTTTCAGCGGCGTTCGGGGGGTCGGCAAGACAACCCTGGCCCGGATCATGGCCAAGGCGTTGAACTGTCGGTCTGAACAGGATCGTCCATGCAACCAGTGTGAATCTTGTCGACAGATTACCGAAGGGTCGGCCATTGATCTTCATGAGATCGACGGCGCTTCGAACCGCGGTATTCAGGAGATCAGGGAGCTAAAGGAGAATATCCGGTTTTTCCCAGTTGCCGGAAGATACAAAATCATCATTATAGATGAAGTTCATATGCTCACCTCCGAGGCGTTTAATGCTTTGTTAAAAACCCTGGAAGAGCCGCCGGCCCATGTCTATTTCATGTTTGCCACCACTGAATTGCATCGAATCCCCATTACAATTCTATCTCGTTGTCAGCGTTACGAACTGCGTCGTATTCCGCATGCCGGATTAACCGCTTTTTTTCAGAAAATCGCTACGGCCGAATCAGTAAAAATATCGGCAAGTGCTCTCGATCTGATCGCCCGGGAGGCGGAAGGCAGCGTTCGGGACGGCTTGAGTCTGCTTGACCAGGTATTGTCTTTTGGCGGGGATGAGTTGAGTGTTTCTGATGTTTCTCAGGTGCTTGGTCTGGTTGATCGCCAGGTGTTTGAGGCTCTCTGTCGGACTCTGTTGGCCGGTGATCTGGCCGGCAGCCTTGAGATTCTCGACAAGAGTTTTGCCGTCGGCATGGATCTGAAACGTTTTGCTAATGATCTCCTCTATTATTTCAGAGCCATATTGGTTGCCAAGGTCACTACTCAGGCTCAAGCTGTACTTGACCTTGCAGATCGTGATCTCGAATCTGTACGGGAACTTGCCGAACATAACAGCATTCATATCCTCTATCACTACTTTCAAGCCCTGCTTGATGGGGTAGAGTCGATGCAGTATTCGCCGCATCCACGTCTTGTCCTGGAGATGGCCTTTATCAGGGCCGTTCAGGTAGGAGATGTTATACCGGTTTCAACCCTGCTTGCCAGGCTTGATAGTATTTTGCAGGGAGTGCCGCACGAACAAGATGGGGAT
>MGTA01000167.1:19724-52748 GCA_001799225.1 Deltaproteobacteria bacterium RIFOXYD12_FULL_50_9
CCGCCATTGGTAACTGTCGATAATAATCTGGCACCGGAGGTTGTTCCGGCTGCCTTAAGAGTCCCGGATCTGCCGGCTGAAAATGTCCCTGTAGCGCGCCGGGAGGTGAAGGATGATTGGGATAATTTTCTCGAATTTGTTGATAGTCGCAAAAAATGGATAGCCCAAGCCCTGAAGAGAAATTCAGGAGTCATGGAAGAGAATGGCCTGCTGATTATTAAATTTGATGAGATCACGGATTGCCTGCTTCTCCAGGATGCCGAACATCTGAAATCGGTCGCCGAGTTGGCCCAGGAGTTTTTCCATCGTCCGATGAAGATACGTTATGATGTGAAGGAAGCTAATCAAGCGGAGAGTGAATACTACTCATCCGATAATCTTTTGGAGGATCGCCGGGCACTGGCTAATGACAGCTTGGTACAGATGGCTACGGAGGTTTTTGGCGGTCAGGTTGTCGCTATCCGCCCAGGCTCTCGTAGAGGTATTTCATAGATAACAACAGATATTTGAGGTTTTTGTCATGAATATGGAACAGATGATGAAACAGGCTCAACAATTTCAGCAGAGACTCGTACAAGTTCAGGAAGAGCTTGCCAAGAAGAGAGTAAGCTCAACAGTCGGTGGGGGTATGGTTACTGTTACGGTCAATGGTAGGCATGAGGTATTGAGTTTGGCTATTGACCCTGCAGTTATTAACCCGACTGAGCAAGTTATGCTTCAGGATCTTATTGTTGCAGCTGTCAATGATGCGATGAATAAGGCTCAAACTTTGGCACAGCAGGAGATGGCTCAATTGACGGGTGGCATTCAAATTCCAGGGTTGTTCTGATTGTTGGCAGAAAGGATCTGATATGTATGTGGTTCCTCCGGCATTGGCCAGACTGGTTGCCGATTTAAATCGTTTGCCCGGTATAGGCAAAAAAACAGCTACCAGGCTTGCTTTGTATATTTTGCGACGGCCGGCGGCTGAGGCCCAGAATCTTGCCGTTGATTTAGCTGAACTGCACGCCGCAATTAAGCTCTGCAGCAACTGCCATGCCTTTTCAGAATCAGATCCCTGTGCAATTTGTGATGACCCTAAAAGAGACCCTAGTATTGTCTGTGTTGTAGAAGAGGCAGGAGATCTGTTGGCGATAGAAAAAACGGCATTTTTTCGTGGACAATACCATATATTGCATGGGGTTTTGGCTCCGATGGAGGGTATCGGACCAGAAGAGATCAAAGTGGATGACCTGCTCAGCAGGGTCAGGCGGCAGCGGATTGCTGAAGTGCTTATTGCAACCAGCTCTACCGTACCCGGGGAGGCGACTGCCGCATATCTGGCCAATCGTCTTCAGGAATTACCGGTGCGGGTGACTCGATTGGCATGCGGTATACCGATGGGAATGGATATTAAATATGCTGATGAACTTACACTTGCCAAGGCAATCGAGTTCAGGAAATAATCAAAAAAGAGATTTGTTGCCAATGCAGGTAGGGGCCTTCTGAGAAGGCCCAAGAAGAGAGTCCGCCGCAGTCCTTTTATTGAGGTTTTCCCTTGACATGGCTTAGGAATATTGTTATTTGGATGCCGACCGGGAGTTGTTAAGGAAGCTGGAACAAATCCTGCAGATTGATCGTGGTTGATTAGGCGCGTAGCTCAGCGGGAGAGCGCTACCCTGACACGGTAGATGTCGGCGGTTCAATCCCGCCCGCGCCTACCAGGCAATCTAGACTGGTAGGTGGTGATTCATAGGAAGCTTCGCATTGGTTATGCCAGTGCGAAGCTTCCTTTTTCGGACAGCCAAAAAAACAAGCCTTCTGTTTTCAATAGTGCTCCGTACCCGTATAGAAATGTCCAGTTCGAGATTTTTTGAATATTTTTTCAGGAGCTGAAAAAACGTGAGCAGTTCGCAAATTCATCTGGCTTTGGTAGGTGGTGAAAAAAAAGAGTTTCCCAAAGGGGTGACGGCCGCTGAGGCTTTGAAATCGTTGCTTTCCAATAAGGAAAGAAAACTGACCATTGCAGCTCAATGGGGTGGTGAGCTGATTGATCTGTCCACAGTTCTTGAAGTCGATGGGGAACTGCTGCCAATTACCGTAGGAACACCTGAGGCTCTGGTGATTTTAAGGCACAGTACCGCCCATGTTATGGCCGAGGCAGTGCTTAGTCTTTTTGGTGATCAGGTGAAGGTGGCAATTGGTCCGGCGATTGATGAGGGTTTTTACTACGATTTTGGTGAAGTTACCTTCTCAACCGAAGATTTTGAGCGGATCGAAGCCAAGATGCAGGAGATTGTCGAGGCGGCAAGGCCTTTTGTGCGCAAGAGTGTGGAAAAGGCTGAAGCGGCAGCCTATTTCAAAGAGGCAAAGCAGAACTATAAGCTTGAACTTCTCCAAAGTATCGGGGATGCAACGGTCTCCCTCTATCAGCAGGGGAGCTTTGTTGATCTGTGCCGGGGGCCGCATGTGCCGCATACCGGCTGGTTGAAATCTTTTAAATTGATTAAGCTGGCTGGGGCGTACTGGCGGGGTGATGAAAAAAACGCAATGCTGCAGCGTCTTTATGGTACAGCCTTTTTTGATCCCAAGGAATTGAAACAATATCTTAACAACCTTGAGGAAGCCAAGAAACGGGACCACCGGAAATTGGGTAAGGAGCTCGAACTCTTCACTATCCAGGATCAGGTTGGGCCGGGGCTCATACTCTGGCAGCCCAAAGGTGCTTTGATCCGTCGGTTGATTGAAGATTTCTGGCGTGACGAGCACTATCGCAACGATTATGAGTTGTTGTATACGCCGCATATTGCAAAGCTTGATCTTTGGAAAACCAGCGGTCATCTTGATTTCTACGGCGAGAATATGTACTCGTCCATGGATATTGATGAAGTGAGCTATCAGCTCAAGCCGATGAATTGTCCTTTTCATATTGCAATTTACAAGGCTGCCAAGCGCAGTTATCGGGAGTTTCCTATCCGTTGGTGCGAATTGGGAACGGTCTATCGCTATGAACGGACCGGGGTACTGCACGGACTGTTGCGGGTTAGAGGATTCACTCAGGATGATGCCCATATTTTTTGCAGAGAAGATCAGCTTGAAAACGAGATTTTCAACATACTTGATCTGAACATAAAGATCCTTAAGACCTTTGGTTTTGACCAGTACGATATCTATCTTTCAACCCGTCCTGCCAAGTATGTCGGCAGTGATGAACATTGGCAGCAATCCACTGAGGCGTTGAAGTTGGCGCTTGAGAAAAAAGGGCTTGCCTACCATCTTGATCCGGGCGAAGGGGTGTTCTATGGCCCGAAGATAGATATCAAGATCAAGGATGTTCTTGGGCGGTCTTGGCAGTGTTCGACTATTCAGGTGGATTTTAACCTGCCTGAACGCTTTGAGATCAGTTATATCGGCGAAGATGGCCGCGAGCATCAGCCGATCATGATTCACCGGGCCTTGATGGGTTCACTTGAGCGCTTTATTGGCGTGTTGATTGAGCACTATGCCGGCGCATTTCCGCTTTGGCTGGCGCCGATACAGGCCAGAATCCTGAATATTACCGACTCCCAGATTCCTTATGTGGAAGAGGTCTACAGCGCCTTGAGAGGTGCTGGTGTCAGGGTTGAAAAAGATGCAAGAAACGAGAAACTGAACTATAAGATCAGAGAAGCGCAACTGCAGAAAATTCCATTTATGGTGATTCTTGGCGACAAAGAGGTTGAAACCAATACGTTAACTGTGCGATTGCGGGACGGCAAAAATCTGCCGGCCATGACAGTTGCGGAGTTTATCTTGCTTGTCCAACAGGATAGTCGGCGTTTATGATACTTCCTGCTTGCTAATTGAATGAATTGACGCTATTCTTTCAAGTTTATGAGAATGAATAAGCAAGTGATTTAAAATCACAACAGTGGAGGTAAGAGTATTAAAGAGAAGAACAAAGCCGTGAAGGGCCGGGAAATTAGGGCACGAGTTGGTAACCAGATCCGCGCGGTTGCCGTGAGACTGATAGACGAAGAAGGTGGCCAGATCGGTGTTGTGACTGTTCCGGAAGCCTTGGCCAAAGCCGAACAAGCTGGATTGGATTTGGTTGAGATATCTCCCACAGCTGATCCGCCGGTTTGCCGGATTATGGATTATGGAAAATTCCGGTATGAACAGAGCAAAAAGCTGCAGGATGCCAAGAAAAAACAGACCGTCATAGAGATTAAAGAGATTAAGCTGCGGCCAAAAACGGAAAAACATGATCTGGAGTTCAAGATCAGAAGCATCAGAAAGTTTTTGGCTCAAAAGAATAAAGTGAAGGTGACCTTGCGTTTTCGGGGTCGGGAGATCGTTTACGCTGACAGTCTGGGCATCGAAGTGCTGAACAAGATCGGCGAAGCAGTCTTGGATATAGGTGTAATTCTGCAGTCTCCCAAGGTTGAAGGCCGGCAAATGGCAATGTTTCTTGGACCTAAGTGATAGTGTAAGATGAGTTTTTAAACGATATAGTATTATTTATTTTTTGATCCAAACCGTATGGAGAGTGGATTATGCCGAAGATGAAGACCAACAGGGGTGCTGCTAAGCGTTTTAAAATGACCGGCACTGGAAAGATTAAGAGGAGTAAGGCTTTTTCCAGCCATATTCTCACCAAAAAATCGACCAAAAGAAAACGGAACCTGCGTAAATCCGCTTTGGTTGAGTCAGCAAATTTAAAGAGTGTAAAAAGACTGGTTCCCTATCTGTAAGAGTGTGTGTCTTGCCATTAGATTAGTGTATTAAGTCGTATACGATGATGCCAGGATCAGTAAACATTATTCAGAACGTTCAGCAGACGATGAAGAGATTCATAACAGGTTTGCTGCATTGATGATTTGTTAGAGAGGAGATATTGAGATGCCTAGAGTTACGCGTGGTTTTAAAGCCCGTCGAAGAAGAAACAAGATACTCAACATGGCCAAAGGCTATATAGGCGGCCGTAGTCGTCTTTTTAAGACCGCTGCCGAGGCGGTTGATCGTGCGTTGGTATATGCCTATCGTGATCGCCGAACCAAAAAGCGTGATTTTAGAAGGCTTTGGATCGTCCGGATAGCTGCTGCTGCCAAAATGAATGGAACGTCATACAGTAAATTGATAGGTGGATTGAAGAAAGCTAAAGTTGATCTTGACAGAAAGGTCTTGTCTAATATGGCTATTCTTGATCCGCAGGCTTTTACCGCAATCGTTAAATTAGCCTCCTGAATTCTTCTGCGCCTGTCACTATTCCGCCATGGAAGAAGAATTACTGCGGCTGCAATCAGAGGCGAAAACCGAACTCTCTACTATTATCCGCCCGGATGAACTTGAGTCTTTCAGGGTTAAATATTTAGGGAGGAAATGTACTCTTACTATGCTGATGCGGAAACTTGGCGAGGTTTCCGCGCAGGATCGTCCTCGGCTTGGTAATCTGGCGAACAGCATTAAAAAAGAGATAGAGGCTGATTTCCTTGAAAAGGAGATGGCCTTGACTCAACTGCAGGCCACCGGAAAAGGAGAGTCCAGAAAAGATTTAACTCTTCCGGGGCGGGTGATTCCTTTTGGACGTCGTCATCCGGTCTCTCAGGTTATGCTTGAGATCTGCCGTATTTTTGAAGGACTCGGTTTTGCAGTGGCTGAAGGGTCCGATGTCGAAACAGATTATTATAATTTCGAGGCCTTGAATATCCCCAAGCATCATCCTGCCAGGGATATGCACGACACCTTTTATTTTGATGAGAGCGTCTTGCTGAGGACGCATACCTCCCCCATGCAGATCAGGGCCATGGAGAAACAGGAGCCGCCTCTTCGTATTATTGCTCCCGGCAAGGTGTACCGCTGCGATTCCGATATCACTCATACCCCGATGTTTCATCAAGTTGAAGGATTTCTTGTTGACCGGCATGTCTCATTTGCTGATCTTAAGGGGGTTCTTTCTATTTTTATTGCCAAGATGTTTGATAGTAATGTTGCTATCCGTTTTCGTCCGAGTTTCTTTCCTTTTACTGAACCTAGTGCTGAAGTTGATATAGCCTGTGTGATATGTGATGGAAAGGGGTGTCGTGTTTGTAAACAAACTGGCTGGATTGAGATTCTTGGGGCAGGTCTTATTGATCCCGAGGTGTTTAGAATGGTTGGTTATGACTCCGAGAAGTTCAGTGGGTTTGCCTTTGGCATTGGGGCTGAGAGAATCGCCATGCTTAAATACGGAATCAATGATATCCGTCTTTATTACGAAAATGACATGCGTTTTCTTTCGCAGTTCTGATAGCAGGTTGTTTTTTGCCGTATTATATTTTCGGCATTTTTTTAATGATTTAAAAAGCGGATTGACTCATGAAATGCACCCTATCCTGGTTACGTAATTATATAGAGTGTGATCTCCCGACTGCCAAGTTGGTGCAAGGTCTGGTCATGGCTGGGCTTGAGGTTGATTCATGTCAGGAACTTTTTGAATATTTGAATGACAGCGTCAGGATAGTCAGAATTAAATCTGTTCGTCCGCATCCGCAGGCCGATCGTCTGGTATTATGTGATGTGGATGCCGGAGGCGAGAGAGTTCTCAGGATCGTCTGCGGGGCTCCTAATGCCAGACCTGGCCTGTTGACTGTGCTGGCCTTACCGGGCACATCGTTACCGAATGGCGTAATTATCAAACAGAGCAAGATCCGTGGGGAGATTTCCGAGGGCATGCTTTGTTCGGAAAAAGATCTTGGGATTTCTGAAAATAATGCCGGGATTATAGACCTGCCAGACTCTTATGCGGTTGGCGAGCCTTTAGTTGATGCTCTTGATTTGCATGATACCTTGCTGGAAGTGGATATTACTCCCAATCGACCTGATTGTGCCAGTGTTATTGGTATTGCACGGGAGATTGCCGGTTTTGCCGGGAAAAAACTGCGGGTTCCGGTTGCCCAGAATCTTCCAGCCCTCACTGGCCAAAATCTGCCATTTTCAGTGGCGGTTGATTCTGCTGCCTGTCCTCGCTATTCCGCACGTCTTCTTAATGATGTAACTATAGCGCCTTCGCCGTGGTGGCTTAAGAAAATCCTGTTGGCTGTCGGCCTTCGTCCGATCAATAATGTTGTTGATATTACGAATTTCGTGATGCTTGAATTCGGTCAGCCTCTACATGCTTTTGATTTCGATCGTTTGGCCGGTGCTGGAATTATTGTCCGGCAGGCCCGACCATTAGAGAAGATCAATACCCTTGACGGCGTTGCACGGCAACTCGATCCGGAGATGCTGGTTATCTGTGATCATGAAAAACCTGTAGCTGTTGCTGGGATCATGGGCGGGTCAAGTTCTGAGGTGACTGCCTCCACCAAGCGGATTCTGCTTGAAAGCGCCTACTTTGATCCAGTCAGTATTCGTCGCACGGTCCGCAAGCTTAATATGAGTACTGATTCATCATACCGTTTTGAAAGGGGGGTTGATCCTGAGGGTATTCCAAAGGCCTTGGAGCGGGCGGTTCAGCTAATCGTTGAGTTAACCGGCGCTAAGCTTGTTGATGACGGTATTGATCTTATTCAAGGATTACCGGAAAAGAAGGTTATAAAGCTTAGGGTGCAGAGAGTCAGTGATCTCCTTGGAATCAATATCAGTGCCGAGGAGATCGAACGTTTGCTGTTAGGTATTGAGATTATTGCTAGGCAGATTGATGAGTTGACTTTTGAAGTTGTGCCGCCGACTTTCAGGGTAGATCTTGAGCGCGAAATTGATTTGATTGAAGAGATTGCCAGACTCAAGGGATATAATGAGTTGCCAAGCACCCTCCCCGTGACTCCTATGAGTTTTCCGGAGAATTGTCCTGTTCGTTCTCTTCGGGATAAGATAGCCGCCACCATGGTTGCCTTAGGTTTTTATGAGGCCATCAATTATAGTTTCGTCAGCGATCACAATGTTGATCTATTGGGGCTTGCTGTTCAAGACAAACGCCGACAGCAATTACGGCTTAAAAATCCGTTGGCTGAAGATCAGAATGTCATGAGGACCACTCTTCTACCGGCTTTGCTTGAAAATGTTCGGCGCAACATCAACCATCAGACTTCCGATTTGCAACTTTTTGAGGTTGGCAAGGTGTTCCTCCCGCAGGGCGGAGAACTGCCTGAAGAGGATGAACGTCTGACCGTTGTAATGTGTGGTAGACGCTATCCGGGTGCCCCCGTACTTCACTATTCGGCTAATGCCGTGGTCGATATCCATGATATCCGTGGGGTTGTTGAAACCATTTTGCTCCAACAGGCATGTGCTGGCGTAATATTCGACACCGATAGCGTCGATGAACAGTTGGGCGAAGCTGGCGAGTCAGTCGTATTAAGAGCTAATGGTCGGATGTTGGGCGGCTATGGACTGGTAGCTCGAAATATTCTTAAGAATTTTGGCATAAAACAGGATGTCTATTTTATAGATTTAAGCATCTCTTTATTGAGCCTGATTCCTCCCGAACCCAAAACATTTCGTCCATTATCGAGATATCCATCCGTCACATGGGATGTTGCCTTGGTTGTGCCGGAGGCCATCAAATGCGGTGAGCTTTTACAGGCTGTGCATGAAGCTAAAGAAGTGTTGTTCGAGAAGGTTGAACTTTTTGATATCTATCAGGGAAATAATATTGATAAAGGCACTAAAAGTGTAGCATTGTCAATTACTTATCGTTCAGCTGATCATACATTGGAAGATGATGAAGTTGAAATAACACATAAAAAAATAATCAACTTGCTTATCTCACGGTTTCAGGGCAAGTTGCGAGAGGTGTGACACAAATGAAGCGATCAAATATTACCAGAAAGGATCTGACCAGAATTGTTTGTGAAAAGATGGGATTGTCCCAGCGTGGAGCGAGCGAATTAGTTGACTCATTCTTTGCAAACGTGAAAAAGTCATTGCTGACAGAAGAATCTGTTAAAATAGTGCAGTTCGGAACTTTTATTGTCAGAAAGAAAGCGCCACGGGTGGGCAGAAATCCCAGAACGGGCGAGACAATGGAAATAGTTCGTCGAAGTATGGTGTCTTTTAAGCCTAGCAAAGGGCTGCGGGAACGGATTAACGAGTAGGTGTCCGGAATCGAAGCCTCTAGCGTATTAGTTGAGAGGTATGATAACGTTGGCCGCAGAACAGGTGGGAGAGATCCCGGATAAGCTTTACTTCAAGATCGGTGAGGTTTGTGAACTTACCGGTGTGAAGCAGCATGTTTTGCGCTACTGGGAGAGTGAATTCCATCATATTAAGCCCCAGCGTATCGGTTCTAGTCAGCGCTTATATCGACGGTCGGATATTGATAACATCTTAGTTGTTAAGAAATTGTTGAAAGAGGAAGGGCTCAGTATTCCCGGAGCCAAGAAATTTTTGGCTCGTTCTCGGCACATTGAATCACCTGAAATTTCGGATAATATCAAACAGGCCGGAGCGTTGACTCTCCTTGAAGAGATAAAAAAAGAGTTGCATACAATCAGGAAAATTCTTGAGGAGTGATGTCTATTAACAGTTTCCAGTTTGATATCCTTGACAATTTATCAGGTGCTTGTTAAAAGTAATCCCTTAATTTACCTGGAAATATTATAGAGTGTTTTTGTGTATTTACTTTGATTTAGGTCGGGACGTAGCGCAGACTGGTAGCGCACCTGAATGGGGTTCAGGGGGCCGGAAGTTCAAATCTTCTCGTCCCGACCAATTAGTTCTAATTATAACAGTTGATTAGCTTGTAGCTGATTAGCTGTTTTTTTGTTTGTCATGGCGGAATAAGCCTTTGTGTCTCCTATGTAGTCTTTGGTTTTTCTTTTCGACATCATTGCCGTCAGTGTAATGGTCAGTAAGTTTTTCTGCTTGAAGCTTTTTCTCATGCCAGGTAATGATTGTTGATATGAATTTTTTTGTAACCGAATTGCATAACGGAAGGAGTCGGTTTTGTGATGAATGATCAAGGGACTATGAAAAGTCGAATTTTGATAATAGATGACGAAGAGAGCTTGCGCTTAACATTCAAGACCTTTTTGAGCAGGGAAGGGTATGGTCCTGTTGAGGTTGTATCGACTTACGAAGAAGCTATGGCAAAGATAGACAACCAGACCTTCGATTTAATCATCAGTGATATCGTCCTTGAAGGCGCCTCAGGGATTGATCTCCTCCGCCATGTCAAGGATTCAAAATTGCATTGTCCTGTGGTAATGGTGACAGGATATCCTAATATTAATTCGGCCTCGGAAGCTGTACGTCTTGGAGCCTTTGATTATCTCTCCAAGCCTGTCAAAAAGGATGACCTGCTCAGGGTTGCTCGAATGGCTTTGCAACAATATAATCTTTGGCTGGAAATGGAGAAACTTGCAGAGGAGAAGGAGAGGTTCCGTAATCATCTTGAGGCGATTTTCAGGAGTGTCCGTGATTTGATTATTACGGTAGACACTCAGATGAATATTGTTGATATGAATGACCGAGCAAAAAACCAGTTGTTGGTGATTGAACCGGGAATCAAGGTTGGCGATTCAATTACCAGGATACCAGGCGCATTTGGCAAGATACTTTTAGATGATGTGGAACAGGTGCTTAGATCAACCAATGATGTAGCTGAACATCAAGTTGAATTCAATTTTCTTGAAGGTGAACTTTCAATCTTTAGAATCAGTGCTGCGCCGCTTGTAACCAGGAGTGGGAATTTTCAGGGCGTAGTTATTGTTGCTAGAGATGTGAGTCGGTTAGAAGAGTTGGAACAAAAGGGCAAAAGGTCGCATTTCCACAGGTTGGTAGGCAGTAGTCGGTCTATGCAGGCAGTCTATACGATGATAGAAAATGTTGGCTGTGTTGATACCACAGTACTCATTCTCGGTGAAAGCGGTACGGGTAAGGAGTTGGTTGCTGAGGCATTGCATGCCGAAAGTGGACGTCGTGACATGCCGCTAGTCAAGGTTGACTGTACTGCCATTCCTGAAAATCTTCTTGAAAGTGAACTGTTCGGCCATCGAAAGGGTTCATTTACCGGTGCTGATCGTGATCGCAAGGGGCGAATTCTACTGGCTGATGGCGGAACTTTGTTTCTTGATGAAATTGGTGATATCTCACCTATCATGCAGCTTAGACTGCTGAGGTTTCTGCAGGAGAGAACTTTCTATCCGGTTGGTCAGGATACGCACATTAAAGTAAATGTGCGGGTTATTACAGCCACAAATGCAGATTTGAAACAGAAAGTCGTGGATGGTGAATTCCGAGAAGATCTCTATTTCCGTTTGAAAGTAATGGATATTCAACTTCCACCTTTACGCGAAAGAGAAGGAGATCTTCCTCTACTCGTCAATAATTTCGTTGAGAAGTTCAGCAAGCGTCTTGATAAACAGATTAGCGGACTTTCCGATCAGGCACTGCAGATACTTTCTGAATATCGTTGGCCAGGCAATGTCCGTGAACTTGAACATGTTATTGAACGCGCCACAGTTCTTTGTAGTGGCACAATTATTACTACCGACTATCTCTCAGATGAGATATTGCATGCCAATATATCTCCTGGTAACAATGAATCTTCATTTAACGGTTCTATGAGTGATGATTTTCTGCCTGTCATTGCCAGTGAAGTGGAGGGGGAGAGCGAGCTGGACAGGATTATGCGCACCTTGAAGCTGGTTGACGGCAATAAGGCAAAGGCCGCACGACTACTTGGTATTGATCGGAGCACCCTCTATCGTAAACTTCGCCAATATGATATCGATCCAACCATCTAATTGAGATAATTAAGAACAGCCCAGAGCTACAAATTATTTCTAATAGATTGCATTTTTTTAATCTTATGGTATAAGCATGTAATACTTTGTGCAGTTTCTGTTTGTAGTTTAGAAAATACGAAAGATTTAGCCGCACAATCATCCGATTATGGATGTGTGCGGTTTTTCTGTTTTTACAGCCGAACTGCCAGGCCTTTAGATCGCTATGATCCTGGGCATTAACATAACAAAGCGGTTTTTATAATATGCCGCGCCAGCAAGAAGGAGTAGTACAAGATGTCAGTAGGGAAAGTGAAATGGTTTAATGCAGCAAAGGGTTTTGGTTTTATTGAGACAGAAGACGGCAGCGATATTTTTGTTCACTATTCTGCAATTAAGAGCCAGGGATATAAATCGCTTGAAGAGGGAGCAGAAGTGCAGTTTGACGTGGTGAATGGCCAGAAGGGCCTTGCTGCCGACAATGTTATTGCCTTGTAATATCTTCAGGTATTTATTCAGGAGTGTGCCCTGCATCTGCGGGGCATTTTTTTTTATGGAGTCGCATTCTAAAGAAGAAGTGAGATAAACATGACAACATTTGTCGAAATTGGTGTCTGCAAAGAGATAGTCCAAGCACTTGATAAACTAGGGTTTTTAATCCCAACACCGGTCCAGGAACAGATAATCCCTTTGTTGTTGAAGAAGCAGGAAGATGTGGTCGGCCTGGCTCAGACCGGTACCGGTAAGACAGCTGCCTTTGGTATTCCGCTTATTCAAACAATTGATATGAGTCGCAAACAGACCCAGGCCTTGGTTTTGTGCCCGACTCGGGAGTTGTGCGTTCAAGTAGCCAAGGATATGACGGAGTATGGTAGTTTTGTTTCAGGGTTGAAGATATTGGCTGTTTATGGCGGCGCCAGCATAATTAAACAGATTCAGGAATTGCGTCATGGAGTGCAGATAATCGTTGCGACTCCTGGTCGTCTTCATGATCTGATCCGGCAACGTTATGTCGATATCTCGGCGATTAGGGCCGTGGTTCTTGATGAGGCCGATGAGATGTTGAACATGGGATTTCAGGAAGAGTTGAACGCCATTTTGGCTAAAACTCCGGCTGAGAAGAGGACTCTCTTGTTTTCAGCTACGATGCCCCGGGAAGTTGCTGCTATTGCCAATAATTATATGAATGACCCTTTGGAAGTTACTGTTGGCGAACGAAATGCCAGTGCCGAAAATATTCGTCATATCTACTACACGGTTCATGCCAAGGATCGCTACCTGGCATTGAAGCGCATTGTTGATATGAATCCGGATGTTTATGCCATCATTTTTTGTCGAACACGGCAAGAAACCCAGGATGTTGCTGATAAGCTCGTGCAGGATGGTTACAATTCCGACGCACTGCATGGTGATTTGTCCCAGAGTCAACGCGATCATGTGATGAAAAGATTCAGGTCCAAAAATCTTCAGATGCTTGTGGCCACCGACGTTGCGGCTCGTGGTCTTGATGTTAAGGATATCACCCATGTGATCCATTATAATCTTCCTGATGAGGCCTCAATTTATTTACACCGGAGTGGACGAACCGGCAGGGCCGGTAAGACCGGGATTTCGGTCGCCATCATCAATATGCGTGAAAAACATACGATTAGGGAGATTGAAAAGAAGCTCAAAAAACAGTTTGAGCGGGGCAAAATTCCAACAGGGCAGCAAATTTGTGAAAAGCAATTGTTAAGCCGTATCGATTCGTGGCTTGCGATAGATATCAATCATGCTCGGATTGATCCATTTTTGCCGCTAATCGTTAAAAAAATGGAAGGACTTGACCGCGAAGCACTGATCAAGCTGTTTGTTTCTGTGGAGTTTAGCCGTTTTCTTGAGTATTACCGAGATGCACCTGATCTTAACATTCAAGAAACAGATAAGAGCCGGACAGCTTTTAAGGAAAACGACGGCAAATTTCAACGGCAATCGAATTATCAGAAGTACACCAAGTTCATTCTTAGCGTTGGTAAAAAAGATGGGATCAACCCTGCCCGTCTGATTGCTGAGATTAACAGTGCGACAGTTGATACCCCCAAAATCGCGATTGGCAAGATTGAGATCATGGGTAGTTCCTCAATGATCGAGGTGGACGGTAAGTTTACGCCGAAGATTTTGGATATCTTTAAACATGTGAGAATTAATGGTAAACCGGTTAACGTCAGAGTCGATGAGGGAAATATTTCCAAAAAGACGTCTAATCGTGGTGGTGGGCATTTTGCCGGCAGTAGTGTTCCGAAAAATCGTGAATCCATCGTCAGAAAAAAGTGGAAAAGTAAGGAAAAGACCTCCCCCAGGCAGTATGTTTGAGAGAAGATTCTAATTTTATATTTTTATCTCCTTTGCAGCTCTCTCCGGGCTGCAAAGGAAGTATAACTTCGAGTTTTTCATGATCAAGTAACGCTTTTCGTTGACTCGAAAATTAGCATTTGTTATATCAATCCGAATAGTAATAATAAGCGTTTGACGATGGCATATTGCTACTTGTTGATTAAGACGTTTTTTTAGACTACCCCCTTCAATTTGGAGTAACACATGGACGAAGGTCCTAGTCCGAGTAAATGTTGTGACAGGCCCTTTGCTGCGCAAGGCTTATGTCTGGCATGTCGGCCATGTGTGGCTTACATGTAGTTTTTCCTGCCTGACAGCTCACCTGCCTGCCCAGGGCCTTTTGGTGTATCTTAGCCATTATCCGTAAAATTTTTTAAACCGGTTGGCATTAATCATCAGGAGGTTCGCAATGGATCAAACCAATGCCCAGATCAATTCCTCTGAACAGCATCAACCCCACACCTTTTTCTTTGCCTCGACATATCTGGGTAAAGAACTGACGGCAAATGGCGAATCAGTCGGTCGGATCAAGGACCTTGTAGCCCATCGCGGCACAAGTATTTATCCACAGCTTGATGGCGCAATCGTCCGCAAGCAGGGAAAAGATTATTTTTTGCCGGCGGAAAAGATCATCTTCCCCAGCACCTCAGCGCTTAAAAAGTTCGAGTTGGTTTCTGCTGAGCTTGCCGAGTATTCTCCTGAGAAACAGCAGTTTTTCCTCCGCGATGTTTTTATGGACAAACAGATAGTCGACATGCAGGGTGCCAAAGTAGAAAGGGTAAATGATGTTCAGTTGATGACGGTTAATAACAAATCCTATCTGGTTCATGTTGATGTCGGACTTCCCGGACTTTTACGGCGTCTTGGTTTTGAAGGCCAGGTGCGCGGTTTGACCAGATTGTTTGGTAAAGATCTTAAAGAGGATTTGATCTCCTGGCGTTATGTGCAGCCCCTTGAGGCTGGTCATGGCACAGTTCCTGTCCGGCTTATGGTTGATCATCAAGCATTAAAAGGACTGCATCCTGCTGATCTTGCTGAGATTCTTGAAGATCTGAATAAAGGGGATCGTGTCGCACTGCTCCATACTGTAGATACTGAGACAGCAGCAAACGCCCTGGAGATGGTCGAGCCTGAACTAGGTGCTGCGATCGTCCAGGATCTTGATCCTACCAGAGCCGCAGAGATCTTTGAGGAGATGGAACCTTCAGTAGCTGCAGATATCTTTGAAGAGTTACCCGAGATGCACCAGGAGGTCATCATGGGACAGATGGAGCCTGAGGAGCGTGACGAAATCGGGTTGCTCCAGGCCTTTGAAGAGAGAACGGCAGGCTCTCTGATGACCACTGATTTTCTGCAGATATGTATTACAAAAACCGTTGGCGATGCCCTTAAGTTCATTCGCGACAATGCTGATGAGGTGGAAATAGTTCATTATGTCTATGTCGGTGACGACTATGGCCATCTGATTGGTGTTGTAAGCATAAAGCAGCTTATTCTGGCAGCGCCGGAGGTCTTGTTGCACGACCTTGAGATGCCCAGGTTGATCACGGTCGAGACGGATGATGAACTGGAAAAGGTGGCTGATCAGTTTTATAAATATAAATTTCTAGCCATACCAGTGGTGGACGACAAAACAAGGTTGCTTGGCATTATCAGTTACAAGCACAGCTTTGATGAACTGGTCTCCTACTATTATCGGGAAGCGGCGTAACTGATGGCTGAGACAAAAAAAAGTTTTAGACTGCGGTTTCTGCTGTTTTTGAGCATCATGGGACCCGGGATTATTACCGCCAATGTCGATAATGACGCAGGCGGAATTGCGACATACAGCCAGGCCGGCGCCTTGTATGGTTTCGATGTATTATGGATATTTATCCCCATGACCGTGGTCCTGGTTCTTGTCCAGGAGATGGCAAATCGTATGGGGGTGGTCACCGGCGATGGTTTGTCCTCCCTTATCCGAGAGCGGTTTGGCGTAAAAATCACCTTTTATCTTATGCTGGCCCTGCTGGTCACCAACTTCGGCAATATTATGGCCGAGTTTGCCGGAATAGCTTCTGCCGCCGAACTGTTCGGCATCCCGCGTATTATTGCCGTACCGATCTGTGCCTTTTTGGTTTGGTACATGGTATTGCGCTGGAGTTACCGATCGGTGGAAAAGATTTTTTTACTCGGTTGTTTTTTTTATGTGGCTTATCTGCTTTCCGCTTTCATGGCCAAGCCGGACATGGGTGAGATCGCTATTGCCCTGGTAACACCGAAACTGATCGCCACCAAGGATTACATGTTCATGCTGATCGGTATTGTCGGTACGACAATTGCGCCGTGGATGCAGTTTTATCAGCAGGCAAGCATTGTTGAGAAGGGGATAGATATTGAAGACTACAGCTATTCCCGCTCCGACACCATCCTGGGTGGTATTACCGTAAGTATTGTCGCCATGTGCATTGTAGTGGTCTGCGCCATGACCCTGCATCGCAGCGGGATCAGCATTGAGGATGCCTCGCAGGCGGCGCAGGCCCTAGCTCCTCTGGCCGGTCTGCAGGCCAGTAAACTTTTTGCTTTTGGGTTGTGGAATGCCTCAATGTTCGCGGCCTGTATATTGCCACTCTCTACTGCTTATTCGATCTGCGAGGCTCTTGGTTGGGAGCGCGGTGTTGATCAGCGCTATGAGGATGCAAAGCAATTTTATGTTCTCTATACAACCTCGATCATCCTTGGTGCTTTGATTGTCCTGATCCCCGGCCTCTCCTTGATGAACGTAATGCTCATCTCCCAGATCGTTAATGGTTTTCTCTTTACGGTCATTCTCGTTTTCATGCTCATCCTGGTGAATGATGAAAAACTGATGGGGAAGTATACCAACAGCCGGTTTTATAATGCGGTCTGCTTCGCAACCGTTGTCGTTTTAGCGCTAATTTCGGTTGTTTCGTTGTTTTCATTGGTTCTGTAATAGGGCAACTTATCGTCCCGACGTTTCATTAATCTGGAATTTCTGGTGTAATCCATTGTAGTAAAACAAAAGAGCCGGTTACTATTTGATCCTGTCGAATCGTATCTGGGTGATTTGCTCTGATATAAGTCCCATCATGAATATGATGATGGAAGTGGTCAACAGCAGGGCCGACATATTCGAAAAACGGTGGGAAGTTATGAAGGTGTAAAGATAGTAGAGTATTCCGGTACTGAAGAAGAAAAAACTGATTGGCAGAAAAATCCGGAGAGGGGAGAAAAGTGTAGCGATTTTTGTGATAATCAGAAAGAAGCGAGGGCCATCCTCCAGCAATTTTATTTTGCTTTTGCCGCCTCTTTTTATTGTTTGAATAGGAACAAACTTTATGCTTCTGCCACTACGAAGATAAGATATGGTTAAGGTCGATGGGTATGAAAAAGTATTTGGCAGAAGGTAAATATAGTCCAGAACGGTCTCTTTTTTAACAAGACGAAAACCGGAGGTTAGATCGTCAATTTTGAATTTTGTAACGTAGCCGGCCAGCCAGTTATACAATGTATTAGCAATATCACGATGAACTGATGTCTCGGATTGCCTGGTCCTGGCGCCTATTACCATATCGAATTTATCTTTGTGCTCAAGCAGCCTGGCGATGTCTGCCGGGTTATGCTGACCATCGGCATCCATCATGATGACCCAATCGCCGGAAGCGCAGCGCAGACCGGTTTTAATGGCCGCGCCATTTCCAATATTGTACGGGTGTGGCCAGACATTGGCGCCGGCGGCCATGGCTATTTGAATAGTGTTATCAGTTGAGGCGTCATCGACCACAAGAATCTCGAAGTCAGGGTAAAGGGCTTTGAGATTTTTAATAGTTCCACCGATGTTTTCCGCCTCGTTAAAAGCTGGCAGGAGGATGGTGATTTTTTCGAAGTTCTCTTGAGTTGTCATGATTATGTTCCAAACGAGTTGATTGGCAAATTAGTTAGTGCTGTGACAGTTAGCTTTATGTGTGGAATGTGTGTCAGTTCTTGTTTTTATCCCTCAGTTCACAAAGATCGGCATAAAGCTGTTTCATTTGTTGGTCGTCCGGTACAGTATCTAAATATTTTTTACATATTTTTATGGCGATGGGTAGAAGTTCAGGAGAGTCGGTTTTTAAGCAATAATCAACATATATTTGTGCTATCATTTTAATTGCATCGTGATTGTTACGATCTTGATCAAGAATAATCGAACACTCCTTTGCCGCATTATATAAGTAGCCATTTTGATAAAAATTTTCTGCCTTTTTTAGCCTTTCTTCCGTACTTTCTGTTTGTTCAGGTAAAGTTTTTGGGAGTTTTTTGTGTTGGCGTAAATCATATATGGTAATGACTCGCTTAAATTTTGGGAATAGCCGACTGTATATTACCGGCCCTGGTTGCGGGAGAACAATACCACCAAAGGCCAGATCAAAAAGTAGTGGGCGGGCGATTGCAAGTTCAGTACTGTCGGCAAGCAACAGATCGCCTTCATGGTTATCGATTTTTTGTCTTAACTCCTCGTAAGTTTTCGGTAGACTGATCGCTTTTCCCTTTAGGTAGTAAGCCATATATGGCTTATAACTTATGACCTTTACACCTGGGAAAGCCAATTGCCGATCCTGCAAATATTTAGCGACTTCAAGTTGGCCGGCGGAAAATATTAAAGAAGGTTTGGCTGAAAGCAGATTTATTTTTTGAATCGTAGGCCATTCCTGAGAAAATATTATGCCAACCATCATCAATGGAACAATAATTGGACTTGCGATTGTTTTAGATAGTGTTTTTGACTTGATTTTGCCATCAAATATTTTTTTAGCCCAATCCCAACTCTGGCAAATTCCTTGTCCGCAAAGTATTAAGGCGGGAAGAAGAATAGGAAACATATAGCGATGGTCTACCATATACGCCGACACTAACGCATAGAGGATAATAATAGATATAATCCAGCTAAGCAGATATAATTCTTTCCAATAATCCCTCCAAGAACCGATATGAATTTGATAGACAACAAAGATTAGGGCCAGTGAGAGCCAACCAAGTGAGGAGTAGCCGACTCCTTCGAGAAAAGCTTTAAAGTATGACCAGCCGTTTGTTGCCAGTTTACTGCTGATAAATGAAAGCTTCTCTAATGGACTCTGGCTTTGAATTGTTGTTACGTTCGTCTCTGCGCCCGGGAGTTTGAAACGGTCGTATTGGTCACCGCCTTCATGAAAAATAGCAGTTACAATTTTGGCATTATTCGCTTGGTAAGTTAACCCCCACTCGCCGGTGCGGAGTTTGATGGCCATAAGGTGGGGCATAACAGTAAGCATAAAAGTACAGAGCATTAATGCCACCAGCATAATGGAGCGTCGGTAGGTGGAATTTTCTCTCAACAGAACAAAAGTGCTCCATATAAATACTAAGCAAATGGCGACAATACCTATTTCACGGGTGAGGTAGCTGAGCGCGGCACATATTCCTGTCAAAATAAAGAGGAATGGTCTTTTTGTATTTATGGCCCATAGTCCTGCTGCTATGGTACTGAACAAAAGAAACGTAAATGTTGATTCGGTAAGCGCTGGAGATGCCCATTGGAGGGCAAACGGGTGAAAAGAAAAGAGGGCAATAGCAATCAGGCCTGAAGTCTGTGAATAGAGATGACGTCCGACCAGATAGAGGGGAATAAAGGTAAGCATACTCATCGAGAGCGAGACCCATATCCCGATTCGTTCTATCTCAAACGGTAAAAAAGAAAATGCTGCTATTAACATCGGGTAGAATGGTGGAAGGCGTCGCGAGGTTAAAAAGCCGGCATCCAGATCATAGTCACTTTGGAAATATGTTGAAGTCTGTATCTCTTTGGCCAGACTGAAATACAGTGTTGAATCTGGAAAGGTAATTAGAGGGTCCCATCTGGTAGTCGAGACCCGAAGAAAGAAGCCGATCGCTAAAATAGCAAGAAATAATAGGATTGGCAGGTTTTTTGAATTATGAATCTGTTCAAACATATGACTCGTCTTTGTGTATAGAGGACACTGTTGATCGTTAGAAACCTGACTTGCAGGGTAAAAACAGGTTGATAAAACAAGAAAAATGGCTAACCACTCGAAAGAAAAACGAAAGATGATCAAATCTAGAAGGAATCTCTTTGGAAGTCAAAGCAAAAATCATGATTACCGCCAGGTGTCTCCTCCAACTTCCCATATCTGATAGTTTGGCGTGCTTTGCAACACAGGTTTAAAATATTCAGGGGGCATTGGAGTTTTTAGCCAGAATAGATTGTTAAAGAGACGCTGCCCGGAGTCTCTGCTTAAAAGTAGTGCCATATTTTGCTCAGAAAAGATATCGAACTCATAACTGCCGGCGGAATTTTCAAGTTGAACAGGGTGAGGGGGATAATCATACCGAGAAATTTTTTCGGTGGTTCTAAACAGTGCCGAGGTGATGGGAGTTGGCGCTCCTGAGAGATTGACAACTCCGGTTTGGAGGTCGGCATGCATGGTTCCACTCTTGTTTGTTACATTTAAACCTTTAATAATAATATTTTTGAACAGCTTGCCTGGCAGTGGCGAGACTCCGGTTTGCTTATTGATATCCCAGGTACCTAAGAAGACGATCCAGTGATTTACCTGCATTAGTCCCCAATCCAGAAAAAGATATACAGGCCTGGAACGGGGCGGAAAAAGAAAGGTAAGCCACCCCCCAGCCGGCATGTTTGCCTGAGACAAGTTAAACTTTTTAAGAATTATGGAAGCTTCCTGCGGACCGGCAGCCATGATTCTTTTCAGGAGTTCGTAGCCGGTGGCGCGATCTTTGCCAACGGACTGATAAAATAGATTTATTCCCGGCGTGCCATGTCTGACATAAAATTGAATGAAGTTAGCGGCCAGACGCGGATTTTCAGTGGCTAATGGCATTGAGTTGTAAACAGACTGTTCGCCGCTATGTGTTTGTCCGTCGCAAGTTGTTCCTCGATTTCCCCAGTAACTTAGAGGATAGCCATTGTCACAAAAAGTCCAGACAATCGCACCAGCAGGAGTGACCCGTTGCAGTTGCGACATGCCGGCGATGCTCGCCCCTGGGAAGGGCATGGCGAATGCAGCCTCCCCCTTGTACGAGGTCCAGGAAGCATAGATAATCAGGCCGGGAATAATAAGGTACTTTGTTTTGCGGAGGCTGACGGGTCTGCATAGTTCGACCATAAAGAAACCAAAACCAAGTGCAATCACTGGTGTGATAAAGATCATAAACCTATCTGCAGCAAAAGCCAGCAGGGCCAGGAGAATTGGCATGATGAGAAATAAGCTCTGCTTTGAGTGACGTGCGAAAAGCAAAATTAAACCTGTCAGGCTTATTCCGAAGAGAAGCCAGCTGCCGGTGGATCTGGCAACGAACAGAGGTAGCGATAGGCCCGCCTGTTCGGTAATCACTTTCCCCATGGGCGGGAAATCATCTTTGCCGGGATGGATTATATAGTGATAGTAATTTTGAAATTTATGAAATACCGAATTTGCTGGATTGAACTCTTGCCATGTCACGGCTATTAAGGAGATGGCGACAACAAACAGGATAAATTTTTTTGCTTCAGGTCCAGGCGGACGATAGAAATAGACCAGGGCCGTGGTGAATGGCACCAGGAAAATAGCCAATACCACATACGGGGCCTGATCCCACCACCATAAAAACAATATTAGAGTTGCTACCGCAGAGATCAGATAGTAATAACGTTTCCGGCCGGTTTCAGTTGCAAATTTAAGTAAGAAGAAGACAATTGCCATTAAAAGGGTGGGATTCAGGCAGTCGGTATCATATTGACCAAAAGAACTCCTGGCAAGGTGGGCATTAGAGATAAGACTAAAAGCCGCAGCCGTAAGTCCCATGATAGTTCCACCCCATAATTTGCCAAGACAATACGAAGGAATAGCAAGCATTACACCTAATACGGCTGGAAGAACAACCGCAACCCAGTTTAACGAAAAGGAACTTGCCCTGGAGATAGCAGCGGTCATCACAGAGAGCAAAGGCGGTGGAAAAGGTCGAGGTGGGTTGGCAGGTACGGAACGGAGTTCGTCAACGGTATTATAGCGATTGTTAACGAGATCCTGAGCAAGACGCAGGTAATAATAGCCATCGCCGGTAGCAATTAAAGGTTCTTCGTTATGAAATGCCTCTGAGGCGTTGGTGCGCCAATCCTTTAGGTCATCCAGGCGTATTACCAGACCCCAAAGAATAATTATACCAAGGGCTAAAGCTTTTAGGAGTCTTTGATGTGCAGGATTGTCAGTCAAGGGCATTGCCAAAGTTTAGAAACCTATTGTGGGGCATTTATTGTAGCAGGTTTAGTTTTCTCCAGTTCAAATTTATTGTCCGGTTGGATCTTGGCAGTCTTAATAAAATTTTCATATTCGGCCCAGTCCGGATGACCAGGGTAGTTGGCCAGAAGCCTGCTGAACATGATTGCTGCTTGTTTATTGTTATTTTGTTCCTGGTAACAAAGGCCGGCCAGTTCAATTAGCGGGAAAAAGTCCAGCGCCGAATTTAAATAGTGTTTTGTCAGTTTTAACGCTTCATCGGTTTGGTTTGTTTTAAGTCGCCAGCGGGCTAAATAATAACCAGCGACAGGGTCTTGCGGCTCAAGGCGGGCAGCCTCTTTTAGAAAATATTCAATAGACCCTTCTAAAGGGTGGTACGATTTTTCTATAAAACCGGCCAGGAAAAGATACGACTTGAACCGGAAGTTGTGTATTGACACTGGCCTGTTTGCAAGATTTACCGCGTTAATCGCCCTTTTGTTTTTTTCGAGCGCATTTTCTAAATTCCTCTTAATCTCTAACGTTGCTATATCATTCGGATCCTTTTCCAGGGCCATTTTCAGGTATTGTTCAGTATTTCGGTAATCTCGTTTGGCAAAAAGCGTTCCGGCAATTTTACGATGAACGGCAACCGGTTTATTCTCTAACTCAAGTTGCAGGCGTCCCTTTTCACTGGTCATGGCCTCCAGCAATAAGGCTTCCATAGCTCCTAAGGCAATTTTTGCGTCAGTGGTGCCCTTAACTAAAGCAGCATATGAAAACGCTTCAAAGGACGCCTGCAAGTTGCCGAGTTTCCAGTAAGCAGTTCCCAGATTTAACATTATCCTTTGAAAGCCATCCCAATTGATCCCCTTGGGTCTCTCTTTTATATATTTTTCTGCCCGGTCAGCGGCCTCCTGGAACTTCCCCTGTTCCCTCAAGATGTTTACAATGTTGTTGGCTGCCTTCAGATACTCTTCATAGTTGTTCTTTCCCAGAGCTATTGTTTGCTCCAGAGTGGCCAGACCCTCTTCATATCGACCTGATATTGCCAATATAACGCCTAAATTGTTCAGCACTCTTGGTTTATTTGGGGATTTTTTGGCACAATCCTTCATAAGAGTGTATTCATCCTGCCAAACGGTATTGCGGATAGATGTGAAAGTAGTCAATACGCAAACAATAATTACAGTTCCCAAAAATATTATCTGCTTTAATTCTATGTCATTTTTTGCTGAAATAAATCGTATACCTATGTCGACCAGCGCGATCATAACAATAAAAAAGCCCAGGGAGGGCAGGTAAAGACGATGCTCAAAAACAAGTTCCAGGCCGATAATGGATGATTCCAAAATCAGATTCAGGAAAAAAAACAAAATGCCAAATGATATTAGTTTGTTATGTCGACTAGCTTTGAAAGCGATCCATAAAAGAGAAGCGATAAACAGCAGTGCGAGAAGGGTGGTCGGGGGTGCCAATAATGAATGAGAAATAGTAAAGTCATGCTCAAGGTTGAAACGACCTGGCAGCGGAAATATAAGCAGAGAGAGGTAAAAAACGATTACCCGTAGTTCTGTCAACAATCTTTCTGAAATAGTGAAATGCCTGTTTGAGAAAGTTTCGTAAATCGTCGAGAGATTCGCATAAAGCAAGGGCAAAAGCAATAGAATAACAATGGCCAGACCAAGAAGTTGCTGCCATCTTATTTTGGCCATGATATTTTTGCCAAGCTCGGGTGAAATAAAAAGCATCTCAACCAATAATAGCGCTAAGGGCAGAGTAAAGGAGTTTTCCTTGGATAAGAAGGCGCACAGCGCAAAGATGATAAAGCCAACCCAGGCAATATAACGTTGCGGTTTTGAGATATTGATCCGGCCCCAAATATAACAAGTAAGGGCGGCAAAATAGAACAGGGCAACCAATGACGCCATTCTTTGCACCAGGTAGGTAACGGCATTTGTCTGCACCGGGTGCACGGCCCACAAGGCGGTAACGAACAGGCTGAAGTATTCCGGCGCAATAAACTTCAGAGACCTCTTCGCTATTAAAGTTGAACATAAGGCGCGCATTAAGAGATAAACAGCAGTAGTCGACAGAATATGAATAAGGATGTTGGTTAAGTGAAATTGCTTAACACTCCCCTTGCCTATCATGTGATCGATTGCAAAGGTGAGGAGGGGAATTAAACGTCCCAGGCCGAAACGTGTTGAGGAGAGCTTTTGCAGGGACTCAAGTGAAAAATTATCAATATAAACTTTAGGCTCGTCAATGAAAGTTGCTTTATCATCAAGCACTAGAGGTGAATAAAGAGTATTGCTGTAACTGAGGCAAATAAAGCAGAGAACAAAAAGGAAAAGTACATGCGGAGATAAAGAAGTAATTCGAACCTGCCAGGAATGGTTTTTATCCTTTTCTGTCATCATCTTGGATTTATTGTTACCTGTTTTTAACAGGTTATTTTTTCAAGGAGTCATGGGCCGTATAAATACCAGTAAAAAACCCGACTCGTAAAGTCGGGTTTTTTGAACTGGCTGCTGTTTGAATCAAGGGGGTTAATTTTCGCCGGACAACCCCAGTTTTTCTGCAAGGTTTCCACCTAACGACCACCTGGCTATTTTGCCGTCATTACCTGATGTTTGGGCAACTGCTGTCATTCTATAATTGTTTAATTTTTCCAATTTTTCACCAACTACACTGGTTATTGAAAACGCAAACCCATTTACTCGCATAGATACACTATCCATATATGTCATGTCAGCCTCATCATCCATGAGACCAACGGTGGCAGCAGCCTGAGGAAATCTTTGATGGGTGGAATAGTAGAGACCGAGGTTGGTTTGAAGCGAGTGCATGCCAGGAAAGACCAGGGAGGTAACCCTCGCTTTCTGGATGTAGTTCATGTAGGCCGGGATGGCAACTGCAGCCAGGATACCAATGATCGCTACGACGATCATCAACTCAATAAGGGTAAAGCCTTTTTCAGAATCTTGGGGTCGCAGCATCTTTAGCATAGTGGTTCCTCCTGAGGGTTTTAAGTTTTTAATGCTTTTCAACTTCGATTTTTTAGTATTGCAGATATCGGGCCATAATTCAAAGAAAATATTGTGCAACGCATATTAACATCTAACTAGTTTGATTCATTAGTAAAAAAATGTATAGGCCTGACACGATAGGTTCCAGTTCAACTGTTTTTATTGGGGGCGCTTGACAATAATTGTCAGTTTGTAGAGCGCGAGTTGTGACGCTTTTTGTCAGTTTGTGATTCGGATAGGCGGTGCGAAAAAATGTGGGGGGCAGAATATGCAATAGTGTTTACGGTGGCTGGGGGACAGGGATTCGAACCCCGACAGGCAGAGTCAGAGTCTGCAGTCCTACCGTTAGACGATCCCCCAAACCGGAATAGGTGCCATAAAATAGAGAGCCAGACCTCATATGTCAAGTTAAATTCCGGCGTTTATCCTTATCAGGTAATAATAAGTCCGGCATAACCAACCACTTGGCGAGTATCGCCGCTTATCTCGCCTGAATCTGTGTATCGAACTAGTTCGGCTTGGGTAGCGCCTAGTTCTTTGGCCGCGATTAGGGCAACAGTAGCCGGTATTACTCCGCACATGGTAATGCCTCGACTAAATACGGTCTGATAGAGGCCAAGCGGATCCAGAGCCAAAACCTTTTCAATAGCTTGGCGGTCTTTGGCTGTCGCCTCCCGTCTCGACTCGTAATGAGTCATGTCACTGCTGGCTATCATTAATACATCTTTCCGGTAGTCTTTGATGGCAGCGGCTATCCCCTTGCCGATCTCCTCGCAGAGGGTAAAAGACAATTGGGAAAAAGTTATCGGTACAATAGCCAGGTTTTGTTGGAAATATTGCAGAAAGGAAACCTGAACTTCCAGAGAGTGTTCGTGAAGATGGGCTTTTTCGTCAACTCTTATTGCCGGATTGTGATTAATGATGAGTTCGGCCAGAGAGGAGTTGATCGGCACCGCCCCCAAGGGCATCTGCCAGGCGCCTTCCTGCATAATGGCGATCGGTGCGCCTAACCCATGGTGATTTGGTCCCAGGATGATGACATCGCGGCTTACCTGAATTCTGGCAAAAGTTTCCCCTGCAACGCTACCGGAATAGATGTAGCCGGCGTGCGGAGAGATGATGGCCAGTGCTTTTTTACGCAGGTCGTCAGAAAATGGCGGAATGAGCTTATCCAGGGTCTCTTTGAGGAGATGAGCATCCCCGGGATAAAACTGGTTGGCAACAGCTGGTAACCTGATCATTGTTGAAGCTCCAATGTGACGATGGGGCAAAAAATGGCAGGGGGTAAGTTGCGGCCGTGTTTATGTGGATTTGTCAGCCGGGTTTCACGCTCCAAGCGGTGCCGTTTGCTCCATCTTTTAATTCAATGTTGTGGCTTAAGAGCTGACCCCTGATAGCATCGGCTCTGGCCCAATCTTTTTGCCGACGAGCTGTAAGCCGGTCTTGAATCAATTGTTCTATGGATTCTTTGCTGATGTCAAGTCCGGCCAGAATTTTTTGCTGTTGGCAATTCAGGTAGAGCGATGGTTCCTGGCGGAGCAGTCCAATAAGGCCGGCAAGTTCTCTGATAGTGGTGGAGGCTTTCCTAAGGAGATCCAGATCGGTTGTGGCTGGATTACTGGGCAGGGCCTGTTTTATTCTGTTAAGTATTTTGACAATTTCAAAGATATGGCCAAGCGCCTGGGCTGTGTTGAAATCGTTATTCATGGCCTCCTGGAAACGTTCGGTCAGTGACTCGATCTTTTCGATCTCCTTAACCGTAGCTTCGGGTTTGGCGGTTGGATTACCAGAGGCGGTGATTTGGGCAATTTCAGCCAGGCAGGTATAGAGGCGGTCCAGGCCGGTTACCGCATCCTGCATGGCAGCTTCGGAGTAGTCAAGCGGATTTCGGTAGTGGGTTGAGAAGACAAAAAGACGAAGTGCTTCCGGCTGATACTGGGCCAACAAGTCGCGGATAGTCAGGAAATTGCCAAGGGATTTTGACATTTTTTCATCATTAATAGTGACAAAGCCGTTGTGCACCCAGATATTGACAAAAGTTTTGCCGCTGGCCCCCTGGCTTTGGGCTATCTCATTTTCATGATGCGGAAACACGAGATCCTTGCCGCCGCCATGGATATCAAAAGATTCGCCCAGATATTTTTTACTCATGGCCGAGCACTCGATATGCCAGCCCGGTCTGCCTGGCCCCCAAGGGCTCTCCCAAGTCGGTTCCCCTGGTTTACTGCCTTTCCAGAGAGCAAAATCCATTGGATTTCTTTTATTTTCGTTGATCGATATCCGGGCTCCGGCTTTCATTTCGTTGAGGCTGCGGCCCGAAAGGATTCCATACGGTTGAAATTTTTCGACAGCATAAAAGACATCGCTTCCTGCTTGATAAGCTAATCCTTTTGCCATCAACTCCTGAATCATCCCGATGATTTCCGGAAGATGTTCTGTTGCCTTTGGTTCCGCAGTGGGAGAGGCAATTCCTAAATGGGCCATGTCTTCATGAAAGGCGTGGATAAACTGTTCGGAAAGAGCTATGGTCGAGGTGTTCTGCTCCTGAGCCCGGTTGATTATTTTATCGTCGATATCAGTAAAATTCCGTATATATGTTACATTGAGACCAAGATATTGCAGGTAGCCGACGATCATATCAAAGACCAGGGCTGAACGGGCATGGCCAATATGACAGTAGTCATAGGCGGTTATACCACACACATAGATTTTTACATGGCCTGGTTCGATAGGTTCCAGTGGAACCTTGCGGCTGTTCAGGGTGTTAAATATTGTGACGGTCATATATTCTTTCTTATCCTGTATGGGCAAAAGATTCATAAAAAAATCTATATACCCGTTTACGGCAGGAGAGGCAAGTGTTGCTGGTTGACTACCTAAGATTAATATCGCCTCATTTGCACTTGACAAAGTTAGTTGATAGAATAATAGTCGATTTTTTATCTGGATCATCCATATCTGAATTGGTGATGTGGTGTTTTCTAAACTGCTGGGCAGAGTAGTCCGGTTGGTTGAAGTTTAGCCAAGTTAAGCAAGCAAGGAATTTTTGTTGTTTTGATCGATAATAAAACTAAGGAGATGGGATGAAAGTATTAGTTAGTGACAACCTGGCGCCGGTTGGGGTGCAAATCCTTAAAGATGCCGGCCTCGATGTCGATGTCAAGACCGGTCTTGGACCAGACGAACTTGAGAAGATTATTTCAGAGTACGATGGCCTGGTTATCCGTAGCGCCACCAAGGTTACAGCTGTCATTCTTGAAGCAGCTACCAGGTTGAAAGTGGTCGGTAGAGCCGGAATCGGGCTTGACAACGTTGATGTTTTGACGGCCAGCACCAAAGGTGTTGTGGTAATGAATGCCCCGGATGGGAATGCAACCACCGCAGCTGAACATGCCCTCTCCATGATGATGTCCATTGCCCGGAATATCCCGCAGGCTACGGCCTCTATGAAGGCCGGGAAGTGGGAGAAGAAGAAGTTTATGGGGCGTGAACTTACCGGCAAGACCCTGGGAGTGATCGGCATCGGCAGGATCGGCAGCATAGTGGCTGATCGAGCCCGCGGGCTTCATATGAAGGTCATTGCCTATGATCCGCATATGCCCAAGGAGCTGGTGGATACTCTCGGCGTAGAGTTGGTTTCTCTTGATGAACTTTGCCGGCGCTCTGACTTTTTTACGGTGCATGTGCCGCTGACCAAAGAGACTAAACATCGTGTTTCGACCAATGAATTCAAGCTCATGAAAAAGAGTGCCATGTTTATAGATTGCGCCCGTGGCGGGGTTGTGGACGAAGCAGCACTTTATGAAGCCTTGAAGAGCGGCCTCATTGCCGGAGCAGCTCTCGATGTTTTTGAGGTCGAGCCCACAACTCTGGAAAATCCGTTGCTCTCGCTTGAAAATTTTATCTGCACTCCTCATCTGGGGGCGTCGACTGCCGAAGCACAGGAGAATGTTGCAGTGGCCATTGCCAAGCAGGTTGCTGATTATCTGTTGACCGGTACAGTGGTGAATGCGGTGAACGTCCCATCCGTCAGTGGCGAGGTGCTTGCCAAGATCGGACCGTATGTGACCTTGGCCGAAATGCTGGGTTCGTTTCATATGCAGATCGCCAAGGGTGGTGTGCAAGAGGTTAATCTGGAATTTGTCGGAGATCTCTCCGAGATGGTCACAAGTCCAATCACTGTTGCCTTTTTGAAGGGATTGTTCACGCCAATTCTGAAAGATGCCGTTAATTTCGTTAACGCCCCTATCATTGCCAAGGAGAGAGGTATCAGGGTGGTTGAGTCAAAAACAACTCATGCCGATGATTTTACCAATCTTCTGTCGATTACCGTGAAGACAACTGAGGGTGTTAACGTACTGTCCGGGACGGTGTTCGGTAAAAAGGAGCCGCGTTTGGTCCGCTTCAATACCTTCCGGATGGAAGCCCTCCCTGCCGGGCCAATGCTGTTTGTCTGGAATAAGGATATTCCCGGTGTTATCGGAGCGTTGGGAACAACTCTCGGTAACGATGGCGTCAATATTTCTCGAATGACCGTGGGCCGCGAGGGCGAGCATGGTCGCAATATTATTCTGCTTAATACCGACACCCTGATTGAGAAAAATTTGATGAAAAAAGTTCTTCAATTAAAGCATGTTGATGATGCAATGGTACTTGATTTGCCCGTGTTAATTTGAGATTAGTAGGGGCGAAAAATTTTTCGCCCCTACTTGTTTGTAAACCGGCAACTATGAATCATGAACAGATCCTGAGGAGTGCCGATGACCGAGGAAAAGGAACAAAAAAAATGCTGCAGCGGAGGCAAAATCTGGAAAGACGGTAAATGTGTGCTGCCCGAGGTTACTTTTACTGCCTTCATCATGTCCTTAAACACCTCAGTATTGTACCATTTAGGTGAGATTAAAGATCCGGTTACCGGCAACCTGGAAAAGGATCTTGTCCTGGCCAAGCATACAATTGACACCCTGAATCTTCTTAAGCATAAGACCAAGGGAAATCTTACGTCTGAGGAGGATGAGATTCTCGCTGCTATTATCTTTGATCTGCAGATGCGTTTTGTCAGGGTAAGCGGATGATTAAGCCTTGAAGACCTTTTATGCCTGGTTTCCTGTCTGGGAATCAGGCATTTTTTTTGCCGTTTGAGACTCCTGTTCAGTAAGAAATCGATACCTATACAATAAGCAGCAGCAGGGAATTTAGTCCATAAGCAATAAATATAGATAGTTATACCTCTCCAGGAGATACTGAAAAGAGTGACGGCGTATTATTGCGTAAAGAGAATTGTCCCGTTTATCGGGTTTAGGATCATGGATGTCATACCTATCAGTTAGTGCTCCAGCGAAGATAAATCTCTATCTGGCAGTGCGTGGTCGACGTCCAGATGGGTATCACGAAATCGAAACATGGATGCAAAAGATCGATTTGATGGATACACTGCATCTACGGGAGAGAGAATCCGGCATCACTCTTGCCTGCCCTGGAAGCGAACTCCCTGTTGATTCATCGAATTTGGCATTCAGGGCGGCAAAAGCTTTTTTTAGGCATACCGGAATAGGCAAGGGAGTAGAAATCGTCCTTGAAAAAAGAATCCCGGTTGCTGCTGGACTTGGAGGTGGCAGCAGTGATGCGGCGGCAGTGCTTTGTGGTTTGGAAAAACTTTTTCAGATAAAGCTTGAGGCTGAGTCAATGAGAGGCATTGCCCTGACATTGGGAGCAGATGTACCGTTTTTTACAAGTAAATATAGTGCGGTATGGGCGACAGGCATCGGTGATATCCTGCATGATGTCTCGCCTCTTGAACATCTTTGGATTCTGCTGGTCAATCCAGGCGTCAAGGTGCCTACTAAATGGGTCTATGAGAATTTTGCGTTGACAACCAAGGGTAATCCATATATCTTAGGCCGCGAACAAATCCATGGTAATTTGCTGGATTTTTCCCTTCGGGATGGAAAATCTCTTCTGTTTAATGACCTTGAATCAGTTACCATAAGCCGATATCCGGATATTGAGGTGATCAAACAAAAGATGGTGGTTAATGGTGCAAGGGTTGCATTGATGTCAGGAAGCGGCCCGACTGTTTTTGGCCTGTTTGATAATAGAGACGACGTAATGAACAGCTTCCATCTTTTCCAACAGCAATATGGGAACGTGTTTCTCGCTACACCTATGGTGTGTGATAAATAGGGTGTTGGGGCGTCGTCAAGCGGTAAGACACAGGACTTTGACTCCTGTATTCGGAGGTTCGAATCCTCCCGCCCCAGCCAGGTATCCAGGGAAATTTTATCCTTTATCAAGTATTGCATAATTTATTAGAACTAATAATCAACCGTATTAAAAACCGGAAATATGCAGAGAAATAAACTTTAAAATGAGATATTAAGATTAAGCTTTTGTGCGTGTAAAAAATAATGACAATGAAAAATGAGATGAAAGTTTTTTCCGGCAATGCCAATCCAGTACTAGCTCGAGATATCTGCTCATATCTGCAGATTCCACTATCTGAGGTCGAAGTACGTCGGTTCAGTGATGGTGAGATCTTTGTTGAGATAGGCGAAAATGTCCGGGGTCGAGATATCTTTGTGATTCAGCCCACCTGCTCGCCAGTCAATGATCATCTCATGGAACTAGTTATCATGGTGGATGCCTTGCGCAGGGCTTCTGCCCGCAGGATTACCGCTGTACTGCCATATTATGGTTATGCCAGGCAAGATAGAAAGGTTGCACCAAGAACACCCATTACCGCTAAGGTGGTTGCGGAAATGCTCATGGTGGTTGGCGTTCGACGTGTTTTGGCCATGGATCTGCACGCTGGTCAGATTCAGGGTTTCTTTAACATCCCTGTAGATCATCTTTATGCTGCGCCGGTTTTACTTGAATATATCAGTGAAAAATTCAAGCAGGATAATGAGGTGATTATGGTATCCCCGGATGCGGGTGGGGTCGAACGGACTCGGGCTTTTGCCAAACGTTTGAAGTCTGGCCTGGCAATCATTGACAAGCGTCGGGAAAGAGCAAATGAATCTCATGCCATGCATGTAATTGGCAATGTCGAAGGAAAAACCGCCATTCTGCTCGATGATATGGTCGATACGGCTGGTACGCTCTGTTCAAGTGCTGACGTACTTCTCCAGGCGGGAGCCAAGGAGGTGTATGCCTGTTGCACCCATCCCGTGTTATCTGGCCCTGCGATAGAACGGATTGAGAAATCAGTCATCAAAAAGCTTGTGGTTACCAATACCATACCATTGCAGCCTGCGGCTCTAGCTTGCCAGAAAATTCATGTGTTGTCTGTTTCTGATCTGTTAGGTGAAGCTATTCAACGGATCCATTCGGAAGATTCGGTGAGTTCACTTTTTGTCTGATCGGATTATTGTAATTTTTCAGTAAGTTTATTTAGGTGCTCAGCATTATTATGGATATTTGAGTAATACTTGTTTTTTGGGAACAAAAATATTTTAAATATTTAATCTAATTTAGTGTTAAATAGTCCGTTTAGATACTTTGATAGAAGAGGGAGGAAAAGGCCTTATGTTACAGTTTGATATAGCAGCAAATGCGCGACAGGCAGCAGGAAAGGGGGGATCCCGTACACTCAGAAGAGCTGGACAGACCCCAGCAATTTTGTATGGACCAAAAATTAAACCTCTGCCGTTGGTTTTGGATACCAAGGAATTAACCAGAATGATATTAGGCATGAAACGA
>MGTA01000167.1:52759-60951 GCA_001799225.1 Deltaproteobacteria bacterium RIFOXYD12_FULL_50_9
AAAGTTACCAGGCAGGTGATGATTAAGGAGATTCAAGCAGATCCTGTCACTGATCTACTTCTTCATGCCGATTTTTGGGAAATATCGCTTGAAGAACCAATGGTTTTTAAGGTACCACTCAGCTTTTCTGGTAAGGCCAAGGGAGTTGATCTAGGTGGTGATTTGCATATCAATCGGCATCATATCTCACTTAAAGGTAAGGTGTTCGATATCCCTGATCAAATCAAGATTGATGTAACTCCACTTGAAATTGGTGCAAGTTTGACAAGCAAAGATCTCGATATTCCTCAAAATGTCATGATTTGTGGCAATATCGATGAAGTCTGTGTCTCGGTCGTTGAACCAACTGTGCAAGGTCCTGCGGAAGAGGGCAAGGAGCCGGCTAAGGCTAAATGAGGAAATTACATTAAGTTTTTTTAGTTGTACTGCTTGTTGGAAAAGCCGGATGAGGAAGAAATTCCTTATTCCGGTTTTTTTGATTTTTGGGGTACGCATAATAATATTTTTTGAATCTGTGGTATGCTTATCATGTATCTTATAGTAGGGCTGGGAAATCCAGGTAGGCAATATTCTTTAACCCGTCATAACATCGGTTTTGATTTTGTCGATTATCTTGCCGACAAGAAGGGAGTCACATTTAATGCCTCGAAGTGGCAAGCAAGTTTGGCAAAAACCGAGATAGAGCGAACCTCCGTCATTCTTGCCAAACCTGAAACATTTATGAATTTGAGTGGTACTGCCGTAGCCCGTATAGCTAGTTACTATCAGATAGCAACAGAGGAGATAGTCGTTGTACATGATGATCTCGATTTGCAGCTTGGACGGATAAAGATCGTTTTTGACCGGGGAGCCGGTGGGCACAATGGCATTCATTCCATCATAGAACAGTTGGGAACTAAAAGATTCATTCGAATTCGGATTGGCATAGGACGTCCAGTTGGAGAACATTCAATTTCGAACTATGTCCTTTCGCCTTATGGAAAAGCAGAGAAAGTATTGCTGTTTGATAGTTTTGAAAAGATTGAACAAGGGATTGAAATTTTTATAGTCAAAAGAGGGCTGGAGCAGGCAATGACTTTTTTGAATTCTTGAGGCGGTACCAGAATCCTTAAAGGAATTCTTCGAAGAGCTTGTTTTTTTGATATTATTTGGAATGTATGGTATAGTCTCTTCAAGTTGATCTTAACCTGTTAGAATTATATTTAATTTTAACCTTGGTAATTTTGATAGCCGATCAAGTTTTTTGATATGGTCAAAATATAATAGGTAATAGGGTGAGAGACGTGTTTAACATTGGTGATATGGCTGTTTATCCTGCTCATGGGGTTGGGAAAATTGAATCCATCGAAAGCCGAAAATTCGGTGAAAATGAGCAGTCTTTTTATGTGATGCGAATTGTTGAAACTAATATGGTGATCATGATTCCCACACATAAGAGTAAAAATGTCGGATTGCGGACTATCATCCATGCCGATGAAGTAGAAAAAGTTTTTAGTATACTTAAAGAGAGTGATATTGCCATACATCCTCAACCTTGGAATCAGCGGTATCGCGATTATATGGAACGAATTAAATCCGGTTCTGTATACGAGATAGCTGCCGTATTGCGGGACCTCTACCTGCTGCGTGAAGATAAGGCGTTGTCTTTTGGAGAACGCAAGATGATGGATACAGCCAAGAGTCTTCTTGTCAAGGAGTTGGCTCTCGCCAACAAGGAAAAAGAACTGCAGATAGAGCAGAATATTGATAAGATATTTGAAAGAGTTGTATTAGTAAGTTAGATCCAATAGTTGTTTTGCTATTAAATTCATTTAGTTTCAGTTAACTAATCTCATAGTTTTTTTATAATCCTCTCAAGATAGCACAAATCACAATGAATGCGAGAGTGTGCTTGCATGGTTATTGAGGATAAAACAACTTTATTGTGCTGATCTCTTCACCGATTAATTATCCCCGCCGTCACAATGAATTCTGAGTTTTATCGTTTTATTGTAGATATTGGTGCTGTTAATCAACGCTTGGACCTTTTTCTTGCTCGACAATCTGAGTTGGCGAGCCTTTCACGGTCCAGAATTCAAGGTTTGATTCGAGCAGATTTGATCAGGGTAGACGGTGCCGTTTGTAAGGTCGGCTATCGTCTGCACCTGAGAGAGGAGGTCTCGGTTACGATCCCCCCTCTGGTATCTTCTGATCTTACTCCGGAACATATCAATTTTAGAGTCATTTATGAAGATGATCAATTGCTTGTATTATCCAAGCCCCCGGGCGTGGTGGTACATCCATCCTGTGGTCATTCTTCCGGTACTCTTGTGCATGGCTTGCTTTATCATTGTGAAAATTTGTCCGGGATCAGTGGAGAACAACGACCTGGAATAGTCCATCGTCTAGATAAAGATACTTCAGGGATTATGGTGGTAGCCAAGAATGATCAGATCCATCGAGCATTGATTGAACAATTTAAAGGACGACAGGTACAAAAAATTTATCACGCCATATTGGTTGGTAAACCGGCAACTTCAACAGGACGAATATCTTTGCCATTAGGGCGACATCCTGTAAACCGGCAGAAAATGGCGGTGCGGCAACAAGGTGGGCGTGAAGCAGTAACTTGTTGGAAAATCCTTGAAAGATTTCCCTGCCCTTATGTATATGTAGAAATTAAGTTGGAAACCGGTAGAACTCATCAGATCAGGGTGCATATGGCATCGCAAGGTTTGGCTGTCGCCGGTGATTCTTTGTATGGCGGTATTCGAGGAGATAACCTGAACTGGGGAATTGTCCGGCAGTGTTTGCACGCATATCAACTTGTCTTCAACCATCCCAAAACGAATAAAGAGCTGTGCTTGGTTGCGCCATTATGGCCTGACTTTCTCGATGTGCTCACAGCGATGCGTGGTACCTGAACAGAAATATGGTTAAAAAGCTATATCGCATAAAAGCTTTGACTAGCCATACGCCAGGCAGAAATATTATCGGACTGACCGGTGGGATGGGGTCAGGAAAAACTTCGGTTGCAGCTTATTTACAAACCAGTTTAGCGATTAAGTTTATTAATGCCGATATCGTTAGTCGAAATCTTCTTTTGCCTGAAAGCCAGGGGTGGAAGGCGCTGTACGCAACCTTCGGGAACAGATATTTTACTGGTAATAATTTTGTTGATACTCTTCGGCTTCGGAAGGATATTTTTACGGATTCTGATATAAGACAACGTATTAATATTCTATTGCATCCAATTATTAAGGAGGCTATTTTTTCGGAGATTTCTGAGAGCGTGGCTGCTGGTATATCTGTAATTATTGTTGAAGTACCCTTGCTTTTTGAGGCGGGCTGGCAGGATGATTTTGATGCCGTAGTGACTGTCTATGCTAACCAGGCAGTGTGTTTGGCGCGTCTTATGGCCCGGGATAGGTGTACTAAATCTGAAGCGCAGATGATGATTGATGTGCAGTTTCCCTCTGCTGCCAAGGCATTGCTTGCCGATCATGTTATAGATAACAGCGGCCCTTGGGCGGCAACCTATTGGCAGTTGCTCCGTTTGAGTAAAATCATAGCAGGATCTTTTTCATAACAAAGCTTTAATATATTGATGTTTTTATTGCTATCATTTCAAAGGGTGGGCATCATTTAACTAATTGAAATTGTATTAAATTATCTTATTTTTGCCGGGAGAGTTGTTTTAATGATGTTTAAGCTGACTGTTTATGTTGTAAATATAACTTGACACTGAAAAGTGAAGCAAATAAAGTGGAATTGTAATTCTCATGGGTTTATGTCAAACCAGATTCCTTGTTTGATTTTCATTTATTATCATCCCAAATAAACATGGGCATTTAACATATTTCCAATATAATATATTGCTGCATCTTTGGTATTCAAACTTCAAATATTCTTCCAACTACACAATAATACTCTCAAATCATTCCATAATAACGGTCTTAAGTGGGTAAAATCAGTAACGCAACCACCTGCTCTTAGTGGTTCTCGTGAAGCTATGTTAGTGGTGTGAATGGGGGACTGCCTAAGCAAATAATAGTGATTGTGACGAGATACGTCCTAGCCACCTATACTGATGATTTGCATAGTTCAGCTTTCGCAGAAAGGCATATGGTCTGATGTGGAGTTTAAGTTTTACAATTGTATATTTTTTCCAAAAATTGTTTCGCTTGAGGCTGTTTTGTGTGTCGGTCGGTCACGACTGCTTGCACACTTGATTTTGCATGATAACCTTCGATGTTTTATACCTTATGTGTCATGTCAATGGGTTTAGCTCAAAGATAACTCTATTATTGGGTCATAGCACACCGATTCCATTCTACAAGGGAGATTACGGTAGATGAATTTAAATGAATTAAAGCTTCTAAAAATCAATGAACTTACCAAGATGGCCAAAGATTTTAATATCGAGGGCTATAGTGGGTTACGTAAACAAGAGTTGATTTTTGCAATTATTCAAGCACAGGCCGCCCTTGCAGTCGAAAAAAATGGTGTTAACCGTGGAAGCGGCGTGTTGGAGGTCCTTCCTGATGGGTTTGGATTTCTGCGTGCCCCTGATTATAATTATCTTCCGGGACCGGATGATATCTATGTTTCGCCATCCCAGATTCGGAAGTTGAATCTACGCACCGGAGACATTATTGAAGGCCAGGTGCGCTCACCCAAAGAAGGAGAGCGTTATTTTGCATTACTCAAGGTTGATTCCGTCAACTTACAGCCACCAGACAAGGCTCGTGACAAGACACTTTTTACGAATCTCACCCCTCTTCATCCTGCTGAGCGTATCAATCTAGAGTCTAGGCCTGACAATTATTCAATGCGTATAATGAATATTATGTCACCGATAGGCAAGGGGCAGCGAGGGCTGATCGTCGCGCCTCCTCGTACCGGCAAAACTATTCTGATAAAGGATATCGCCAACAGTATCATCCGTAATCATAAAGAGATTTTTTTAATCGTCCTGCTAATTGACGAGCGGCCGGAAGAGGTTACTGATATGGCGCGAAGTGTCAACGCCGAAGTTATCAGTTCCACCTTTGATGAACCTCCTCAACGGCATATACAAGTTGCAGAAATGGTACTTGAAAAGGCGAAACGGTTGGTTGAACACAAGCATGATGTGGTTATTTTGCTCGACAGCATTACTCGTCTGGCGCGTGCCTATAATACGGTTGTGCCGCCAAGCGGAAAAATCCTCTCTGGCGGTGTCGATTCCAATGCTCTTCATCGTCCGAAACGTTTTTTTGGAGCGGCTCGTAATATTGAGGAAGGCGGGAGCCTTACTATCATTGCCTCGGCTCTTATTGAAACCGGGAGTCGGATGGATGAGGTAATTTTTGAGGAGTTCAAGGGAACTGGCAATATGGAAATTATTCTTGATCGCAAGTTGTCAGACCGCAGAATTTTTCCTTCAATGGATATTAACCGTTCTGGTACACGCAAGGAAGATCTATTGATGCCACCGGATGAACTTAATCGGACATGGATTTTACGAAAGCTTTTATCCTCTTTGAACCCTGTTGATGCAATGGAGTTTTTGCTTGCCAAAATGAAAGGCACAAGATCAAATGCTGAATTTTTTAGTTCTATGCACGGTTGATTTTTGGGCGTTACCGGTGAAAAACTTTTGATTTTTTGATTCAGTAAAAATACACGCTCATCATCGCATTTTTTCCTTAATTCACAACCTGCATTACTTGGCCTTCTGCATGGATAAAAAATAAAGCCTCATGATATCACATGAGGCTTCAAGAGTAATATTCTTATTTTTGGTTAGACGGGCTGAACATTTGAGGCCGCCGGCCCCTTCTTGCCATCAACAATTTCAAATTTCACCTTCTGACCTTCCTTTAGGGTCTTGAATCCATCGGATTGGATGGCGGAAAAGTGAACGAATACATCATTGCCGTTTTCCTGAGCAATGAAACCAAACCCCTTTGACTCGTTAAACCATTTCACTGTACCTACAAACATACTGATGCTCCTTCTACTCCCTTCGGATTAATATGGACGGGCATGGACAGTTGGTTGGTAATTTGGGCCTTATGGCCAATGCCGCCCGGTTTATTTGCAGCTGAATATGGGCTTTAATAAAAAAACGTTGAGTAATTTTTACTGCGCGGTACTTTTTATAAAGTCTATATAAAACTGCACACATACACATGTACATTTTTTTCTATCAGAAGAAAACTGACTTGGCAATGGAATTGTTAGCAAGAATTTATTTTTTTTAAAAAATATTGTGGGTGTTTGTTGCGTCTTAAGTAGTTATGATTTACGAGTGGGATAATAATTGTTGATAATATCAGTAATGCAGCTTTATGGAGCAGAAAATGAGGATATATGACTATAAATTTGTCAAAAACTCAATTATTGATGATTTATCATTTTGTTGCAGTTTGTGGTGGCGATATCCTGTAAAATAATATGCTGTTCTAATTTCAGGGCCTCGTTGAATGGAGAAATTACAGAATATTATATTTAAGGTAATATCCGGTTGTATACCGGCATTATTTCAAAGTTCAAATTTTCGAGGTTTTCGTGATGGCGCTTGCTAAGATGCTAGTTTATCGTTTGTTTTTTCCTCTGCCGGTTGTTTTGTTTTTTTTGTTTGGCGGATTATATTTTCTTTGGTTCACCAAGCGTCATAATGTGGGAAAATCGTTAGTTACATTGAGTGGTTTGTTATTGTTGCTCTGTTCTTCAATGGTGTTCGGATTTTTATCATTAAGACCTGTAGAGACACAATATCGTCCATATGGACTTGGCTTTGAAATAGATGGGCCGGCAGGGAAGTATCCGGTTAAATATGTTGTTGTCCTTGGCGGCGGGCAACACTCACAGGCAGGTCTTCCCCTGACGAGTTTTCTCACCCATGAATCTCTTGTCCGTTTGATAGAGGGAATCCGTATTAACCGGCAACACAAAGAGAGTCGTTTGGTTTTAGCTGGTGGTAAAGGGTTAGATTCAATGCCGGAGGCTGAGACTATGCAGGCTATCGCTCTTGATCTAGGGGTGAAGGCGGAAGATATGATTGTCGAAGCTCAAGGACGAGATACCGCTGAACAAGTTAAGTTTATTCAAAATATCGTAGGTGATAGTTTGTTTGTGTTAGTGACTTCAGCGGCTCACATGCCCAGGGCAATGGCGCTTTTCGCGAAAAACGGGCTCAAGCCCATACCCGCACCGACTGGGCAATACAGCAGGGATATGCGGGGATTCCGGCCGGATATTCTCTTCCCCAGAGCAGAAGGGGTGCGGATGGTCGAGAGAGCAATTTATGAGTTTCTCGGCACATGGTGGGCTCGGTTAACAAAACAGATTTAGTCCATCAGAAATATTATTCTGTGTGGTTTTACCTCTTCAGAGGGGACAAAAGAATTCTTATTTTTCAGGGGTGGATTTTCTGTTTTAAAGAACCGTATTAATTATGGCCGGTTTAGGATTCCCAGGATTTTTTTAGCCTGTTCCTGGCCAGGGTGAATCTCAAGGAGGTGACGGAGTGTCGCCTTTGCCTGGTCTTTTTGATTCAGTTTGATTTGCATCTGGGCGATACTTAGCATAAAGGTGGGATTGTCTGGAATGATTTTCAGACATTTTTCATACTGTTTAAGGCTGTTGGCAAACTGCCCTATGTTTGCCAGGCTATCAGCATAGTTTTTAAAAATGTAGGCGGTTTCCGGAATTGGATCAATGGCCTCATCCAGATAGCGGCCAGCTTTTTCCAGGTTGTCTTGTTTGAGATAGGCTTTACCGATTTTTATCAGGCTGATATCCGATAGACCCGCTGCCTGCAATTGTTCAAAAATTTTGGCAGCCTCGTCTGTCATGCCCACAACCAGATAGAGTTTGCCGAGGTCGATTTTTAAATCAAGGTTAGCCGGGTTGTTGTCGTTGGCCTTGGTCAGATGGACCAGTGCATCACCGCACTGATTTTCAGCCCGGCAGACCTTGCTTAACAGATGAAGAGTTTTACTGTTCGGTGGACGTTCCATCAGCTTTTTCAAAAATTGTCTGGCCCGCTCATAATCATGCATGTAATAGTAGCATTTACTGAGCAAGTAATAGACTTCAGGGTTTTCGTTGTGCGTCAGGATTTCGCGTGCCAGCTTTATGGTCTGGTCGTATTTACCCAAGAGTTGCAGTTTGCGGAGAACAAGGATTTGTTTCTGCAGAGGCGAGATGCTCTCCTGGCGCTG
>MGTA01000167.1:60957-61154 GCA_001799225.1 Deltaproteobacteria bacterium RIFOXYD12_FULL_50_9
CTTGTAGAGAGCGGCCAGGATTTTATCTTCAGTGACAGGTTTTTCCAGGCAGACATCTGCTCGTTCTTCCAGAGCATATTGAACCCGATCCTGTTCATTGCTGTTAGTCATGATCAGTACAGGCGTGGTAAGCAGTTCCGGCAGGCGGCGGATGAATTTAAGCAGTTCAATACCGTTCATACCCGGCATATCAAGAT
>MGTA01000167.1:61163-65005 GCA_001799225.1 Deltaproteobacteria bacterium RIFOXYD12_FULL_50_9
TTTCTGTTAGCTGATCCTTGTCTGTTCCTACCAGCAGGAATTCGATATGGTTCTTGGTTGGTAGTTCTATCGTCATCAGTTTAATCTCCAGAAGAACCTCAGAAGAGTTAGACATTTAAAGTATCTGACTGTTTTTATTATAACATTATTTTTCCTTAAAGAGCAAATAGGCATAATGTCCATTATAAAAGCAAATGATAGTGCTAGGCAAATATCTAAGATTCCAGCTGGTAAGTTTACGGGGGGTTGGCACAAAATTATGACTGTAATTATTTCGGCAGAACGATCTGTTCTTCTGCCGGGCTTTCGGGATTCTGCCGGTAGAGCAGAAAAGTTCGACCCAATACTTGTACCAGCACTGCGCCGACCTTTTCTGCGAGTGTTGCTGCTGCGGTCCGCCGGTCTTCCGGGCAGGTTTCCATTACCTTTGCTTTAATGAGTTCGTGGGCAGTCAGGCCCTGCTCGGTTGTTTTTAACAGGTTTTCGGTAATGCCCTCCTTGCCGAGCATAACCGTAGGGACGAGATGATGCCCAAGGCCGCGCAGGTATCGCAGTTGTTTGCCAGTTAATATTGGAGGAGCTGTTTTTTTATGCATGGATTTGTCCTATTATTTAAAATTATTGAGAAGGTAACAACAGAATTTTTAGGTTGAAGCTTACAATATTTTACATGATTTTCCCTCAATAGTATCATCTGTTGAGAATCTGCCTTGTAGTTAGTTGAAAAGTTTGGAAAAGAGTTCGTAGCCGCCGAGCCACATACCGAGGGTGGCACCGAAGCTGGGCAGAAAAAAAGCGAGAAAAACGCGTAAAAGCCGGTTTTTCCACCAACCGCTAAAGGTGGCCATGTCGTCAAGTGCCCGTTCGAATTCAAGGACCATTGGTGGTTTGACCATGATCTGCACAAAGGCGGTGACATGGCCGACTCCGAGTACTGGAACAAGGGTGGTTATAGGAGCCGAAACCAGGGCGCTGAGGATAGTGAGCGGGTGAGAGAGGGCGAGCATGCCGCCTATAGCTGCCGGGATTCCGGTGGCCAGCGCCCAGTAGATCAAACTATCGCCGGCTACAGCTCCTCCCTTGCGCCAGGCCACGCCGATGAACAAGGCGATGAAGAGGGCGGTAATCGCCCAACCTGCAACCTTCCAAACTGGCGATACAGCAGGAATTGTATTGATTTCAGCCAGCATGCCGCTTCTGTCTTCATTAATGGTCTTTATAATGCCTTGGACATGACCTGCTCCTACTACAGCTACGATTCGTTTGCCCGGGGCCTCTTTAATCTTTTCAGCGAGAAACGTGTCTCGTTCATCGATAAGTACTTTTTTAAGTTCGGGCAGGGCCTTGCCAAGTTCCTGCATCAACTCGGAGAGAACATCGGTGTTTTTCAGCTCGCTGAGTTTGTCCTCGGTCATTTCCGTGGTGTCAAACAGACTGGCTAACAAGGTGGCCAGCAGGTAGCTTTTTTTGAAGTTGGAGGTGGAGTGCCAGGCTCGCCGCATGGTGATCCGGATATCCCGGTCGCAGAGGGATATGGGAATATTCTGTTCCTCGGCAGCCCGGGCCGCTTCCAGAAGTTCGGTGCCTGGCATGACACCCAGTTGGTCGCCGAGTTTTTTTTGGTAGGAAGCGAGCACCAGATTAGCAATAAGGGTTGTGAGCTGTTTCCGGTAGATAATCTCCCGCAAGTTCAGAGTCTCCCAACGTTTGCGTTTGGCAAGTGCTTCATAGCGTTTTTCATCAAGTTCTATACAGACGCGATCCGGCTTTTCTCTGGCTATAACCTCGCGAACCAGATCAGCGGACTTGCGGGAGATGTGGGCAGTGCCGATCAGAATTATCTCCCGGTCACCAACCAGGAGCAAATGGACATCCTGCGATGAAGGGGCAAGCAGAATGGTTTGGTCGTTTGCAGTCATGTCTGGTCTCCAACCGGGTTTGTCGATATTGGCTCGGCAGTATCTGATTTAGGGTATTAACTGTAGTTAGGACAAGGCCGTTCTACATGGTATAAAGGTGGCGCTTGATCTTCTGAGTGGCGGTTTTAATAAAAGGCTCGCGGCGCTCGATAACTTTGTTAATCTGGCTATAGGGCGGCAATTGCCGGTTTACATTGTTTTGGATTGTTTTAAGTTGTTTATCGATGTGCCGTGATCTTTCTGAGGGGCTTTTTTTATGAATCTCCTGACTTAATTGGTCCGGGTCAAGATAGATATGGGCCACCAACCGACCTTCCTGCGCCACTACAATGGATTCGGCAACAGAACAAGAGGAGTTTATCATGTCTTCGATGATTTCAGGATAGATGTTTTCACCATGCGAGAGGACAATCGTACTTTTAAGCCTGCCCGTAATGTAGAGGTTGCCATTTGGATCAAAGTAACCAAGATCACCGGTGGCAAGCCATCCGTCTTTGTCGATCGTGGCAGCGGTCAGTTCAGAATTATTAAAATAGCCTTTCATGATATTTGGACCGCGTGCTTGAATTTCGCCTCTGCCGGTTTTATGGTCGGGATTGGCGATTCTGATGGTAACACCAGGCACTGGTTTGCCGGTGCTATTCAGCATAACTGTTTTATCACCAAATGGGCCTGCAGCGAGCAGCGGTGCGGCTTCGGTCAGTCCGTAGCCAATAATATAGGGGAATTCAGCAATAGCGAGGAATTTTTCGACTTCGTGGAGCAAAGGCGCTCCGCCGATGGCCACAATCTGTAGCTTGCCGCCAAAGAAATCAAGAAGTTTTTTACCGATTTGTTTGTAAAGTAATTTTTTTACTACCGGAACACGGACTGCCAACTTAATAGCGGGATGTCGGTCAATGAAAAGTGCCACTCTCTTTTTGTAGATTTTCTCCATGACCATAGGTACGGCACAGAGTGCGGTCGGTTTTTCATGTCGGCAAACCTTTTCGAGAAGTATGGGGGTAGGAGGTTTACCCAGATAGACGATCCGGCTGCCGTTTAACAGGGGCAGTAGAAAACCGATGGTAAATTCATATGTATGGGAAAGGGGAAGAATCGACAGAAAAGTCGCATTGATTGGAACGCCTATTATCTTGTTGGCAGATTCGACATTGGCTATCAGGTTGTGGTGTGAAAGCATGACAGCCTTGGAGTGCCCGGTAGTCCCCGAGGTGTAGATCAGGGAAGCCATCTCTTCCTGATGCATTTCCGGCTGGGCTGGTTCAGCCATTTCAAGAGTTTCACCCTGCTGCAATACAAGAGAGAACGGTTCGATATGGAGGAGCGTGCTCTCTTCCAGGCTATCGTCGAGGGTTATTATTCGTGTTAAATGATGATGGCTGTTTAATTCGTAGAGTTTTTCCAGTTGTCGAACTGTAGTAAACAGGATCGAGGCATTGGACTCGATAAGGATGTTTCTGACATCAGGTCCGGTGAAATCAGGTAGAATAGGTACTGCCACCGCCCCAAGTTTTACAGTGGCAAAATAGCTGATGCCCCAGTTGGGTGAATTTTCAGCAAGAATGGCAAGCCGGTCTCCCTTGCCTACTCCAAGATATTTCAGATAAGCTGCGAGTTTGACGATCCGGTCAAAAAGGTCTGTATAGGTGATCGATTGCTGCATAGCCATGGACATTGCTGGTCGCGATCCAAAACGTCTGCAACACTCCTCGATCAAATTGCCGAGCAATCCGGGTTGACTATGATTATGATTTTGAAGTTTATTTCCCATGACGAACAACCATTAAATAATGTAAACCTTGGAGTAATGCAAGAGGTGCAGTGCTGACATTGAAAAAATTGAGAAACAACCGTTTCTCAATTTATATACGGACATAGTTCCAACTGACCGGCCGGTCATTTTTATAAGGCATGTAGCCG
>MGTA01000167.1:65011-75086 GCA_001799225.1 Deltaproteobacteria bacterium RIFOXYD12_FULL_50_9
ATGCGGGGATCCGAATCAAACACCAGCGGTAGAAAAAATCTGTCGCCTTCCCACATCGGCAGATCGAAGAGTTGATTGAGCCCTATCCATGTAAGGTCCCCTTCGTTGTTCTCTTTAAAAGGTATGCCGGTAAAATCATCTATACGGAAGATGAAGCCGAGCCAGTTTTCGCCATCCGGGCCGAAGCCAGTCCAGTTAATGGTGCCGCGTAAAATGATTTTTTCGCAATTGATCCCAGCTTCTTCAAGGATTTCACGCTTAATGCAGGTTAAAACATCCTCATTTGCTCGCATCTTGCCGCCCAGGCCATTGTATTTGTTGAAGTGGCAGTCTGTCAGTCGGGCGGTACGGTGGATCATCAGGGTTTGTTTGCGGTCTGCTGACAGAATGTACCCCATGGTGCCGATAATAGGTGTATAGGGCATATGATTCCTTTTGCGGCGGTTGTGGTTAATATTACAATCAAAAAAGTTCAGTTGACAAGAATTAGTAATTATTGGTATCTCTTAAGTGATTAAAGGATATCAGTGACTGAAATAATATGTCCTGAAATGAGCAGATGATTTCTGAGCCTTTAATGGGCTCTCATTAGATTAATAGTCGTTGAATGTATAACTCGGTTGACTTTTTAACCCAGAATTGCCTGTAAATTAGGAAGATACCTTGAGCATCCTTATTGTTGATGATTCAAAAGTTATTCAGGTGCTTTTGAGCACTACGCTAAAGAAAGCTGGATATGTTGATCTCCTTTGTGTCAGTTCGGCTCAGGAAGCCTTTAATTTTCTGGGAATCGACAATCAAGAGAGAATGCGTACGGTGGTTAAGGGTGTTGATCTTATCCTTATGGATATTGTTATGCCGGTTATTGACGGTATTGAGGCTTGTCGGGCCATTAAAGAGAACGAATTTATGGCCGACATCCCGATCGTAATGGTAACTGCTAAGGATGAGTCCGAGGTGTTGCAGTTGGCTTTCAGTGCCGGCGCTGTTGATTATATTGTCAAACCGGTAAAAAAGCAAGAGTTGCTCGCCAGGGTTAGGTCGGTGTTGAAGCTTAAACATGAGATGGATCGCCGGAAGTCAAGAGAGCGGGAGCTGCTTGAGGTGACCAGGCAACTGGAAGAAGCCAACAAGACCCTGCAACGCTTCTCCTATCTGGACGGTCTGACCGGGGTCAGCAATCGCCGTTTTTTTGATGACACCCTGCTGAAAGAGTGGAGACGAGCCCAAAGGGAAAAACAGTCGATTGGTTTTATTATGATCGATATTGATTTTTTTAAGGCTTATAATGATTTCTATGGGCATCAAGGCGGTGATGAATGTCTGAAGAGGGTTGCCCGGGCCATTAACACCGTTCCCAAGAGACCCACTGATTTTGTGGCGCGCTATGGTGGCGAGGAGTTTGCAGTAGTCCTGCCAAACACCGATATTGAAGGCGTTATGGTGGTAGCCGAGCAAATGCTTAACGATGTCAGAAATCTTGCCATTGTTCATGAGCGGTCCAAGGTGGCGGATCGGGTGACTATCAGTCTTGGCATTGCAGCCTGTATTCCACCCAAAGGGAAAGGGTTCGAGCAACTCATCAAGGAGGCGGATGCCGCTCTTTACAGCGCCAAGGCAGATGGCCGGGATCGCTTTAAATCCTCATAACCTCTATGCCGCAGTCCAATAACTGATTGCATCCAGCACCAGATTTGTTGTCCGATATTCTGCTTACTGGTTGCCACTCTTTTGCCACAACCCCATTTTTTTGTTTGTTTAACCTGTGCTATTGCTATTAGCAATCCGGAGAGTTAGCTATGGATCTGATTTCCCGCTTGAAAGAGCACTCGGCCGAATTGACCGATTTAAACTGTATAATGGCAACCCTGCAATGGGACCAGGAAGTTATGCTACCGCAGGAAGCCGGGGCGGAGCGGGCCGGACAACTGGCGACCTTAAGCGCTATCATCCATCGGCGAGAGGTTGCAGCGGAACTGGGAGACCTTCTCGAACTTGCCGGACGACCGGCAGATGGCAGGTCAGATGCGGATCAAGCCCTGATTCGGGTCATGCGTCGGAATTATGAGCAGAATACCCGCTTGCCGGAAGAGTTTGTTATCGAGTTTGCCAGGTTGACCGGCAGGGCTTTACAGGCCTGGGTTGAGGCTCGATCAAATTCTGATTTCGGTCGGTTTGCCCCGATATTAAAGCAGATTGTCGAGATGTCCAGGCAGAAGGCCGAATACTTGGGCTATAGCGAAGAGCCTTACGATGCACTCCTTGATTTGCACGAGGAGGGACTTACAACCAATACGGTGCGGACAGTTTTTGCAGGACTCAAAGAGCCGCTTTCCCGCATGGTTCGCAAGGCAGCCGCCCTGCCCAGTTCGTCAGCCGGCTTTGCTGAAGATTTTGTTCAGAGTGCTCAGGTGCGCTTTGCTGAGCATATGCTGGAATCAATCGGTTTTGATTTCAGCCGAGGCCGGCAGGATCGTTCCGCCCATCCTTTTTCAACTACCCTTGGCCATCATGACCGGCGGGTAACCAATCGTTATCATTCCAAAAGTATAGAATTTATCTTCAGCGCTCTTCATGAAGGCGGACATGCCCTTTACGAACTGGGAATTGATCAGGCGCTTGCTCATACCTGCCTTGATAACGGCGTGTCGCTCGGGATTCATGAATCACAATCAAGACTCTGGGAGAATATCATCGGTCGCAGCCTGCCGTTCTGGCAACGTTTTTTCCCTGATCTGCTCAGGGCCTTTCCTGTGCAGTTTAAAGGAGTGAGTGTTGATAATTTTGTCAGCGCGATCAATACGGTCAAACCTAGTCTGATCCGGGTTGAAGCCGATGAGGTGAGTTATAACCTGCATGTCCTCATCCGTTTTGAACTTGAACAAAGGCTGATGGCCGGCAGTCTGACCGTGGATGAACTGCCGGCGGCCTGGAATGCTTTGTACCGCGACTATCTCGGCGTTGAGGTCAATAGCGATGCCAACGGCGTACTCCAGGATATCCATTGGGCGCACGGCAGCATCGGTTATTTCCCGACCTATACCATCGGCAACCTGGCGGCGGCCCAGATCTGGAATACCTTTACCAGCGAACATCCGGATCATGCCGAGATTATCGCGAGTGGGCGGCTTTCGGTGATCAGGGAGTGGCTCACCAGCGCCATCTACGCGCACGGCAGCATCTATCCGCCGGGAGAATTGCTTCGCAGAGTGACCGGCGAGTCGCTTGATTCCAGCTATTATCTTGATTATCTCAGTCTGAAGTATAAAGAGCTGGTTTGATGCCGGGCTTGGTTCAAGTGAGTCAACAAAAGAAGAGGCATGGTGTGAAAGAATACAAGAATATATGTCAGGAAAAGGCTGTCGGGCTTGCTTAATTGTGTCTGAGCAGATACTTTTTGGCTAAGTATTTGAGGAGTGGAATAATGACGGAGAATGATGTTCGTTGGAAACAGCGGTTCCAGAATTTTGAGAAAGCCTATCTTTCCCTCAAAGAGGCCATGGAAATGGAAGAGCTGAATGAGCTTGAAAGAAATGGCTTGGTTCAGCGTTTTGAGTTCACTCTTGATCTTTCGTGGAAGATCATGAAAGATTTCTTGGAAGAAAAGGGATTCGCTTTTAAACCATCGCCCAAGGATACATTAAGACTGGCGCAACAGAGCGGGTATATTTCCTGCGCTCAGGAGTTGATTGACGGATTGGAGATTCGAAATGAGCTTTCGCACGATTATAGCGGTGCAAAATTTGAACGCTCAGAAAAGCAGCTAAGAGAAGAGACGTTTGTAGCATTGGAAACACTGTACCTCTTTTTTCTAAATGAAGGGAAGAATGGTTAAGTCGGATTTTTCGCGGAGCAATATAGAAAAGAACTACTTTGGGCTGACTGACCGGGATATGCAGACCATGTTGGATATTTTTATAAAGTATCCCGAGGTCCAGACCGTTTTTGTTTTTGGGAGTCGGGCCAAGCAAACCCACAAGCCAGGCAGTGATATTGACCTGGCGATTATGAATGCCGGGGTGAGAGAGACGGTTATCAGTAAAATAAAAGGCGATTTTGATGAAAGCAGCCTGCCCTATACCGTTGATCTGGTCAATTATCCGGTATTAAACCATGCTGAATTGAAAAATCATATTGATCGGGTCGGGGTGCTGTTTTATCAAAAGGAAGGCTTTTATAATTTACTAAAAAAGGAGTGAGGTATCCCTGTGACCCTTCAATATCTGAAAAAACATGACCAGTACAAAAGACTTTTTTATTTTCCTATTGCAAGCTTTGCCATCATAGTTGTGTCTCAATAAGAAAACGTAACAACAGGAGTCTTTTACTTTTAATCCGCTTGCGAAACGTTTGGAATGAAACCCGGACAATGCTTGAATAACCGTATAACGAGGTGCCGGTATGATTTTTAAGGTATTTGCAAAAGATGAACTGACGAGGCTGTTTGAGGTCTTGTCGGTGAACAGGGTCGTCGGACCTGTCCAGAAAGGCTTGGATCGGAAAAACAGGCCTATTTACTCATTTGAAGTGGTCGACAATTTTGATGATCTACGGCTTGACTATCCTTCTACCCTGTATCCGGCCAAGCGTTATTTTTTGCCGTTTGAGGAGACACTGAGCTCATTTACCCTGGAGAGCGGTTCCTGGGAGAAACACGTAGATTATAATGTTTATCAGCCGCAGGTCATGTTCGGAATGCATGCCTGTGATATAAATGCCTTGAATAAACTCGATAAGGTGTTGATAAATAGCGTCCATCCTACCCCGTATTATGCCAGCAAACGACGCAATATGTTTATAATCGGTATAGAGTGTATGCCGCAACCTCACTGTTTCTGCCGATCAATGGGCGCGGACACTGTTCAGCACGGTTTTGACATGTTTTTAACTGATCTGGGAGATCGTTATTTTGCCGAGATCCTCTCTTCCACCGCCTATAATTATCTTTTGAAAATTAAGACCATGGAGGCATCAGAAACTGATCATCAGGAATACCGGCAGGTGGTTAGAGAAAAAAGCAGCAAGTTTACCACTCATGTCGATACCACTGATCTGACCAAGATCCTCGACATGGAGTTTCAGGCCGATGTCTGGAAACAGTGGGGTGACAAGTGCCTCTCCTGCGGCACCTGCGCTAATGTCTGTCCAACCTGTTACTGCTATGGCGTGCAAGAAACGGTCGACATGAACTTGCAGGCGGCGACCAAAACCAAGCAGCTATACTCATGCAATTTGATCGATTTCGCCGAGGTGGCTGGTGGTCATAATTTCCGACCCGAGGCCCATATCAGATTAAAATACCGATATTATCATAAACATCGTGGGTTTGTGGAGGCCTTTGAAGAGTCCCTTTGCGTTGGCTGCGGTCGATGCGGCGAATCCTGCCTTGCCAATATCAATGTTCCTGAAGTCATCGCCAGCGTGCGATATGAGGAGTAACTGCATGGTGGAAAAAATAGCGTTTGTTGATGTCCTGAAAGATAAGGCAGTCGATGACCTTCTGCATGATTTAAGTAGATTTGAATATACCTACAAGGCAGAGATCACCAATGTCTATCCCCTGACCCAGACTGAGAGACTCTATCAGATCCAGATAAAGGATCCGGATGAGAGAAACAGGTTTATTTTTCGGCCAGGTCAGTTTGTCATGCTCGAACTGCCCGGTATCGGCGAGTCCCCGTTTTCCATCTCTTCTTCGCCTCTCCGCCGTGGGGATATAGAGTTGTGTATTCGCGGGGTTGGGAATTTGACAAATTTCCTGGCTCGGTTAGAGCGCGGTGCCGAGGTGGGGATCAGCGGACCGTTCGGAACCAGTTTCCCGGTTGAAACCATGCAGGGACAGAATATTATGCTGATCGCCGGCGGCTTGGGTCTTGTGCCTTTGCGGGCGCCTATTCTGCATGTTCTTGAACATCGCAGTCGTTACGGCGAGGTTGATATCATTTACGGTGCCAAACAACCGTCCGAACTCCTTTTTACCTATCAGTATGAGATGTGGAGGAAATTCGATATCAGCCTGAATATTATTGTCGATAAAGCCGACGAATCCTGGCAGGGGCCGGTTGGGTTGATTACTGAGACCTTGAAGGAGCGGATTGTGGTCCGCAATGCTGAAACCTTGGCCAGCAACACCTTTGCCATTGTTTGCGGTCCGCCTGTGATGTTCAAGTATGTCTGCAAGATGCTTACTGAAGCCGGACTGCCCATGCAGAAGATGTTTGTCTCGCTTGAACGCCGTATGCACTGTGGCCGCGGCAAGTGCTGCCGCTGCAATATTGGTTCAACTTACACCTGCCTGGAAGGCCCGGTGTTTGATTACTGGACGGTGATGAATCTTAAGGAGGCCATCTGATGCCTGCCAATTTGACATATCTTGGGGTGGAGCTTGCCCGACCGCGTGTGGCTTTTTTTGAGCTCTCTTCCTGCGAGGGTTGCCAGTTGCAACTTCTGAACAACGAGGCAACCCTGCTCGATTTCCTCTCGCTGGTCGAGGTGGTGCGCTTCCGAGAAGGGATGACTGAGGCCGGCGACGATTATGCGGTCGCCTTTGTCGAAGGCAGCGTTACCAGAGCTGATCAGGAATTGCAGCTTGCTGAGATCCGCAAAAAAGCCAAGGTTATGGTTGCCTTTGGCTCTTGTGCCTGTTTCGGTGGCGTCAATCAGCTTAAGAACCGTTTCAGCGATCAGGAGTGGGTGAAACGGGAGGTGTATGGCGATTTTCATGTCGATACCCAATTAGCCAGACCGATAAGCGATGTGGTCAAGGTTGACCTCATGATTTACGGCTGCCCGGTGAAGAAGGAAGAGGTTGAGAGGATTGTTACGGATCTGCTGCTCGGCAAGGCCATCAATCACCCTAAATATCCGGTGTGTATGGAGTGCAAGGCCAACGAAAACATCTGCCTGTTTGACCTGGGCGAACCGTGCCTCGGTCCGGTCACCAGGGCCGGGTGTGATGCCTGGTGTCCGAGCAATCGCATGGGATGCTGGGGGTGCAGGGGGCCGGCGGATGCCGCTAACATTCCGCAGATGGCTAGAATCATGGCCGAGCATGGTTTCTCGACCGAAACACTGCTTGACCGGCTCGAATGTTTTGGTGGTTTTGCCGCCCATGTCGAGGAAATACGCAAGAAGGGTTGATAGAAAACCGGATGGAGAACTCACGATGAAACTTTCATGCAATATCTCGGTCAAACATCTGACCCGAGTCGAAGGCCACGGCAATATCAATATCAGGATCAAGGACGGCAAACTTGAAGAGGCAAGCTGGGAGGTTGTTGAAACTCCGCGCTTTTTCGAGGCCATGCTGGTAGGTAAAAAATGGGATAACGCCCCCTATATCAGCGGTCGGATCTGCGGTATCTGCTCCATCGGCCATACACTGGCAAGTATTCGGGCCGTAGAAAACGTTTTTGGTATGGTGCCGACTCGCCAGACAAACACCTTGCGTCTGCTGCTCAAACACATGGAGACCCTGCAGAGTCATGTCCTGCATCTCTATTTTTTGGCAGCTCCTGACTTTGTCAGCCTCGGCAGTGTGCTGCCGTTGATCACTTCGCATCCCGAGGTGGTACAACGGGCCGTTCGTTTGAAACTGTTGGCCAATGATGCCTGCGATATCATCGGCGGTCGGCGTTTGCACCCCACGCGCACAGTTGTTGGCGGATTCACCATGCTGCCTGAGAAGGAGCAGTTAGAGAAGTTGAAACAGCGATTGCTGGCTTCTGTAGAAGATCTCAAACAAACCGCAGCACTTTTCACTACCTTTGCTATCCCTGATTTTGTCAGGGAAACGGAATTCGTCTCTTTGAAAGGTACGGACTCATACCCGTTCATCGGTGGTAATTTGTTGTCCACGGATGGCTTGGACCTGCCTGAGCACGAGTATAAGAAGATGACCAACGAGTACTGCGTTGAAATTTCAACTTCCAAGTGGTGTCGGGTGTCGCGGCAATCAATGGCGGTCGGGGCGCTCGCCCGGATCAACAACAACCACCATCTGCTAGCCCCGCTGGCCCGGCAAGTTGCCGATCAGTTCGGCCTCAAGCCGGTCTGCCACAATCCATACATGAACAACATCGCCCAGTTGGTAGAGTGTGTGCAAGTGGTTGAGGATTCTCTGGCGCTTATCGATGAGCTGCTGGGGGCAGCCATGCTGGAACCTCGGCAGCCGGTTGCGGTCAAGGCCGGAATTGGCGTAGCTGCTGTAGAGGTGCCGCGCGGTATCCTCTACCACTGTTACGACTTTGATGAAGAGGGGCGGATCAGAAAGGCCGATTGCGTAATTCCCACTACTCAGAACAACGCCAATATCCACTACGATTTGAATGCCCTGGCCCGGCAGTGCGCCGGTGAGGGCAAGACCGACCGTGAGATCGAATTGCTGGCCTCAATGTTGGTGAGGGCGTACGATCCGTGCATATCATGTTCGGTGCATTGATGGGAGAAGGTTATTGGCGTGCTGTTGGTTCCGGGGGGTGCCGCGTTGCGGCTCCCCCCGGCTAATATCCAAAAGCCCCTCCGGGGCTCCGCATGAAAAGGCTATTCAGAAAACATCTTCCCTGGTTTTGGGCTTGACATTTTCGGCCAGTCGATTATTCCTGAAAATTATTTGTTGTCAAGTTAGAGATAATGTAGAACCGTGATTGGTTAGGCGCTGAATTGAATTGACATGAGCTTGCTGCCTAAATCTCAACTTGGCTAAAATGGGTAACCCCCATTGCTTGATACTAATAATTGGTATATAGTCATGACATGGACAGTTGAGTTTACAGGTAGAGCTCGCAAGCAGAAAGACAAGCTTCCCGCCAAAGCACGAGAGATTTTGTTTCAGCTTGTCCGCGAAATTGAGGCGGCCGGTCCTGTCCGTGGCGACTGGCCTAATTACTCCAAGTTGTCCGATGGCGTACACCATTGCCACCTTAGAAAAGGAAAGCCCACCTACGTGGCGGTCTGGAAAGAGAATAAAGGTAGAATAAGATTTGTGGAGGTCATTTATGCCGGTAGCCATGAAAAAGCGCCCTACTGAAGAGGAAATGGTAACGATCCGTTTACGTGTCCATCGAAGTAACGCGCCAAGAATAAAAGAATATGCCCAATCTGTCGAGTCTGAGGATGAGCGGACCTATAGCGTTGCCGAAGTGTTCCCGGAATACCTCGGTAAAGAGCAGCAGGTGGCCATCCGCGCCTATCGGCATCGCGAAAATCTCACGCAGCGGCAACTGGCCGAACAGACCGGCATCCCCCAGCGCCATATCTCCGAGATGGAGAACGGTAAGCGGGTTATCGGTAAGGAATTGGCCAAGATGTTGGCCAAGGTGTTGAACGTGGATTATCGGGCGTTTCTGTGAAAAATTTTATCAGAATAAGAGGCTTCTCCATTGAGCATAGCCGAAGCTATTTGTGATTTTAAAATTTGGGATTCAAATCAATAAAGAAGAAAAGATGGAGGGCCAGGGGGATGGGGATAAGGGGCAGGATGGTTGTTATGGCGATGTTCGTGGCGGTGGTGTTGGGTATTACGGCCATGGAGGCAGGGGCGGTGCCGAAGGATGTGGAGGCTAAGTCTGAGTTTGTGTTGGCAAAAGATTTGTACAACAAGCAGGATTTTGCCGGGGCAGTGGAGCATGCCCTGGCGGCCAGGGAAATGTTGGGTCAGACGAATCCACGGATTGAAGGGATGCTGGCCAGGGCGTATGTCGAGCTTGGTAAGTCCACTGAGGCATATGCGGCGATAGAGAAGTATTTCGAGTTGGCCCAGGAGACTGCGGATGATTACCCGGAAATGGTGGCCTTGTACGCTAAGGTCAAGTCGGCGAAGAAGAAGGCCGAAGAAATTAAGCGGCAGGGGAACCCGTATCTTGCCAATATTTTGATGAGCAGGGTGCCGGGTGGTTGTTTCCAGATGGGGGATACCTTTGGCGATGGGGATAAAGATGAGAAGCCGGTGCACGAGGTCTGCCTGGATGGATTCTTGATGGGTAAATTTGAGGTAACCCAAGGGCTGTGGCAGGCGGTAATGGCAGAAAATCCTGCATACTTTAAGAAAGGTCCTGGTTATCCGGTAGAAACGGTT
>MGTA01000168.1:0-3685 GCA_001799225.1 Deltaproteobacteria bacterium RIFOXYD12_FULL_50_9
AGGGGCAGCCCCCTGTGGCTGCCCAGATTTATCTCAGGCCCCGAACATCCGCTGCCGGGACACTCCCCGGTTTTATTGGTTTTAGCGCCTGATTCAAATGAAATTCCAGTTACCCGGTTGGACGATTTTTGTTTAAAATTCAATTGGCTGAGAAGCTTTTCTCTCTGCCTCTTCATCTTCTGCTATCAGGAAATCAATAATGTTTCTTTTGTCTGTCTCTAGTTCAAACAACTCCCGAAGGGCATAATATGCCTCATAACCATCAGGATTTGTGGAATAATAGAAATCTTTGGCTAATTCTGTAAATGTCTCAAGGTTCTCTTGGTAGATACATGCTTGGGTGTAATAAGTGATTAGAATATTGAGATTGTTTTCGAACTCATGGAAGAATGCCAAATCAGAAAGTAGGTCAATTCTACCGGGATAATTGTCCAAGCCATAAAGAAGGAGGGATTTAAGGTTTTTGTTGGCTTCTTTATAGTATTTCCTAATCAATGGATAGTTCGGATTATCTGCAGTTTTTTCCTCGGAGTAACTTTGAAATATCTTTTTTGATAATTTCTTTTTACCTTCGAAATAGGCGACGAGATTTCTTTGTCGTTGATTTTCTGGCTGAGCATTTCTTTCTTCTATTTCTTCACAATCATCATCGTCTTCAAAGTGCTCGAAGCCAAGCTCTTCCATTTTTGCAACATAGTCCTTCGGATGGCTACGAAAAATCTCATTCACTTTGTCACGAGTGATTTCAATTTTAATTTTTCGTAGTCATCAAGGACGGAATCTTTGTCTTTTTTGCCCATTTGGGATTGCTCTCTAACTTTTATTTTACGTTCAACGGGGCTGGGGCTGACCCACCCTCGGCGGGTCTTGCCGATGGTTGTAACCTGCTTTTTCCCCGCGCCATCACTTATTTATTCAATAAATTTTTGCAATATTACCTAATATGATATATCAATATAAGAATGAATGGCAAAGAAATCATAAAAAAGCTCAAAGCCTTGGGATGGGAAATCAAATCCATCAACGGCAGCCATCATCAGATGATCAAAGATGGCATTAAGGTCACTGTGCCGGTTCACGGAACGCAAGACGTTAAAATCAAGACCTTGCTTTCCATAGAGAAACAATCGGGGGTAAAACTAAAATGAAAATCGAATATCCGGCCATATTTGATCCTGCCGACGAAGGCGGATACACTATTACCTTCTCTGACTTCCCTGAAGCCATCAGTGAAGGGGATACCATTGAAGAAGCTAATTACAACGCCATAGAAGTATTGGACCTAACTTTGAAATCAAGGATGGAAGATAACGAGATTATCCCTCTTCCGCACTCCGAATCCGGGGGTAATGTGCATATGATTGCGCCGGATGTCAACATTCAGGCGGCTCTGCTTGTCAAGTTAAACCGGGGAGATAGAAAGTTCTCCGACTTGGCACGAACGCTCGGCACTTCATGGCCTGCGGTATCCCGCTTGGAGGACCCGAAACATTGGCCGTCACTTCGTCAACTGGATAAGATAGCGGCAGCTCTTGGTAAGCGATTAGTGCTTTCACTTGAATAACGGTTTGGCACAAGCTGCCTTGCTGAAACTTAAATCTCCCTTTAGCTGTTTTTTAATCTTGAAGAACCTGTGAAGAACTAGGGACATTATGTCCCCAGTTTTCTTTCGAGGACGACCCGGTTTCCCTGGTTTTAGTGCCTGATTCAAATGAAATTCCAGCATATCAACGGCTGAGAGCACAGCGGGTTCACCGCTGCTGCGCTTGGTTGAACCTTTTCTCTGTTGGCAAGAACAAAGGGCGTGTGTCAACTCCAATATCGACTGAAATTGAGACGCGCCCCTTTGAGGTTAATTTTCCAACATTGTGATTTTAAACTGCGACCTCAAGCCTGAACCCATCGTAGTGCAATCTCGGGGCTTTGTTTTTGCCATGTTTTTCCATTTCAATGAGATCCATATCCAGAAGAATTTTTACATCTTCAGATATGTTTTTCATATCGCGGTGCGTGATCGCGGCCAACTCTTTGATGGATTCGGGCCGCTTTTCACGAATGACTCTAAGCAGGGCAAAACGCTGTGGGGTCAAGGCCTTGCGGAATGCCTCAAAGCTGGTGAAGCTGTATTGCGGCTCTTCCTGGTTGACTTTTTCTCCTCTAATTGCGGTATCACAGATTGCTGCAAATTCATCCATTGTCTGTTCATGTGATTTGATGGTGATGGTTTTAAAGGTCGTTTTCATTGTCGTCTCCTTCGAGGTAGCGGGTGACATCGGCATTGAAGTCTGTTACAAGTTGCGCCATGCTGATAAAGGCATATGGCTTTTCAATACCTGCGAAGTGCCGATGGTCGCTTTTTCCACGTTCGTTGTCATATCCTATCACTCTGACACCATTTACAATGTAGACCACGGAGTATTTAAGCCCGTGCGGGGTGTGCTCGGTTGCGGGCACTATCCAAGCTTTCAACTCCGTGATGTGGCCGGTTTCGTTACGTTCTTTCCTGTGAACAAGTAACTTTGATTTCATAATTGGTATATTAGACCAATCGTTTAATGGTGTCAAGGTATGGAATGGCAGAAAAAAGCCAATTGAAGCCATTGGCAACTTTGATTTTTGCGACAAATATCCGGTGCCAGCCGCCGATTCTGATCGTGTTCGGCTGTTTTGTGAAAAGTTGCAAGAGAAAAAGCAGAGTAAGGCCCAATTGGAACTGGCAGACCATGCCATATTGCTTAAGGCAACGGTAGTAGAGAAAACCCTGGCGGCCTGCTCAGGCGCCGAACATCCTTTGGCGGAAGATGAAAAACAGTGCCCCGAGAATACAGAGACCGGCCCATAGATAGTCGAGGCGGATCTGTTCACGCATGAAGAAGATCGAAAATGGCACAAAGATCAGCAGGGTTATAACCTCCTGGAGGATCTTGAGCTGGCCGAGGTTCATCACCTTATAACCGATGCGGTTGGCCGGCACCTGGATCAGATATTCACAGAGGGCTATTCCCCAGCTGATCAGGGCCGCCACGATCCACGGTTTGCTGGAAAGATTCTTCAGGTGACCGTACCAGGCAACCGTCATGAAGATATTGCTCAAGGCCAACAGAAAGGCTGTAAGGAAGATTGTCCGCATATCCGGTTTTATTAGATTGGGTTATGAGTCAGCGACTCATAACCCAATCAGTCCATGTAAATATTCGACCCCGCATTATTTGTCTGACAGCGAGATATAGATTGTTGAGCCATTCCGATAGATCAGAAGCAGGATGGCCTGCTCAGCTTTGATCTTCGAAACGGCAGCTGTGTACTCCTTTGTATTGTTCAAGGGCTTGCGGTTGATCTCCATGATGATATCCCCGCGGGTCAGCACGCCATCCGGTGGGCTGTCGGCATCAATATCGGTAATGACGACGCCAAAAATGCGCTTCGGGAGGTTGAGGCTTTTTTTGATCTCCGGCGTGATATCCTGGACATGGACCCCCTTCAGGTTGTTATCGAAGTCGCCTGATTGTTTAGCTGCTTCAGAAGTCAGTTCGGCAATGGTGATCTTGACAGTAATCGGTTTGCCTTCCCGGAGTACCTGGGTTGAGACCTCTCTGCCCGGGGCTGTGCCGGCCACCATGGTCCGCAGGGTGGAAGGATCGTCGATCTCCTTGCCGTCATAGGCGGTAATGACATCACCCCTCTG
>MGTA01000168.1:3713-4030 GCA_001799225.1 Deltaproteobacteria bacterium RIFOXYD12_FULL_50_9
TCGATAACGTCTCCCACCAGGGCGCCCTTATCATCCTTGAGTCCGAACTGTTTGGCCAGTTCGGGGGTCACCGGTTGGATGGAAACACCAAGCCAGCCCCTGATGATCTTGCCTTTTTTGATCAGTGTATCCATAACTTTTCCGGCCATATTGCTCGGAATAGCAAAGCCGATACCCTGGTAGCCGCCTGAGGTGCTGAATATTGCCGTATTGATGCCGACCAGTTCGCCCTGCACATTGACCAGGGCACCGCCTGAGTTGCCGGGATTGATGGCGGCATCGGTTTGAATAAAGTCCTCATAGTCGGCGATGCCGAC
>MGTA01000168.1:4055-4865 GCA_001799225.1 Deltaproteobacteria bacterium RIFOXYD12_FULL_50_9
ATCCCTGAGGTGACGGTCTGGTTCAGGCCAAAGGGATTGCCGATGGCAATAACCGTATCGCCGACCTTCTGTTTTGCCGAGTCGCCGAGCACCAGCACCGGCAGATTACTCGCCTCAATCTTGATCACCGCGATATCGGTCTTGGGATCAGTGCCGATGACCTTGCCTTTGAACTCGCGTTTGTCAGAGAGTTTAACCTTGATCTCGTCGGCGCCTTCAATCACATGGTTGTTGGTCAGTATGTAGCCGTTTTTGTCGACGATGACCCCGGATCCCATACCAGACTCCTTACGTTCTCTGGGGCGCTCGGCTTGACTGAATTCACGGCCGAAAAAATCTCTGAAAAACGGGTCGTTGAAAAATGGGTTTTGGAGGACCTGCGACTTGATGGTCCGGCTTGATGAGATGTTGACGACCGAGGGCTTCACCGCCGCAACCACTTCCGCCATCGCTTGATTGGTCCGGGCAAGGATATCGCTCGCCTCTTTCGATATCTTGACATCTTGTCCGTAGCTGATTGCCTGCAGGCTGATTTTAGATGAAATGCCAAGACCGATGATCATGCCGATAGTAATAAACAGTACGACAAACGCTATATTCCTCTTGCTCATGACTCTCCCAAACCTCCATAAGACGATAAACTAATTTCCCCAATGCCAAAATCAAAGGGCCTATTTTTGATCAATGAGTTAGTAAAAAATAGTACTCAACTATTCTCCATTTGACAAAAATAATGCAGAATAGTTCGAGAAAAATAGGTTTTTTATATTTTTTAACTGTCGACAACGGAACGGACCAGGTCCTTGATCC
>MGTA01000168.1:4874-5572 GCA_001799225.1 Deltaproteobacteria bacterium RIFOXYD12_FULL_50_9
CCGGTCTTTGGAGAAAAATCGCAGCAGGATGTGCGGCAAGGGCAGGAGGACCAGCCAGCGGTCGAGGGCATGGGCGATATAACGAAGCAACTCCGGCGTGCTGACATTTTTCCCATCGCTGGCCAGCAGCGCTTCGTTGCCGCCCCGCGGATGCATGACAGCCAGAGCAATCAGTTGGGCCAGGTTGTCGATATGGATAAACGCCATCTGGTTAACGCTAAAACCGATAGCAATCAGCCGCCGATTTTTTACCAGTTGAACCAGGTCCAGAAGCGGCGAATCAATATCCGGTCCGTAAACATCCGGCACCCTGATGATCTGCCACTCCACCCCGGCTTGGGCGCACTGCCGGGCGATCAGGCGTTCCGATTCCAGCTTCATCCGGCCATAGGCATTGGCCGGCTGGTATATGGTTCGCCAGGCCAGAGGCTTGCCCGGCAAGGTGTGGTCGGTCATGGCCTGCACCGAACTCAGATAGAGAAAACGTTTTACCCCCTTGGCTGTCGCGGCAAGGGCCAATCTTCCGGTGACACCACTGTCCGGCATTATAACTTCGAACCCGGTTGATTTGCGGTCGCCGGCAGCAAACTCATCCAGATGGATAACATGGGTGATGCCGTCGAGCAGTTGCAGCCAGTCGCCTTCAACAGAGGGGTCGGGTAGAGGTACGGTGGCAACCTCTTGGGGCAGATCGGTTA
>MGTA01000169.1:0-688 GCA_001799225.1 Deltaproteobacteria bacterium RIFOXYD12_FULL_50_9
CCCCGGAAAACCACTGACTTCGGATGGAAGAGGTTGCCGACCATCAGGCTTCAATGAGGCCGGGGCGAATTCGCCCCGGAAAACTCCCGGTATACGGGTTTTGTTCTGCAATTTTTATCAGCTTCAATGAGGCCGGGGCGAATTCGCCCCGGAAAACTTTACCGTCATCAGCTAACTGGGCCGGTATTGCCTGGCTTCAATGAGGCCGGGGCGAATTCGCCCCGGAAAACGATAAAGCCGCGGCCGACCAGTGGTATGCCTCTGAAGCTTCAATGAGGCCGGGGCGAATTCGCCCCGGAAAACAACGATCAACGCGATGAATACGCCGACATGCTGGGAGATGCTTCAATGAGGCCGGGGCGAATTCGCCCCGGAAAACATAGTCCCAGATCCTTGATGGCGATGTGGATCTTGGGCTTCAATGAGGCCGGGGCGAATTCGCCCCGGAAAACGGTCCGCTCGCATACCCGTAATGTATACCCGAAAGCGGCGTGGATTTCGAGCGCTTTCGCTTTTCATCCTTCACAAGACCAACCGACATCTCGGAACAGTCTGCCATTAACATGACAATTCTCTGGAATTATTAAACAATATTTCATACCGAGCACTACCAGCTTTTTTGTCGCCACCGGACCGCTCGCCGGCCTTCGGCAAAAAAATCAGACAATGACCGACTCCCGGACCGGTG
>MGTA01000169.1:787-1003 GCA_001799225.1 Deltaproteobacteria bacterium RIFOXYD12_FULL_50_9
ACCTTATTAAGCCGGCATTGAAACACCGAGAGCTGCAACCACTCGCCGTAGCCTTTCATAGTCTTGTATAAACGACGCCAGCGGCGGTCATCCCGGATATCGTAACAGACAAGGTAGAGATGCTCCATAATATTCCGATCCAGCGTTAAAAGTTCAAGTATTCAACCCGCCGACACAATTCCTACCATTTATAAAAGGGCATTCCTTGAGAGGGCA
>MGTA01000169.1:1141-1668 GCA_001799225.1 Deltaproteobacteria bacterium RIFOXYD12_FULL_50_9
TGCCCCTATGCCCGGAAACCGTTTATCTGGTAATAAACTGCGGATACCTGGGGATCTCGCCGGCCAGGTGCCGAATCAAAAGCCGGGCCTGGACCTCAAAGAGCCGACGGTAGCTGATCCGGTATTTAAATATCGGGTGAGTCACCTCCTGGCCAAGCCTCCGCTCGAAACAGGCGATAAAGCGCCGACGGCCGGCTTCCTTCAAATTGCAGCCCGCCACCGTCACGATGAAATCCTCGGGCTTGACCTCGCCGTTGTTGATGGCGGTGATTACCGTCGAATCGGCGACCAGAGGCCGAAACGGCTCCATCAGGTCGAGGGCCAGGGCCGGTCGGCCAAACCGCATCTGGTGATAAAAACCACGGTACGGGTCAAGGCCGACCGCCGCCAGGGTCACGGTCCACTCGCGGGTCAACATGGCGTAGGCAAACGACAGCAGGGCATTGACCGGATCCTTAGGCGGCCTGCGGTTACGGCCGCTGAAGTCAAAATTCAGGCCGTCACCGGACATTTTCAGCAACCGTTCG
>MGTA01000169.1:1757-6480 GCA_001799225.1 Deltaproteobacteria bacterium RIFOXYD12_FULL_50_9
GTTCCCGAAATACCGGGCCGCGGCCGCGCCCTCCACCCCCAGAAGCGTATCCAACCGACCGACCCGCGTTGCTCTGCCGATGTCTTCCTGAAGGGAGCGGAGCAAATCAGCCGGCGCCCCGCCCTCCTCCCTTTCCGGGTCTCGCCAATTACGACGGAGCAGAGTCCGGCAATTGGCGATCTTGGCGGCGATCAGGCCGCGCGCCAGCTTAATGCATTGCCCCTCATCAAAACTCGCCCGGTACTGATTGGTGCGGGTCTCGACGTTCTTGTGGCCCGTACCGATCGTATGACCGACAAACCAACCACCGTAACTCATGAAAGTGACCGGGATCTCCCGGCGCATACACTCGTGCAGAGCCGGAGTCGAAATCCCTGTGCTGCCGAACACTACCACCTGCGAGGTCTCGCCCAAGCGCACCGCCCCCACTTTTTTCTTATCTTCCTCGATAACCAGGACCTCGCCGTCCTTCCGGATCCAGGCTCTGGGCGACTGAACATAAAGCGGCAGGCCGGTTTCCAGCGCCGGGGCCAAAGGCCGGGGCTCTATACCAACGCCCGCCAGGAACCGCACCTCATCCGGCAGGCAGATACCGATCAGCGAACAGCGCGGACACTTAGGGCTGTCGGCGAGCGGCTCCGGTATGCTGCTACCCGCCGCCACCAAAGCACGCAAACCAGCCACGGCCGCCATGGTCATGACTTCAAGTTCCGGGTCAAGGGCTACCCGCACCCTTTCTTTGGAGGCGGAAAACCAGATGATCCCCTCGTCACAGGCAAACCCGTGCTCCCGGAGCAGCAGCCCCTGGGCACAGAGCTGCACTCGCTCGGGCTCGTAAACCCCGCCCTCGATATGCGGCCGCTTGCCACGCTTATAATCGACCGGCGTAACCAGCTTACCCTCGCCCTCCACCAGGTCAATCTTGGCGGTCAGGCCAAGCCGCTCCGAGGTGAGCCACACCGACCGGGCATGGATCTTTTCGTCGGCAACCGGTTCCGCAGGTAGGTCGCCGCCCGGCTTGTCCACCCGCTTGTGTTTGATGCCGCCATCCACAGTGAACTCATTGTGGGTAAACTCGGCCTGCACCCATTCAAGATAGGCAAGCCTCGGGCAGTAAACGAATTCATTCACCATCCGGGCTTGGATCAAAGGGCTGTCGGTTTCGACCATTGCGTTGTCCTTATTTTCAAAGGTTATTACCTCGATGGTTATTCCTGGTTGGACTTTTTCCGGATAAATAATTGTTTCAATCCGACTTTCGCTAGTTTACAATTAAACTAACCTTCAACCATAACGAGGTGATGTATGCGAGTCGGCATCCACGAAGCAAAAACCAATTTGTCCAAACTTATCCCCGCTGTTCTGAACGGCGAGGAAGTCATAATCACCAACGCCGGGCGGCCGGTAGCGCGACTTGTTCCTTTTGAGGAGAAAGGCGGCCAACGCCTGCTCGGCCAGTACAGGAACACTGTGGTCATGCATGGCGACCTCCTGGAACCGCTGCCGGACGCGGTAATTAAAGAGTTCTGGCCCAACGGAGAAGGACCGTCATGACCTATCTCATTGATACTCATGTCTTCCTCTGGCTGGCGGCGTCGCCCGAAAAACTTTCCTCCACTGTCCGGGAAATTGTCGCGGACGGGGAAAGCGAACTCCTGATGAGCGCGGCCAGCGGCTGGGAGATAGCTCTGCTCTGGAAACTCGGACGAATTACCCTGCAGGAGCCCCCGGCATCCTTCGTTCCCAGCGCCATGCAAGTTATGGGAATTACGCCTGTCCCCATCGGTTTTGACACCGCCATCACTGCCGCAACCCTGCCTCTCATCCACCGGGACCCGTTTGACCGGATCCTGGTTGCCGAAGCGCTCAAAAAAGGGATTCCGGTTCTTACCAAAGATCAGACCATTCCCCGATATGCTGTCAGCACCCTGTGGTAAGGATATTGCTCAAACACCCTCCCATCAGCCTAATCATCACGACCAAGTCCGAGCAGCAACAAGCCAAGAAAGAATCCTGCCGCCACGTTCATCAGGGCTGACAAATAGGATGCGGTCCGCCTTACCAGTTCCGTACGCACCACGCCGTCCGCCCAATCGGTAAAAGCCCGGCACTCCTCTTCACCTCTAAGCTCCAAAGTTATCGGAATAACCGCGCCGCCGTACTTTTTCACAGATGCCTCGGGATCGGACAGGATGGCCGCAACTTGAACAAACAAGCCCTGAATATCCCGCAATGGTTTTTCGATAATTGCCGAAAGCAGGTGCTGACCATGGTTCAGATGAGCTGGAAAATGACGCTGCCAAAGATTGTCATAAAATTGAAGAAGGGTGTCAATCGGCTGGCCAAGTTCAATTAACGCCTTATCAACTTCCGCTTCGGATGGCATCATGCCTGGCGCCAGCACTTCCGATCCCAGCATTTGCAGGGCCGTAACCATTTTTTCGAACGCGGGCGGCACCCGCTTGTTGAATTCGGCCATCAATTCGGCATAATCCCATGCCGGCAGACGGGATTGCGGCCGGCAGGTCAAAAATGATTGGATGCGGGTATTCAGCCGCTGGCACTCCTCGGCTACCACTGAGTAATGGGGCGGAATGGTAATAGTAACCGTATCCATTGAGCCTCCTTAAAGGAAAAACAGTAATCAATCCGGCCGAAGATGTTGCAGTACATGGTGGAGCTGTTAACACAACCTATATTCTGCGAGCAGTAACTCCTGGGACCCACCCATTCGAGTAATCGATTGGTCCATGCACCTTACGCCATTCTTTAAGGACCCTCTTCTGGTTCATGCCACTACTGATCCGCTTGCCGGGACTGACAGTAAACCCCTCCCCGCGCCTTAACCAACGGTCGTGGTGCCTGATTGCGATTCCGGAACAGCTCGGGCAACATAGGCATCCATATATGAGGACGATCCGCTGAGCGTTCATGATGGCGGTGGGGATCGGATACCCGGCAGCACCGGTCTCGGTAGATGTATAAAAGCCGACTACTTCCAAGTCAAAGGTCGAACCAACAGCCCTAGCCTGATCAAGGTGTTCCTCAATCCCAAGCCAGCGATCCGCGTATTCGTCCCATTGGCTGGTCTTGCTGTATGGCAGAACGGCATAAACCCTCATGTCCATCATCGTGCCGAGCAGATACCCGAATGCCTCAAGGGGATAGACAGCCCAGGCATGCTTGCCAATCTTGACGATAACTTCCCTAGAAATGGTCAGCATGTGTTATTCACCTTTTCTATTCCGGTTTTGCGAATATCCCAAGGCCGTAATGCCTACCGATGCCGGCGAGTACCGGCCCCTTGAGTTTGCCTCTCATAGATCGCATTAGAAGCCATTTGCTGTATCCCGACATCGTTGATCAGCAATGCAATCAATCATAAAAGGCGGCGAACAGGCCGAGGCCATAGTGACAGCCGAAACCAAAGGCGAGTGGACCAACTTGTGATTCAGAAAAAATAATCTCAACCATGTTGCCGCTCGTGTCCGGCTGAATCAGCCCTCGTTTACTACGAAAACGATGAAACTGGATTGCTCTTCTGGGCGTTGAACCTACCATAATCTCAGGGATAAGTTTCACTTCTTCAGGTTCCAGACACCCGCGCAGGCGGCATTCCCGACGAATTTGTTCTACCACTCCAAAGTTTTTCTTGATATGCCAAGGCCGCAGGTAGGGGGTGACGGATCGCCAAGTACGACTACTTCTAGCATAATGACAAACTTCGGAAAATGTGTCGATCTCGCCTGCACCTTCATACATGACTTGCCACTCGTTACCATCACGGGTAAAGAGCCGATTGAGTTTTTGCATGGCCCGCAAATGATCGCCATCAAAACCACCGGGTGCATGAATCAACAGATGATCAATACGACCTTGCTCATTACCTTCCGGAAGGAAAAAGGCGTGATTGTGTCGATTGCCCTCGGGCAGGTCATGCCCCGATAGAAGGGTTGGAACTTGACCAAGGTGCTTTTCGGTCTGATACATCAAGGCAATGCGTGCCAGTTCCCCAATTTTGACGGAATCTTCCATGCGAGGCAGCGGCTTGCCGTAAAGGGCGAAACGGATAGTTGTGACCGGCGACGGGGAATGCGGGGCGCGACGGTTAATTGTCGAGGCTGTGGGTTTCAGGCAGTTGGCAGGTCGCCGGTAAAAGACCCGGCGCGCTGCCGGTGGCTGACTGCAGCCCGCAGCTTGCAGTTCGTTCGTTTCCAGACTCACGGCGGCGAGCCATGATTCGGGCAGCACAGGACCACTCTTTTTCCCCTTTGCCTTGCCGGATTTCACCGCAGTTCCCTGCTGCCATTGTTCGCGCATACTCGAATAGCCAGATTGGGGAAGCGGGCAGAAGAGCGGCACGATCTCACCGATCTCGCCTGTTGTAACATCAAACGCGATATCACCCGGCACACAGTCGAATTCATCGCACCTCCCTTCAAGTCGCCTCGCCTCAGCCCAACTCTCGGCCCGCCCCAGGTAGGACAATCCTGTCAATAGTTCATCAAGCAATTGACCCTCCGATGTTTCAAAATCAACATCGTGCCAACAGACAATCAGTTCATCCTCTGATGAGACCCGAGCAAAGGCGTCAAAAATCAGAGTATTTTTGTCCTTGGTCCCCGCCCGTACCGGCATGTAATGGCGCACATGGGAATGAACCGCAGTCGGCAGCCGATAGCTGGGAAGCGTTTCGGCAAGCTTTGCCAGAAGTTTTTCCAAC
>MGTA01000170.1:0-131 GCA_001799225.1 Deltaproteobacteria bacterium RIFOXYD12_FULL_50_9
AAGAAATCGGCCGGGTTAACGCCTTGCACTGCAATCTTGCCGACGTAGAGTTTGACAGTTCCCTGATTGGTAATGCCAACTGTTTGACTTGCAGACATTGTTCCAACCGGAATCACCCCAAAATCAATCGA
>MGTA01000170.1:196-487 GCA_001799225.1 Deltaproteobacteria bacterium RIFOXYD12_FULL_50_9
GTTTGACAGGGTCATTGGACTGAATAGTCAGATTGGCGGTTCTGCTGCCCTCGGCAATCGGCATAAAAGTCATCCCGACAGTACAATTGCCGGCAGGCGCCACGCTCTTGCCGGTACAACCATCGGCAGTCACTTTGAATTCATTGCTGTAAAAACCGCTTGTCGCAACTCCGGTAATGGCCAACGCCGTACTGCCGACGTTCTGAATTGTAACCGTCTTTACCGCAGACACCTCAGCCAGGTTGACAAAACCGAAATCCAAAGTGGCAGGCGTCGCGGTTATGGCCGGAG
>MGTA01000170.1:504-1416 GCA_001799225.1 Deltaproteobacteria bacterium RIFOXYD12_FULL_50_9
CGCACCTCCGGCCAAGCTCTGAAAGGAGCAGCCGTTCGAAGTAATCCTGAAACAACCTTTATTGGTTCCGGCGAGCTGGACTTTACCCAGAATCAGATTATCGGTGCCATTGCTGGTAACTGTGACTTTATAGCTAGCGGAACTGCTGCCGACATTTACCGATCCAAAGGCAAGCGAGGCCGGAGACACCCGCAGATCCACCCCGGCAGTAAACGGCTGGTTGACGCTGAAAACCTTGAGGCCGGGCGGATCAGATGTATATGTAGTAGTCACATACAATTTGCCGGCGGCCGAAACAGTCAACCCCTGTGGCATTGTCATTGACTCTCCGGCATTGGTATTCTGAATCGCGCCAAGATAGGTGCCGGTAGATGAAAAACACTGGATAACCTGGTGCACCGCATCAGAGATATAGAAAACGCCCTGACTGTCAACAGTGATCCCTCTCGGGGTATTCAGTTGCCCAAGCCCCCACCCGTAAACCCCGAATGATCTTTTATAGGCGCCGGACGTCTTGTCAAAAACAGCTACTCGGGCTCCCCGGTTGTAACCTCCACTACCATCAGAAACAAGGGGTTGGTCCAGCACATATAACTCGTTCCCATAGATCGCAGCATCAATGGGCTCTTTACCGTTATCACTGATCGTCTTTACCCAAACTCCGGCCGCCGTGTAGACCTTGATACTGTCGCTTATACCATTATTAACCAAATCTTGGTCGACTACATAGACATTGCCGGTTGCCACATCAACCGTAATGTTTCTCGGAAACAGAAACTCATTATAGCGCCCACCGAGCAGGCCACCTTTGAAAACATTGGAAGCATCATAAATCTTGACATGCGGCTGAGCATAGGAAGAGACATATTTACTACCATTGATCCCTACAGCAACGGCTACCGGTTGCGGCAC
>MGTA01000170.1:1432-4428 GCA_001799225.1 Deltaproteobacteria bacterium RIFOXYD12_FULL_50_9
AGCTGACCTGCTGGTTACTGGCATTATAAATCATAACCTTCTCAGAGGGTGGATCAACAATATACAGCGAGCCATCGGAAGCTACTGCCACATCGTCGGGCAGCCAAGAACCGTTGGTGATCGACTCCAACTGCTGGGCAACCACAGCACCCGACGCGACCCCGGCCATGCACAGCATTGTAATGATTATCACAAAGAGTGAGGGGTACAAACTTTTCGGTAAGCTTCCTGATGCCTTCATGTCATCCCCCAAATATTTTGCAGTTTTTCCCTGTAAATCTCTAGCTTCTGGCCTGCACAAGATCTCATCTTTCTGTAATCGCATCTTGGTATTCTATTATTTTAACTAATATAATTTAGCACAACCCGTTGATTTTTGCACTTATTATGTCATTTAACAGACTTGAATCTGATAATGATTCTCTTTTAGAAGATGCAAAAATTGTACCTCAGGCAACCAAGAATATAACCACTTGCAATAGTTAATAAAATAACTATATATAATTATTTGCTATTAACAAAATACAACTTATATTGTCGCCAGTCAGGCAACCAGCGCAACAGATATACCGGTTACGCTGACCACAAGCTCAGCAACAACTAAAGTTGTCAAATACAACTTCCTTTGTTTACAGTATTATAAAAAATCAGATCACTCTTCAAACCATCAACCATTTGAATAAATAAAACATATGCAACCTCCAGCCTATTTTATACAAATTGCTTATACCTGGGACGGCATAAAGATCCCGGAACTTGAGACGGCAGCCATCACTTTTCGCATTGACCACTCAGGATTGCATGTTGCTATCCAGGCGAGATTCCACGGCGACAAGACCCCGGCCGCCCTGCCCGGGCCAACAGATCGATTGTGGGAGTATGAGGTGGTTGAACTTTTTCTAAGCGGCGACGATGACCGTTATCTTGAAATCGAATTTGGGCCGCACGGTCATTTTCTCGTATTACAGCTGGCAGGTATTCGTAACGTTACCAAAAAACTTCTACCAATGGCATATGCCACCCAAATTACCGGTTCCTGCTGGCAGGCAACCGCCCACCTGCCCCTCAGCTCCCTGCCGACCAATCCCAATCGGATCAATGCCTATGCCATCCACGGCAGTGGCAAAGACCGGCGCTATCTCGCAGCTTTTCCAGTGCCCGGCTATAAACCTGATTTTCATCAACCGCAATTTTTTCGGCCAATCGCCGGCCTTGCCACAACTACTTCAGTATAATTGCCGGCCAACACCCCTTGCCGACCGAGTTAACACTCGAATTCTCAAAGATAGTTAAAAAAAATGATCCGCTATAAATCCGATTGATTTTAAACAGCACTCTAACGTAATCTAATAATGACTTGCCATATCGACCGCACTTTCGACACCACCCTGGACAAGGAGCAATATATGTGGAGTTCCAAAGACATCTATTATATCTCGGACAGCACCGGCATTCTTGCAACAAATCTGGGACAGGCGCTCATCTGCCAGTTCCCGGAAATCAGCTTTCATGAAGAGAAATTTCCTTTCATCCTTTCCGAGGAGGAAGCCCGCAAAACCCTGGACTACATCCTTAAACACTCGGGGGGCCGACGGCCAATTATTTTCAGTACGCTGATGAGTCCCAAGGTCAGGGCGATCTTCGACACGCCTGAGGTTGAACTTTTCGATGCTTTTGAGCTCTTTCTAGAACGACTTGAAAACAGTCTGGAGGCCAAGGCGCTACGGGTTCCCGGTTTCTCCAGACACATAGACAGCATTACCATGGCAAAACGGGTTGAAGCCATCAACTACTGCCTGGGTCATGACGACGGCACCAAGGTGGATGAGTTTGACGAGGCGGATCTGATTCTGCTCGGCGTCTCCCGAGCCGGCAAAACACCGGTGAGCGTATATATGGCGACCCAACTGGGCTTAAAGGCAGCCAATTTCCCTTTAACTGCCGAGTATCTTAGCAAGTACCACTTGCCGGACAACATAACCAATAATATCAAAAGGGTAGTGGCTCTGACCACCACCCCTGAGACCCTAAGCATGATTCGGGAAACGCGTTATGCCGGCAGCCGCTACGCCAGTATTGCCAACTGCGCTGAAGAGATAGAACAAGCCCATTACATCTTCAAAAAATATTCTATTCCGATGATCTCCAGTGCCGGCAAATCTATCGAAGAGATCGCGACCCAGGTATCTCAGGAACTTGGCATCTCAAAAAAGTCAGGAAAACTACACAAGTAAGTAAACTCTTACATTTAGGACAAAAACTAATTATGGCTGAAAATTCCGCTCGTCAAAACATTCGAGTCCCGATGCAGGTAAATGTCCATCTGCTGTTCAGCAATCAAATATATGAGCATTGCACTACCAGAGATCTTTCCCTGAAGGGTCTCTGGGTTTATGGCTGCCAGGGACAGAAGGCCGGCGATTTCTGCGATATTGAAATATCCGAAAAAGAGGTACCCATCAACCGGGTTATCCGGATTAAAGGAAAAGTTGTCCGGGTCGATAACGAGGGCATAGGAATCCTATTTATTGACATGAATTTAAACAGCTACACCGACTTACAAACTCTATTAATCTACCGCTCCTCAGATCCTTTCGAAGTGGCCGAAGAGTTTCTCGATGAATTCAACCCGGCTAAAAAACCTGATTCTCAAAATCGATCTTAGTATTCTCCTCAATCTGCAATCCTGAATTCTCAAGGAATATCTTTCTGTTACCTCAGGGCTATCAACTCACCAATAATGCTCCGAATTGGCCTTTGCAGGAAATCCGGTGGTTCCCCAGGGAATAATGTGTTACTATTGCGGGTTGATTTTATCAATTAACACGCATCACAAGACAACAAGAGCTCTTCCAATAAAACTTTATGAGTTATTTTTAGTTAATATTAATGATCACCATAAACGACCTCAATATCCAGTTCGGCGACAAACATCTCTTTCGGCAGGTATCGGCCCGGATCAATCCTGACGACCGTATCGGCCTTGTCGGCGTAAA
>MGTA01000170.1:4513-6151 GCA_001799225.1 Deltaproteobacteria bacterium RIFOXYD12_FULL_50_9
ACTGTCGGCTATCTACCCCAGGAGACCAGCGCCTTTGCCGCCGGTCGCACCCTGTATCAGGAGGCCGAAAGCGCCTTTGCCGAACTGCTGGCCGCCCAGCAGGAGCTTGATGTTATCAATCGTCAACTTTCAACCATCTCATCGACGTCACCCGAATCCACGACTCTGCTCAACCGTCAGGGCGAACTGCAGCATCTGGTAGAACATACCGATGTCTTTCGGATCAAATCGACTATTGAAAAGGTTCTGCAGGGTCTGGGCTTTACCGAGCCTGATTTCCAAAAAGACTGTCACACCTTCAGCGGCGGCTGGATAACCCGCCTGCTGCTCGCCAAGCTCCTGCTGATCCGCCCAGCCTTTCTGCTGCTTGATGAACCGACAAACCATCTGGACATTGAATCTCTGACCTGGCTGGAAGAGTTCCTGAAAACCTACGAAGGAGCCCTGGTCATTATCTCGCATGATCGAGCCTTTCTGGACAACGTCACGACCAGCACCTGGGAACTGAGCCTTGGCCGCCTGACCTGTTACCGCGGCAACTACTCAAAATATGTCACAGAGAAGGAGATCCGCATGGAAATCCAGCGGGCCGCCTATGCCAATCAGCAGTCCCAGATCCAGCAGACCATGCGTTTCGTCGACCGTTTTCGTTCAAAATCCACCAAGGCCAAACAGGCCCAGAGCCGCTTACGGCAGCTCGACAAGCTGGAACTTATCGAGATTGACGACCAGGAACGCCAGATCTCTTTCCGCTTTCCGCCCTCTACGGCGAGCGGCAGGATGGCGATTGAGGCAGAGGGCCTGACCAAAAGCTACGAAGGCCGCCAGGTATTCAGTAATCTCAGCTTTCAGTTACAACGGGGCGATAAACTGGCAGTAGTCGGGGTAAACGGCGCCGGCAAATCTACCCTGGTTAAACTGCTGGCCGGGCTGATCCTGCCTGATAGCGGGCTGATTAAACCTGGTTATAATGTCAAAATCTCTTACTTTGGCCAGCATCAGGCCAATGATCTTTCACCGAAACTGACGGTTTTTCAGACCATGGCCACAACCGGCGTTGAAATGAGTCTTACCCAGACCCGGTCAATTCTGGGCGCTTTTCTGTTCAGAGGCAATGATGTAGACAAACAGGTCCAGGTTCTTTCCGGAGGTGAAAAAAGCAGACTGGCATTGGCCAAGATGATTGCTACTCCTGCCAACCTGCTCATCATGGACGAACCGACCAATCATCTCGACATGATGTCTCAGGAGGTTCTGCAGGAAGCCCTGAATCAGTACGACGGTTCGATTATCGTGGTCTCCCATAATCGTTATTTTGTTGACGGCTTCATCAACAAGGTTTTAGAGATAAAATATGGTCAAGCCACGCTTTACGATGGCAATATTGCCTACTATCTCGAAAAGACCAGAGGCGTTCACCCTGACGCTCCAACCCGCAAGGTCTCGCTGGCCAACAAACCGACTGCGGCTCAACCTGCGGCTTCTCCGCAGAAAACCAACCCCAAGGAGTTGCGCCAGAGTGCGGCTAAACTGCGCGAGGAAAAAAATCGCCAACTCCTGCCCTTTCGCAAAACCGTAAAAGAGACCGAAGGAGAGATCGAACAGCTGGAAGCGAAACAAAAACAACTTGAAACGCTG
>MGTA01000170.1:6179-6520 GCA_001799225.1 Deltaproteobacteria bacterium RIFOXYD12_FULL_50_9
CGCAGGCCAAAATCGAAACAATTGAGGCATCACTGACAACCATCATATAAATCGACTGCCCGACCAAAAAACATTGCCAAACTTGTATTCAACAAGTCATCAGGCTTGACCACTGCTGGAATTATCAGTATAAAACAGCGTGATTCAAATTGGACAAATTCTAAATTCGACGATTTCGTAATTAAGCATGCCTAACGCGATCAATACGATATGACAGTCAACCTGCGCCAAGAGATGGAAGACCGGGAAGAGCAGATTTTCTCGCCGCACGCCACCTTCAGCAAGTATTCCAAGGGCCGTCTGCGGGAAGAGCCGGCCTGCCCGATCCGCACGGCATTCCA
>MGTA01000170.1:6560-7668 GCA_001799225.1 Deltaproteobacteria bacterium RIFOXYD12_FULL_50_9
ATTTCTCTCGCCGACCGGCGATCATTATCGCACCCGCCTGACCCATGTCCTTGAAGTGTCGCAAATCGGCCGGACCGTGGCCGGCGCCCTTCGTCTGAACGAACACCTGGTGGAGGCCATTGCCCTGGGGCACGACCTGGGACATACCCCCTTTGGCCATGCAGGCGAGGCGACCTTGAGTGAACTCCTGCCCGACGGGTTCCGCCATTACGAACAGAGCCTGCGAGTGGTAGATGTCCTGGAAAAAAAAGGCCAGGGTCTCAACCTTACCTATGAGGTCCGGGACGGGATCTTAAAACATTCCAAAGGCAGAAACATCATCCTGCCGGAAGATCTCTCTGAACTGCCCTCCACCCTGGAAGGTCGGGTGGTGCGGGTCGCCGACATCATCGCTTACGTTAATCATGATCTTGACGATGCCATGCGCGCCGGCGTGTTGCAGGAAGAGAATCTGCCGGCCGATATTCTGCGCATATTCGGCACCTCCCACTCCCAAAGAATCGGCACCATGGTGCATGATCTGATCATGCGCACTCTGGAAAACGGCGGCGGCATGCTGACCATGAGCCCCCATATCATGCAGGGCATTGCCGACCTCAGGTCATTTCTCTATGAGCACGTTTACGAGGTCAACAAAGTCCACAACGACTTTATCAAGGCTACCAAAATCCTGCGGGAGCTCTACTACTATTTTCTCGAACATGATGCCGCCCTGGACACCTCAATTTATTCGGAAGATGATACACCAAAACACCGCAAAGTCTGCGACTTCATTGCCGGCATGACCGACCGGTACGCCCTTGACCTCTATATGGACATATTTCTTCCCAAACCCTGGGGCGTTCTATAAACCGGGAACAGAGAACCAGCGCCACAACCTTATTTGGACATGAACTTATGACTGCCGACGATTCAACCCAGACAGAAAAGAACCACGAACTTACCAAGGCCTATGAATTCAAGGATGTTGAACAAAAATGGTACAAACACTGGGAGGATGGCAATTTTTTCAAGGCAGCCATGCAGGAGGGGAAGCCATCCTACTCCATCGTTATCCCGCCGCCTAATGTCACCGGCGTTCTGCATATCGGCCACGCCCTCAACAACA
>MGTA01000170.1:7702-9263 GCA_001799225.1 Deltaproteobacteria bacterium RIFOXYD12_FULL_50_9
CCGGGACCGACCATGCCGGCATTGCCACCCAGAACGTGGTTGAACGAACCCTGGCCAAAGAGGGCTCAAGCCGTCACGAGATCGGCAGGCAGCGGTTTATCGAACGGGTCTGGCAGTGGCGGGAGGAGTCAGGCGGCCAGATCATCAAACAGTTGAAACGACTGGGCTGTTCGTGCGACTGGAGCCGGGAACGTTTCACCATGGATCAAGGGCTGTCCCGGGCTGTCCGCGAGGTTTTCACCCGACTCTATCATGAGGGGCTGATCTATCGCGGCGACTACATCATTAACTGGTGCCCGCGCTGCGACACTGCCCTCGCCGACCTTGAAGTAGAACACGAACCAACGGCCGGCAAGCTCTACCATATCCGCTACCCCTTCAACTCCGGCCAAGGTTATGTAGTAGTCGCCACCACCCGGCCGGAAACCATGCTCGGCGATACAGCCGTTGCCGTCCATCCGGCCGACGAGCGCTTCAATACCCTGGCGGACAAATCGGTGCTGCTGCCGCTGGTCAATCGAATTATACCGATCGTCTTTGACACCCATGTCGATCAGGAGTTCGGCTCCGGAGCACTCAAGGTCACGCCGGCCCATGACCTGAACGACTTCGAGATCAGCCGACGCCACAATCTCCCGGCCCTGAAAATCATGAACGACAAGGGGATCATGAACGAGGCAGCCGGCCTCTACGCCGGACTAGACCGTTTTGAGTGCCGCAAACGGGTGGTTGCCGACCTTGAGAAGGCGGGATTGCTGGAAAAAATCGAAGATTATCAGCACGGAGTAGGCCACTGCTACCGTTGCCAGACCGTGGTTGAGCCGACCCTGTCCAAACAGTGGTTTGTCTCGGTCAAACCTCTGGCCGCAAAGGCCATTGCCGCTGTCCAGGATGGCCGCATCCGCATTTTGCCCAAGATGTGGGAAGCCACCTATTTTGACTGGATGAACAATATCCGCGACTGGTGCATCTCCCGGCAGATCTGGTGGGGCCATCAGATCCCGGCCTGGACCTGCGCTAACTGCGGCGAACTGATCGTCGCCAATATCGACCCGGACCATTGCCCGAAATGCCGGGGCACAAACCTGGTTCAAGAGACCGATGTTCTCGACACCTGGTTCTCTTCGGCGCTCTGGCCTTTTTCGACCTTGGGCTGGCCGGAGAAAACCCGGGAGCTTGACTTTTTTTATCCGACCTCGGTTCTGATCACCAGCTTCGATATCCTCTTTTTCTGGGTGGCGCGAATGATGATGATGGGACTGCACTTCATGGACGAGATCCCCTTCCGGGATGTCTATCTCCATGCCCTGGTCCGCGATGCTCAAGGCCAGAAGATGAGCAAATCCAAGGGCAATGTCCTGGATCCGATCGTCGTTATGGACCAATACGGCACAGACGCCATGCGCTTCACCATGGCGGCGTTTGCCGCCCAGGGTCGCGACATCAGGCTTTCGGAAGACCGGGTGGAGGGCTACCGCCACTTTATCAACAAAATCTGGAACGCGGCCCGTTTCGCCCTTATGCATCTTAAAGATAGTGATCCGGCAGCGCTTGCCCTTCC
>MGTA01000171.1:0-1466 GCA_001799225.1 Deltaproteobacteria bacterium RIFOXYD12_FULL_50_9
AGAAATCCGGAGAAAAAGCTGCCGCCATCGTTCAGGACCTCCTGGCCCTCGCACGCCGTGGCGTCGTTATCTCCAAGGTGATCAATCTCAATGAGATCCTGCGCAACTATCTGGGCAGTGCCGAGCATCAAAAGATAATGTCCTATTATCCGCAGATCAACCTGCAAACCCATCTGGACGAAGAACTGCTCAATAGTGTCGGTTCTCCCATCCACTTATCCAGAATTCTGATGAATCTTATTGCAAATGCTGCAGAGGCCATCGGCGGCGATGAGGGTAAAATCGTCATTACCACTGCCAATCTCTATCTTGAGCGCCCCTTGCCCGGCAACACGACAATCAAGGAAGGAGAGTACGCAACCCTGGCGATAACCGACACCGGCATCGGCATTCCGATGGCTGACATCAACAAGATATTTGAACCTTTTTTCACCAAAAAAAGAATGGGCAGAAGCGGCACCGGTCTTGGTCTCGCGGTGGTTATGGGTATAGTAAATGATCATGAGGGCTATATCGACGTGCAGAGTACCGAAGGAGCCGGCACGATCTTTACGTTATACCTGCCGGCGGTAAGACAATCTATCGCAGTTGAACAATCAATGGAATTGACATTTGACTCACTCAGAGGCAACGGTCAGTCAATCCTGGTCGTAGACGATGTCCTGGAACAGCGCCAGATCTCCCTGGACCTGCTTTCCCGCCTCGGCTACAAAGTCGTTGCCGTTGCCAGCGGCGAGGAGGCAATTCGCTATCTCCTGAAAAACAAGGCGGATCTCCTTATCCTCGACATGATCATGGAGCCCGGGCTCAATGGTCTGGAAACCTATAGAGAGATAAGTAAAACCAATCCAAAGCAGAAGGCGCTGATTGTCAGCGGATACTCGGAAACCGAACAGGTCGCAGAACTGCAGAGGCTGGGAGCAGGAGCGTACATCAAAAAGCCCTATACCCTGGAAACCCTGGCAAAGGCCGTGCAGGCGGAATTGGCTGCGTAGGGGCGTATTGCAATACGCCCTATTGCAATACGCCCCTACAATCTATTTATTCCCATATCCCTTGATGGCCGCAATCCAGGGACCGAACAGGGTCTCAGTATCATGCAGACCCTTTTTGACTATTATCTTCATATATTGCACATCCTTTTCATTCACCACCAGATTGGCACTGTAAGTCAGAGCCTCCAGGTCATATAGCGTCTGGAATTCCGGACCAATCAGGATATAAAAGATATAACGGCGTTTTGCCATGGTCATGGCTTGGACGTATTCATGTAAGGCGGATTCGCTGAAAGGTTGCCCCATAAAGCCGCTATGCAGGACAACAGCAGCAAAATCAACAAACCGCATGCGATCAACAGCATCGGCAGCCGACTCCGGATAAACCGGCTGATAAAACAACTCGACAAACGCCCCGCCGATCTGGGCCCGCAGAGGGCCATCATCAACCAGGATCAGGGCCATCGGGAT
>MGTA01000171.1:1484-6143 GCA_001799225.1 Deltaproteobacteria bacterium RIFOXYD12_FULL_50_9
CGGCGGCTCAACACCAACGGCTGAAGCCTGCGAGGCAGAGGGCTTCGGCTTGGGGGCCGCGCCGTTGACCAAGGCTCCGCCGGCGCCCAGTTCAATCGGGGTATTGCACAGCGGACATTGCAGCTTGATGATCCCGCCTGGCGGCAGACGGGCAAAAGTGCTTTCCAACTTTATCAGCTGCGCCTCGGAAAACTTGAGAGCTTGCCGGCAATGAGGACACTCGGAAATCATAAACTCCTCCTTCTCCTATCGTTTTCGCTGCCTTGGATCCTCTTTTTTCTCTTCCATGCCAAGACCGGTAATCTGGGTGGTAGCCTCACCGCGCTCCGCCTTCAACTGATCGAGTCCCCGAGAAAGTATGCTGCGGCGCGAGCAATAATTCATGGCGACCTGTTCGGTGATCAATCCAGCCTCATACAACTGCAAGATGTGCTGATCAAAGGTCATCATCCCCTGAGTGACGCCGTCCTCGATAATTTCGTAAAATGTCTTGCCTTCCGACTCACCATTGGCAATAACTTCCTTGATCCGCAGGTTCATACCCATTATTTCAAAAGCAGCAGCCCGACCACCGCCGATCTTCGGCAGCAACCGTTGGCAGACAGTCCAACGCAGCGTGTCCTGTAAACGGGTCCTGACTTGATCGTGTTCCGCTTCATCAAACATACCGATAACCCGGTTGACGGTCTGGCCGGCCTCAACCGTGTGCAGAGTACTGAACACCAGATGGCCGGTCTCGGCTGCAGACAAACCGATCTCCATGGTTTCCCGGTCGCGCATTTCGCCTACCAGGATAACCTTGGGCGCCTGACGCAGGGCTGCCCTGAGGCCGGAAGCAAATGTATCGAAATCGTTACCGAACTCCCGCTGATTAAAAGTCCCCTTGCTATGCGGATGGACATATTCGATCGGGTCCTCAAGAGTTACAATATGCACAGCCTTTTCATCCCCGATTTTATGGAGAAGGGCAGCGAGCGTCGTAGTTTTACCCGATCCGGTAGCGCCGGTCACCAATACCATACCGTTTAAAGTTTCAGCCATCTTGTTAAAGACCGGCGGCAAGTTGAGTTTCTCGATAGTCGGAATAGATGTTTCAAGCTTTCTGAGTACAGCGGAGAGCTGGTTTCTCTGGGAGAAGACATTCACCCTGAACCTGGCTTTTTCACCCAGCCAATAAGAGAGATCACACGATCCGCTGGCAGCAAGATCATCTAATAACCGTTTATTGCCACCGATAAGATTCAAGACAAACACCTCGGTCTGAAACGGTGTAAGTCGCTCAAGCGCCGGTTTGACCGGCACCGTTTTCAGTACGCCGGCCGACTCTACCTGCAAAGGCATTCCGGCAGTAATATTCAGGTCGGATACATTTGAGTGCGAACCAAGCATGCAGGCGATCCAGTAATCAATTTCAGGTCGTTTCATACCATTTCTCCGCAGGTATCAGATTGGATGGTTGTAACTGCTCAGGAACACACTCTCTCTAATGTAGTTACCAAAAAACGCATCAGTATGGCAACTACTTCTTTTTTACCAGAAGATAAAGAGTCCCTGGCTGGCGCATCAAACCGGCGGCGATTTCCGCATACCGGCCGCTGCCCAGAAACAGATCAACCCGGCCTGGCCCCTTGATCGCCGAGCCGGCATCCTGATTCAAAACAAATCGGGTAAAATCACGCCACTCCTTAACCTCACCCTTATCATCGACTATCGGCTTCCGGGAGTGCAAAATGGCCATTATTCCCGGAGGATAGGATTTATGATCCAAGGCCACGGATCGTCCCGGAATCAGCACTTCCCCGATAGCCCCTCGGGCGCTTGAATCTCCCCACTTAAAAAAAATAAAGGATTCATTGTGATGCAGAATCTTCTCCCGTTCCTCCGGATGTTGATCAAGATATTCCCGAATCCGCGGCAGGGTCACATCGGCAAGCGGCATGACTCCTTGTTCGACCAGCAGCTTGCCGATACTGCTGTACGGCCTGCCGTTCTTGCCGGCAAATTGAATGGGCCGGATCGAACCATCCCGCAGGCGCACCCTGCCTGACCCCTGAATCTGTAGAACAAAAGCGGAGACCGGATCGTCGACATACACCAGTTCACTGCCGGCCAGGTGCCCATTTTTTTCGATCTCCTCCCTGGTCCAGTAAGGGACAACCCCGTTTGCCGCCTGGCGGCCGATCACCGACTTGCCATCCCGGTCTTTGGTAACAACAAGATCGCCGGGCACCCTATACAGAGGGATAAGGTAGGGCTTTTTCTTCTCCAGGCTGCCGTTGACCAAAGGCTCGAAATACCCGGTTACCAACACCTTGCCGGCTATCTCTCCATCACCGATCCTGCACACCTCGAATTTCTCCCGGACCTGACGATTAAACTCCCCCGCTGATTTAGATCTCTTAATAAGCGCAGCAAGATCCTGCAGAGAGCCGGCCAGGGCTGCTGCCGAAAGAGCTCCACCGCACACCTGAAATTTTTTCCCCGGCGGTATGACTTTCAGATACTTGAGGCTGGCGGCCACTGCCTTATCCAGTGATTCCAGGTCGAAATCATCATAAAAGGTCGGCACGGGCTCAGGACTTTTATAAGCAACCTGTTTGGCAGTTTTGGTCTTGGCAAATATGGGGGAAGGAGAACAGAATACCCCGGTAAATATCGTGATAAAGCAAAGTATACCGGCTAATAAGGTCGAAAAAACTGTTTCTCCTGTACAGCGCATGCGAGTAAATTCCACCAATATCAGTAGCGGGCAGCGAGTTCGGTCACTGCCATTGCATAACGTTTTGAGTTGTTCCATTTAGTGATTGCCTGAAAATTAGGATAACCGGCGACATACCTCATACCGCCATGATCATCCAGCTCCAGCTCGACAACCACTACCCCTTTATCGCCCGGCGAAGGCTTCAAGTCAACCTTCTGCACATCCTTAACTTTCTTCAGAGGAAGCAGGGTCTGCAGGCCCTGCCGGGCAGCCGCCAACAGACTCTCTTCATTGAGATGATTGCCGAGTTCTCCATAGATGGGGGCCTGATAAACCCACGCATAGCGTCGGAGATAATTGGCGATGCTGGCCAGAATATCAGGGACGGAATTCCAGACATCCCGCCGGCCATCGCCGTCAAAATCAACCGCATACTCCCTGAAACTCGAAGGGATAAACTGCGTCTGCCCAAAGGCGCCGCCATAAGATCCGGTAACCGAAAGCGGATCGATCTTGTTGTCCCGGCAGAGCAGCAAAAACTCGATAAGCTGCTGACGATAGAAATTCCGACGTCTTGGATAGGCATCAAACATGGTGTTCAGGGTCCGGAACATATTAAAACCGCCCTTATATTTTCCGTAGCGGGTTTCAATTCCCCAGATCGCCACGACAATCTCCTTCTCCACCCCCATCTGCGCCTCTATTTTATCAAGAACCTCGCGATATTGTTTAATCTTTTCGCGCCCTTCCCTGACAACTTCGTCGGTAATAAATCTAGGAAAATAATCGTAATAGGGCTTGGCCTCCGCCTGGGTATCCATCAACTCAAGCACGCGTTTCTGGATAGCGACACCGGCGAATAGCCTGTCAAGCTCTTCACGGGAAAAATGATAACGGGTCTGCAGCTCCTTGAGGATTCCGACATACCGCTCACTTGTCAGATTGATCTGCTGGCCATCCTCCACAAGATCAGCCGCCAGAATCTTGCCGCCCGCAGCCCAAAGAGGCAAGGGCAGGAGAAGAGAAAACAGCAAAAGCATGAGACGAACACAAGTGATCATTGGGCAAATACCTCTTCAAAGGCTCGGAGAAATTCAGGCAACAAAGCAGGAGGCAAGGAGTTGATGCCGGCGGCAGCAGCCCGCCCGCCACCAGTCGGAAATTGTCGGCACAAAATATCTGCGCCTCTCTTATCAGCCAGCGGTGCCCGCACACTTATCATATACGACTTATCGCTGTTTTCAGTAAGCAGAACATGAGCGCTTTCCGGCATATCCCTGGCCTTTTCATTAATGAATACTCCGGCAACCCGCCGCGCCCAGGGTTCACCCGGCAGCATGAACACTCGCCCCGCCCGACACTCCCGGTAAGGAGCTAAGCCGGCGGCAGCCTGCATATCGCCGGCAAATCCGTCCCGCAATCGCGACAGCACCGGAGATTTTCGGAAAAACTCAAACGGATCCTCATAAGGCCTTATGGCCGCGTAGAGGGCTTGCGGCGTAAAATGCAGATCTTCCAAGGCTGCTCCGTAGCTATTGTAGTTCAATAGCTCACCCAGTTCTCTGGCCTGATCAAGTTGGGCCGTTGACCAATCGGTGGGCGCAACGGCAGCGGCTGTCCGGTGCAGATTATCACCGAAGGCGGCAACCACGGCCCAAGGACGAAAACGCCCGCCAAGCAGCCGGTCGACCAGCAGAGATGTACACACCTCGGGATCAGCATCGATATGCGTCTCCAGATTGCCTGAATCCGGTATGCTCCCGGCAAAATGATGATCAATATACATAATCCGACAGGTGGCAAGCAAGGCCGGCAGGTATTCGCGGTTACTGTCCAGGGAGATATCAAGGACGGTTATCACCGCACCCGTCACCCCGACGACTTGCTTAAGCAGTTTAATGTCCCGCTTTACCCCGCTGATAATAATGGCTTCCGGCCGCGGTTCGACAAGACGCAAT
>MGTA01000171.1:6194-8646 GCA_001799225.1 Deltaproteobacteria bacterium RIFOXYD12_FULL_50_9
ACCATTAAATATATCATAAAACATCAAGCCGTTCCTCAAATGAATCCAGTTCAAACCCTGAATTTTAAAAATTATCCTTGCCGAACTCCAACGCTTTGCCGAATCCGGCCAAAGAGAAAATAACCATTATTCTCTGATCATCACTGTTCTGGCTGTAATCCACCTCAACAGACCAGCAGTCCGGCGTGTAGATAAGCCCGACGGATTCGTTTGCTGTCCGATCCAACAACAATGAACGAGTGGTATCGACCTTAAGCACTAACTGCTCAAACAAGCGGTACTGCAACCATATCCGCAGATCACGGGCTCCCCCCTTATAATAAGAGTAATCCAAAGAGAGTATATTGCCATTAGCGTGGGCATAACGGGTTTCAAGGGTGTACCGGCCGACACCTGCACCGTAGACATTAAGAGCTGTCTGGTAACGGATTGACAACGGAACAATCGGCTGGACAAGCGTGTCGAAATTGATATCGGAAAACGGCCGGCGCTTATCGCTGCTGCCGACAAGCACTCTTCTCTCTTCTGTTATATCGAGAGTCTGAAACATCTTGAAGTAGCCAAGATAGTGTTCATATTCCGAGTTGGCTTGCCGGCCGCCAAGTTTGAAAAAATTATTCACGCCATAGGTCAGAGTGTTAGCACTCAGCACCAGATCTTCACTATCAAGGACAGGCAGGTCATCATCCCTCTCAGTACCTGCATAATTGTAACTGAGATTCGGGCGCACCGTATGATTGAGCCACTGCCAGGAACCTGCCTCTAAATCGAAGTTCCTGGCCAGCACGAAAGCGGCATTTGTCTCAAAATCATAAACCCTCCGGTTTTTATACCCTTGATTCCCGGTCGCAGCCGCTCCGCCGGCTTGCGTTTCCACCCGATAGAGGGTCTCTCTCACCCCACCCCGCAACCGCCCTTCAAGCAGCTGCCCGGCCGGCAAGGAGAGCCGCAGACCTGGCTGCAGATCCAGACGCTGATAGCCTACTCCCTCTTCCCGCCAGTAGTTTACATACTCCGAATGCCAATCCAAATTAACCGGCGAATCCCAGAGCATCTCCTGAAAATTTGCCATCAGCCTCGGCAAGGTGTGGATCTGTTTGAAGGTTGCCGTGTCCTCGGCGGTATCATCTACCCAGCGCAGCTCTCCACCCCAGAAAAGACTGTCGACCGCCCGGGATAACTGCAGAGATGATTCACGAAAAGGGATAGACTCCTCCTGCAGACCACGGTTAAAGGTCTCGACAAAATTTCGGTCACTGCGGGTAAAGCCGATAACCCCATCCCGATATTCCCGGAGATAGTCGCGATCCGATACGAGGTCAAGATCAAGCCGGCCGATAACATGACCGGCAAATTCATGATCCGCCTTACCCCGTAACCAATAGCGATCATGAAGAGTTCGATAATAGCCGTCCTGCTTAAAATCATCAAGGACGTTATCCGTGCTGCCATCCTGCAGATAGTTAGCCATAATAGTTCCACGATCATCCGCATCAAGCATATACCGGAATTCCGTTGCCAGATTTGCCCCTTTTCTCTCTAAATAACCAAGGTACATAGTCAGATCGACACTGGGTGAGATATTTACAAAATACGGCGCGATCAGCCCGACGCCATCTCGAGAAGAGCGGGAGATTTCCGGAAACAGTAAACCGCTCTCCCGGATAGTTTTGACAGGGAAAATAATATACGGGGTGTAAAAAACCGGAAAATCTTTAATCCTGAAGGTGGCATGTCTCAGCACGGCAAACTCATCCACCGTTACCTCTGCCCGGCTGCTCCACAAAGCCCAAGGGACACTATGCCCGGGCCTGACTGGACAGGCGGTTACCTTGCCATCAATAAACCGGTAGGAGACATCACCATTTTTTTCAAGGAGACTCCCTGAAAAATAGAGATGGCTCTCCTGAAGAAACATTGTCGTATCGTTAAGGATGCCGGTTTGCCTGTTCAGGTCAAACCGGGCTGCCGACGCAAAAATTGTTTCATCTGTGGAACTGAAAGAGAGATGGCCGCGGCCCTCAACCAGGTTTTTAGCCTGGTTATATCTCAGCCAGTCCGCTTTTATCTCAATAGGCTTAACACCTGAACCCGCTGGACGACGCAAGACAACATCTCCTGCAGCCTCCACATCCGCCGATTTGCTGTAACTCGTTAAACTATCAGCCTCAAGATCCCAGCCGACCGGGGAGACCAGGGTTTCCCCGGCAAAAACCAGCGCAGGGAAAAGCAAGGAGACTCCCCATAATAGAAAAACAGAATAGCGCAGAACCACCCCCTACTATTTCAATACCGCGCCGGTACTGCCGGAACTGACCATCCGGCTGTACCGGGCAACATACCCTCTGGTGATCTTCGGGGCCGGTGGCTGCCAGACTCCCAGCCGTTTTGCCAGCTCAGTTTCAGATACATCAAGGGTGATCGTATTATGCGGAATATCAATAGAGATGCG
>MGTA01000172.1:0-4712 GCA_001799225.1 Deltaproteobacteria bacterium RIFOXYD12_FULL_50_9
GAACAGAAGGCTGCCGGAGAAAACCCCCTTGATCTTGCTCCGGCAGCCCGGCTCTTCAAACGGATCCTGACCTTGAACTACCAGTACTGGCTGGCCGAGGATGATCCGCTTGCCTGGTTTACCTCCGAGTGCGGGAGTCTGTGCGACGGCTGGCAGGCGGGTCGGTTGTTTAATGCTATCTCCCACCAGCAGATCAGGAGCCATCTTGCCGGTCTCGGCAGCTTGTCCGTGGATGAGCTGGAGCAGATGCTGGCCCTGCCCGGCCACCTCGATATCGTTCGGCTCTACAAGCAGGTGCCGGAAAAACTGGTTGAAGGGGAAGTGGACGCGGCAGACCAGGCAAAACCGGCAGTACATCGTTTTGCCGAAAACCGTAAACTCCTTTTTCTCTTCCGGATTATGGACACGGCAGGGCTTGCCCTGATCCATGAGGAGAGCCTGCGGGAGATCAACCGCAGCCTGGTGCAGCTCATCCGTGAGCAGACCTTTGAAGAGATCGAGAGTTTTCTGCTCACCACCTTCAAGCTCCTGAAGGTCAATGTCCGCAAATATCCGCACACCTCCATGCAGTGCATCCAGGTGCTGGGCACCGAGGTGTTTAACCGGGGTAACAGCCGGCTGGTTGAAACCTTTCTCTGGGAGACCGTCCGTTTCGGTTTCCAGTACGCCAATGTCTGCGGCGTTGATGAGGATTGGCAACCCCTCACCAACCCGGCCCATCTTCCCAATATCCGGGTCTGGCTTAATCTGGTCATGCAGGAGCCCAAATGGTGCTCAACCCTGTTTTCGGCCCTGATCATCAACGTTAAACTCTCCGGGACCTGCATCAAGGATACGGACCTGTTCCAGCGAGACATCACCCGGTTGCTCAACCATCCGGTCGGGCCGGTCTATAATCTGGTCAAACAGTTTGCCAAGCTCATCCCGGTCTACTATAACGAAATCGGTGCCGAAGGAGTACTGCGTGATGTTTCGACCGAGCTTGACGAGACCCACAGCCGTAAGGATCTGCTCATCCACTTCCTCCGCAAACAGAGCCATGTCGAGAGCAATAACCTGATCGTCGACTTTATTGAAGCGATCTTCTCCTTCTGGCTGACCAGAGACAAGACCCTGCTGACTACCCACCTGCCCGAAGAGATTATCCGCCAGATCCAGACCACCGGGCCGTATATCGACGAGTTGAACCGTCTGATGCAGGAGATTTTCAAGCTGCCGAAAATTCGCAAGGTGTCGGATCTTTTGATGTGGGATGATGGAGAGATTGCGGCGTTTCTGGCGGATTGCCGGGAGATCGCCGGCCCGGAACGGCGTCGTTTTGAACTGCTCCTCAGGATGTATAAGCTCCTTGACCAGAAATACAACCTCGGCACCCAGGAGCTCCGCTTTCAACTGCAACAGGCCGCGAATTCAGGTTTCCCGGAGGTTGAAACCCTGCTTGCCGCGCTCGACAGCGACGACACCTTTACAATTCTGACGGCCCTGCTCGACCAGCTGGAATCCTTAAAGAAGATAACCCTGGCCAAAGAGGAGTTTGAGGCCAAGGAGGACATCTACTACAAACGCCATGTGGCTGTCGATATCCCTTCGGTCTACGGCCGCTACCGGGAGCGCAAGTTCGATGCCCTGAGCCTGACCTTCCGGCTGGAAAATCTTGCCAACCTCTATCTTGAAAAATTGCCGGCCACGGTGAATCTCACCTTTATCACCAGGGCCACCTTTATCCGGATCATCAAGCGGCTGCGTCTCTATCTGCGGGCCCTGGCAATCGACGGCATCAGCAGCCGCCGTCTCGAAACTTACATGGCGCTGCTCGAAACCTCCTCGGATATCAAACGCTTCTCTTTCACCCAGTATCTCGATATCTTCCGGGGCCTCTCCGAAGGGGTCAAGGATATCATCTATACCTATTACACCAATATCCATCAGAACAACCTGTCGATCTTGATTCCGCAGATCGGCCTTGAGAACCTGCTGCCCAAGTACAAATCTCTGTGGAACGATGCCGATAGCGGCCCGGCAGTTGACAACGGCCAGGCCGTTGATCCGATTGTCTCCCGGCGGATCATGCGGCTTTCCGAATCATTTTTGCGCGATCTGATCGCCGGCACCTTCGGGTTGCAGCATCTCGACAACTTCATCACCCGCATCCAGCAAACTCTCGAACGCCAGAAGGAGCTGCTCGACGAGCTTCAGCTCGATCTGCTGATGACCTATAACCCGGAGAATGCCATCAGCTTCCTGCACCAGCCTAACGACAATACCAATAACCTGATCCACCTGGGTAACAAGGGTTACAACCTCAGCCAGCTGGCAGCGGACGACAAGCCCATTCCGCCCGGCTTCGTCATCACCACCGAGATTTTCCGCTGCTGGTCGGTGATCAAGGAGTTCCATCTGGCCCGTGACCTGTTCATGCGTCAGGCCAGGCATGCCCTGACCGGGCTCGAACAGAAAATCGGCCGGCGTTTTGGCGATCCGGAGAACCCGTTGCTGCTTTCGGTGCGGAGCGGTGCCGCCATCTCCATGCCCGGCATGATGGCGACCATCCACAATGTCGGCATGAATGCCGAGATCGCCGCAGAGTTCGCCCTGACCTCCGGCAACGAATACCTGGCCTGGGACAACTACCGGCGATTCCTGCAATCCTGGGCCATGACCACCGGCATTGAACGGGATGTCTTTCAGGCCCTGATGGATGAAGCAAAAAATCGGCACGGGGTGCAGGTCAAGCGGGAGTTCTCCTCCGGCCAGATGAAAGAACTGGCTCTTAAATATCAGAAAACGGTGCGCAGCTTGGGGATCGGCATTCCGGAAGACCCGTGGCTGCAACTCATGGGGGCGGTCGAGATGGTGCTTAACTCCTGGAATGCGGTAAAAACCAGGGAGTACCGGACCCTGATGGATATCTCGGAATCCTGGGGCACGGCAGTGATCGTCCAGACCATGGTCTTCGGCAATCTCAGCAAGGATGCCGGCAGCGGCGTGCTGTTCACGGCCCACCCCTACCGCAAGGTGAGCAGGGTGGCGCTCTGGGGCGATTTCGCCCCGGCAGATCAGGGCGAGGATATTGTCAGCGGTCTGGTCACTACCTATCCGGTTTCGATCGAGCAGGCAGAGATCGATGGCCGGGCAGCGGACCTCACCCTCGAAAAGCGTTTTCCGCAGATTTACGAGGCTCTGCTGACCATGTCGCGCGAACTGGTCTACCAGAAGGGCTGGAACCCTCAGGAGATCGAGTTCACCTTTGAAGGACCGGAGGCGAAAAACCTCTTTATCCTGCAGACCAGGGATATGATCACCATCAAGAAAAAAGAGAGCTTTTCGGTCTTTGTCGATTCGGGAGAGCTCAGCCGTCATATCCTGGGCAAGGGTATCGGAGTTTCAGGCAGCGCCCTGGCCGGCCGGGCCGTGTTCACTGCTGCCAATATCCGGCAGCTGCGCAGCGAAGATCCGCAAAGCGCCCTCATTCTTATCCGGCAGGACACGGTACCCGAGGATATTAAAGAGATCTCGCTGGCCGACGGCCTGCTCACCTCCCGGGGCGGCCAGACCTCGCATGCCGCAGTGGTGGCGACCAGGCTGGAAAAGACCTGCGTGGTCGGCTGTAACGCCTTGAAGGTCGTGGAGACCGGCGAGTACTGCGAGATCAACGGCCAGGTGATCCGGATGGGCGATCCGGTGAGTATCGACGGCCGTAAAGGGTTGTTCCTTCTCGGCCGGCATCCGGTTAAAAATGAGGTGCATATCCTGCCGATCTGATGGCATATTTAGGAATTAAGCAGCATTCTGGTCGGCAGTGCTTTATAAAAATGGCTTGCAATGCTATAATTGAGAGTGAATATTAGTCCCTAAGAAATAATATTCTGCGCGGTTTTACCATTGGGGATACTGAAAAGAATGGCAGAATATTATTTCGTAAAGGGACTTACACCCCGCAAGGGGGTGCTGAAAAAAGTCTCATTTATCGGGGTTAAGTTAGATTCTATCGACGCCCTACGAATTCAGAAAGGTCAGCAGCCATGAATTACTCCTTGTTTTATAGTATGCTCTGCCGGAACGCGGCGTTCGCCCTGGTCGGGAGCGCGCTTTTCCTGATCGTCGGGAATGTCGAGGCCGGCACATATACCGGTTCAGCGCACTACACATCCGTCAAACGGAGTTTTGATAGTAATTACGACAGTTATGCTACAGGCAACTGTAGCCATTGCCACGAGCAGCACACCAGCCTCAAGGGCGTCGAACCAAGCCCACCCTCCACTGATTACGGACCGAATGGCGCGCTCCTGTTCAGCCCCGAATCAAAACTCTGCATTGAATGCCACGATACGGGCGGCCCGGCCGTAAAAAATGTCAACATTCAGATCATCAAAACCTATAGCCATCCCACCACAACTATCGACAACAAGCACACCACCAGCAAACTTGAAAAAGGCCAAAGCGGTCTGCCGTTTCGCGGCGCCCTTCGCCATGCCGAATGTGCAGACTGCCATAACCCGCATGTGGCTAAGAACCCGGGAAGGGCGGTAAATGTTTCTTTGCATATCCGCCCCAGCCCGGGCGGCACCGGTGCCAATAATAACACTATTGCCCAAGCCAACCCCAACAGTGTGCTGCTGGGCGTCTGGGGGGTTGAGCCCAGTAATACTTCAGATCCTACCTGGGGCACAGCTAATGTCTCCTATACGGAATACGATCCGGCCACCAAGGAG
>MGTA01000172.1:4833-8312 GCA_001799225.1 Deltaproteobacteria bacterium RIFOXYD12_FULL_50_9
GGGGGGGTTAGTCGGCAACCAGACTATGTACTGCTCGGATTGCCATGGAGCTAATAATGAGGTTAGAGCCGGTGGCGGCGCCCGAGGTCCGCATGGCTCGACCAAGCTCTTTATGCTCAAGATGACGGGCGCACCGACCGGTAATGGCAAGCATTACTGGCCTTTTAGTTCGATCGGGACACCATGGAGCCTAAATGATATCTCGGGCAGTGATGCGAGTGTGGGTGGCCCAATTAAAAATACCTGGACCATGGTAAAAAATGAACTCTATTGCTTGAACTGTCATTATGTCTTCGGCAACCCGCCGAGCCAGACCCCTGCCAATTGGAACAACAACCCTACCTCCGGCACATACAACACCGCCCACAAAGCAACATGGGCCGCTGGTACGAAAGCTCATTATAATCAAGGCTATAACCCCGACGGCACTGCCAATACCCATAATACTTACTGCACGGCCTGCCATACGGCCTTGCCGCACGGCACTAAGCGATCCCGGCTAATCGTTTATGCCTCTGAGAACGCTGGGGGCGCGCCCTACACCGCCACTTATAGCGGTCTAAATCTGGCGGCCTTAAGTGGTTTCAAACTCCCCGGCGCCAGCGCACCTTATACTTTCACCATTTCTAGCTGCTATTCCACGGTAACCGGCTGTTCTGCGCACACCGATGCCGGTGGCTACCAGGGCGACGCCACCCCATGACCAGTAACCATTGAAAATTATCCGCGCTTTTTTTAGCTTTATCACCCGGCCCCGGGTGGTGATCGGTCTTATCGTCCTGCTCCTGCTGGCTGCGGCCCTGGGCTCTTTGATCCCCCAGGTTGGTGCGGCCGGCCCTGCCAAGCTGGAAGCCTGGCGCCTAGGCTCACCATTGCTTTTTGCCGGCGCCACCTTCTTGCAACTCACCCACATCTATACCTCATACTGGTTTCTCGGGCTGGTGGTGATCATCGCTCTGGCCTTGGCCCAGACCGTACTCCAGCAGATCAGGAAGAACCGGCTGGTCAGCGAACCGGTCCTGGCCCTGGACGGAGTGCCGGTTCGTTGGCAGAACCGGGCTGCTCGGCCTGAGCAGATCATTGCCGTTCTGCAGAAAAAAGGCTATCGACTGCAGGCTAAACCGGGCAATAAACTCCTGTACCGCCGTTTTGCCGTTGGTCGCTGGGGCAGCGCCATCTTTCACCTTGGTCTTTTGATCATCGTCCTGGCCGGGCTCCTGGCCTTGCTTTTTCAGCAGCGCGGCTATGTTCAGGTGATTGAAGGCGATCTCTTCTCCGGCCAGAGCGCCGATTTTTTCAGCCGGGATCTTGGTCTGCTCCAAAAAGGTTTCGACACCGGTTTTCCCGTGTTTTTAAATAAGCTTTCGCCCGAGTACTGGGAGAACGGCAAGCTCAAAAACCTGGCAGCCTCCCTGATCTTTCCGGAAAACGGCAGTGCCGAGCCGGAGCACGCGGCGCTGGGGATCAACCGGCCGGTCAGCCGCCATGGTGTTCGAATCCTGCAGGGGCTTGACTTCGGCTATACGGTCTCCCTGATGCACACCGCCCCGGACGGCAAGGAGTATCCTCTGCATTTTATGCTGACCAACCCGCAGGATCCGGCCAAACCCTTTACCGGCAACGGCAATCTGCCCCTGCCGGGCTACCGGGTCGCCCTGCAGTTCTATCCGGATCTCTCCATGCACAGCCCGGTTCTCGGTAAGCCCATTCTCTGGCTCACCATGGAAAGGCAAGGTAAAGGCACCGTATTCAACGGCCTGGTGCCGCCCGGCGGCAGTATCCCCTGCGGTGAAGGGGCGCTCTCTTTTTATCGGGTTTCGTGGTGGAGCGGCTTGATTTTTATGAGAACTCCTGATATGACCTTGGCTTACAGCGGGTTCATTCTTGCCTGCCTGGGCGCTGTCCTGCTCTATCTTTTCCAGCACCGGACCATCTCGGTTATATTTATCGACCAGGGAGTTGTGGTTACGGGCAGATGCAGCCGTTATCGGCCGTTGTTTGCCGAGGAGTTGGCCGGTATTACCAAAGAATTGGCTGAACTATAGGATATTGTCCGGATTGATTAACCGTAGGGGCGAACCTCGTGTTCGCCCTCCCTAATCCGGATCAGAAGGGCGAACACGAGGTTCGCCCCTACGACCCCAAACCAGCCCAAATCGAATTGGATGAATGAAACCATCATGACCACCCTGACCCATCACATGCTGCTGCACTGGACCGCGGTCGTTTTTTATATCATCGCCACAGTGCTGCTGGCCGTCAGCCTGATTTTTCAAAAGGAGCGGCTTGACAGACCGGCCCTGCTGGCGGCCCTGCTCGGCCTTATCCCGCATACAGCCTCCATTCTTATCCGCTGGCAGATCGCCGGGCACGGCCCCTATATGGCCAGACACGAGGTCCTTACCTCCATGGCCTGGATAACCGTAGCCTTGTTTCTGATCGTCGCCTGGAAAAATCAGCGGCTCAGACCGACAGGAATAGTGGTCCTGCCCCTGGCTTTCCTGATGATGGCCGTCGGCGCTTTCCTGAATCCCGAGATCCGCCAACTGCCGCCGAGCCTGCGGAGCGTCTGGCTGGTAATCCATATACTGTTTAATAAAATAGCAGCCGGATCGTTGATCATTGCCTTTGCAACCTCGGTATTGTACCTCCTCAAGGAGAAAAAACGGGCCATTCGGATCACCGGCGGCCTTGCCGGTCTGGAAGTTCTCGATGCTTATAGCGCCCGCTTTGTCGGTTTCGGATTCGTGTTCTGGAGCATCACCATCGGGGCGGGCGCCATCTGGGCCAATGAGGTCTGGGGTCGCTACTGGGGCTGGGATCCGATCGAGACCTGGTCGCTGATCACCTGGCTGTTGTTCGGGCTCTATCTCCACCTCCGTCATTTCTTTAAATGGCACGGCGCCAAGGCGGCCTGGCTGATGATCCTCTGCTTTATCGTCTCGATCATCACCCTGTTTATTCTGCCGATGCTCACCGCCTCGCTCCATGTCGAATATTTTACCTGAATCTCCGGTGAAAAATGCTGTATACTGTCTTATTGGAAATCAGGTTGTTGAGTCCTTAACTCCTTAGAGCGGACGAGTATAAAATGCCATGAAAGCCTGGCTGTATCATCTGAACAACTTTGCCCATGACCTGTTTACCGGGATATGGTGCGGTTGTTTTGTTAATCTTGTGGCGCTCAGATCCTGGTCGGACAGCGGTTTGATGACTGGGCCGGCTCATGATCTGGCCCGGCTGATGTTTGGCATGGGCGCCGGCGCTTTGGCCGCGGTACTGACCACCGGGATTTTCCGATACATCTACCGGTTTGAGTGGCAACAGACCGAGCAGCTGGCACTCGCCAAGAAACCGGTGCTGATTGTTAAGCATATTATCCTGGGCCTGTTGTTTCTGGTCGGCAGCCTCTTAGCTGTTTTTTGGGTATTTCCATGATGTTGGAGAATTGTTTCTCGTGAAACGTAAACGAATCGCCT
>MGTA01000172.1:8321-10685 GCA_001799225.1 Deltaproteobacteria bacterium RIFOXYD12_FULL_50_9
CCGGGGCGCTTAAGGCGGCAGGCCATGTGGTCGATTACTACGATGCCATGAGTCTGTGGCACGACTGGCCGGAGATCAGGATCAGGTTGGAAGATTTCAGGCCGGACGTGGTAGTTACCACCGCTTTTACCGCCTCTATTGTCGATGCTCTGGAGCTGCTCGCCCTGGTCAAGGAGATCAGGCCCGAGACCCTGACCGTGATCGGCAATGTCCATGCCACCTTTTGTTATGAGGAGCTATTGCGCGATCCGTACACTCCTATTGATTTTGTGGTGCGCGGTGAAGGCGAAATCACCCTGCCGGCGCTTCTCGCCTGTCTGGCTGCGGGCGACGATCCGGCTAAGGTCGCCGGTCTGGCCTTTCGGCGGAACGGCTTGGTTGTGGCCACGCCTGAAGCAGCCTTTATCGCCGATCTTGACAGCCTTACTCCGGCCTGGAATCTCGTCGAGTGGCCAATATACTCCTATTACCCGAAGCCGGATTCCACCCTGGCCATTGTTTCGTCTTCCCGGGGCTGCCGGCAGAATTGCTCATTTTGTTCCCAGCAGCTCTTCTGGAAACAGACTTGGCGGGCCAGAACTCCGGAAAATTTTGTTGATGAACTCGTCATGCTGCGGAAACGGTTCGGGGTTAACGTTGTCATGCTGGCGGATGAGATCCCCACTCTGGATCGAGAACGCTGGGAGCGGATCCTGGATCTGTTGATTGAGCGGCGGCTCGACATTAAGCTGTTAATGGAGACGCGGGTCAACGACATCCTGCGTGATGAAGATATCCTCGATAAATACCGGCTGGCCGGGGTCGAACACATTTATGTCGGTGTGGAAGCAGGCTCCCAGGCCATGCTTGACCTGTTTAAAAAAGGCACCAGAGTCGAGCAGTCCAAAAGGGCTATTGAACTGATCAACCGGGCAGACATCGTTTCGGAGACCTCGTTCGTGCTCGGGATGCCTGATGAGACTCCGGAATCAATCGCCGCTACTGTCGAGCTCGCTATCCATTATGATCCGGATATGGCCTTTTTCCTGGCGATAGCACCCTGGCCTTACGCTGATCTCTATCCTGCTTTAGAAGAGCATATCGCTACCCGCGACTACCGTAAATATAACCTGGTCGAACCGGTGGTAAAACCCAGGAATATGACCCTTGCCCAACTTGAAAGAGAACTGGGCCGGGCGGCGCAAAATTTTTATATGCATAAATTCAAAAATCTGGAGCGTTTGACTCCCTGGAAACAGGAGTTCATGCTCGCCGTCTTTACTATTCTGATTGAAAATTCTTATCTTGCCGGCCAGATGCGGGCGATGGCCGGCACAGGCGAGGGCATGCCGGCGGCCATGCGGGAAACTCTCAATAAATTGAAGGGGAAAAAAGAGGGCGATGGGAAATCATTCGCCCCTATTCCATGATGCCCCAGGGGGCTGCATCTGCTGTGGAGATAGAGATAAGTGTGAGTTGACAATCAGCTGTCGGTCCGAGTATTCTTTAGATTACATGTGATGGGGCTGTAGCTCAGCTGGGAGAGCGGTACGTTCGCAACGTATAGGCCGTCGGTTCGATCCCGATCAGCTCCACCAATAGAAGTTCCAAGGGCTTCCGCTGAAGTCCTGAAACCCCGAGTCCTTATAAGGATTTCGGGGTTTTTGCTTTCCGCCGTTGTCCATGAAAATCCATTGACATCCAGCCTATTTTGACGGTATTTATGACGGTATATGCACATACCGTCAAGGGAGATACCGTCAAAATGCTCACAGATACCGCCATTCGTAACGCCAAAACCAAAGACAAGCCTTATAAGCTGGCCGATATGAAAGGTCTTTATGTTCTGATTAACAAGACCGGAAAATATTTTCGTTTCGACTATCGCTTTGCAGGGAAACGCAAGACTATGGCCCTTGGTGTATACCCCGACATAAAATTGACCAATGCCAGGGACTCGCTTGATAAAGCCAGGAAGCTCTTGATTGCGGGTATCGACCCCGGTGAGCATAGAAAGACCACACGGTCCGCGCTTATTGAACAAGCAGCCAATAGTTTTGAAGCAGTGGCCCGCGAATGGTTCACGAAGCAAAAGACCACCTGGTCGGAAGGGCATGCTAAAACCGTAATTGCGCGCCTGGAGGCGAATGCTTTCCCCTGGCTGGGCGGTCGGCCGGCTGCTGAGATCACGGCTCCTGAGCTGCTTGCCGTACTGCGGCGTATAGAATCCCGAGGCGCTATTGAGACGGCCCACCGGGTTAAGTTTATCTGCGGGCAGATTTTCCGCTATGCGATTTCAACAGGTCGGGCCGGACGCGATCCGAGCGCCGATCTGCGTGGTGCCTTGACTCCCATGAAGCCCAAGCCCATGGCTACGATCACCAA
>MGTA01000172.1:10712-11556 GCA_001799225.1 Deltaproteobacteria bacterium RIFOXYD12_FULL_50_9
GCTGGATACCGGGGCCATCTTTTTACGAGGGTTGCTCTGCGCCTGGCACCCTTGACTTTTGTGCGGCCTGGTGAGCTGCGGCATGCTGAGTGGGCCGAGATCGACCTTGAGAATGCCGAATGGAAGATACCAGCCGGGAAGATGAAAATGCGGGCTACCCACGTGATACCGCTTTCCCGCCAGGCTGTGGAACTTTTGCGGGAGCTTGAGCCGTTAACCGGCCGGGGCCGCTATGTCTTTACTTCCCTGCGCACGGGTGAGCGACCGATGAGCGAAAACACGGTTTTGGCGGCCCTGCGGCGTCTTGGTTACGCCAAAGAGGAAATGACCGGTCATGGGTTTCGGGGGATGGCCTCCACCGTTCTGCATGAGCAGGGATGGCCTACAGACGTGATTGAACGGCAGTCGGCTCACCTGGAAGGGAACAAGGTCAAGGCGGCTTACAATCATGCCCAACACCTCCCTGAGCGTCGGAAGATGATGCAGGCCTGGGCGGATTACCTGGACGGCCTCAAGGCAGGCGGCGAAATCATCCCGATTCGCCGAACGGCAGGGATATAATGCTGCACAAGGTGATCGATATTGCGCTTGTCTTGTTGGTGGGTATGGCGTATGATGCTATATGGGGTAAGGGTGATAATGGATGCCCGCTGAGCTGATTCTTCGTACACGGGAACTGATCGGTGATGTGCTGCTTGAAATGGTTCTCTGGCGTGTCCCGACCCCAATACCCGGCTGTGTTCATTGCTTCAAGTACCGTTTCTATGCCGGTCTGCTGGATGGTTCGTGTCTGGTGCGGTACGACAACGAGCGGGGCAAGGGTGATCACCGGCACATTGCCGGT
>MGTA01000172.1:11590-12547 GCA_001799225.1 Deltaproteobacteria bacterium RIFOXYD12_FULL_50_9
GGCTGAAGGATGATTTCAGGGCAGACGTTTTAAGGCTTATTAAGGAGACCGAATTATGAGCAGGGATGTCAAGGTTGCCATTCGCGGAATACAAGAGTACTTCGAAGAGGCCGGCAAGGTGCTGGCGGATGCCGACCAGGGCATTGACCCCGCCCAACCGGTCGAGAGGGTTTATTTTCACGACCTGAAGACGTTTTTGCGCTATATGACGCCCAAACGGTTTGAACTGATTGAACGCCTCCATAACAGTGAGGCCTTGAGTATTCGAGCCCTGGCTAAAATGCTTGGCCGGCACTATAAAAATGTGTTCGAAGATGTGAAAATGCTGGAACAGGTCGGTCTTTTGGAGCGGACCGGGGATGGCCTTTACATTGTCCCGTGGGATGAGATCAACACCACCATTAAGCTGGCGGCCTGAAGGTTTATTGATAGGTTTACCCTGATTCGGGCATGAACCGTCCGGCTCATAACCGGAATCGTTTCGGACGTAGGGCGAAGGACGAATCAGGGTTTTTAGTTCCATAGTCTGAACAGGCTAGGATGGCCCCCGAAAAGCCGCTACCCTGGCGGTCTGCCTGTTCCGTTTTTTCTTAACCAGGGTGACAGCCTTAGGGAGGTTGTTTTTATGGCCCCAAAAAATATATTTATCAGATTAAAGGACTTGGCAGAACGATGGGACCACACTGTTGATGACCTTTTGCAGTGGGGTATAGCAGGGGATATATCCATCTTCGTATTTCTTGAAAATGTACTTGGATTACCGGGCAAGGCGGAACTTTTTTCTGACATTCGGGCGGCAAGACGCTTTCTCCATATCTACGGCAAGATTAACAAAGATGACCTTGAAATATTGTTCCATTGTAACTATTCAGCCAATAAAAGTGAGCTAATCTAAAAAAAGTCCTTGACATAGTTTTTGAGTGTTTTTTGAAAAAATGATTGTAGTTGCGCCCAGAT
>MGTA01000173.1:0-1851 GCA_001799225.1 Deltaproteobacteria bacterium RIFOXYD12_FULL_50_9
CTCCATAACCTCGGGATGAACACCGTGGATGTCTTTAGAGTGGAATCGGTTCAGCTTTTCAAGGAAGACCTCGACCAGCAGCGGGATATCTTCCCGTCGCTCCCGCAATGATGGGATCTCAAGCGGAAAAACATTGAGTCGATAGTAGAGATCTTTGCGGAACAGCCCCTCGTCACACATCTTGGCAAGATCAAGATTGGTTGCAGCGATAATCCTGACGTTTGCATCAATCATCTCTTCGCCGCCCACCCGGCAAAAAGTCTTCTCCTGGAGGATCTGCAGGAGTTTTATCTGGGCGGCCGGCGTGATTGTGCTGATCTCATCCAGAAAGATAGTGCCTTCTTTGGCAATCTCGAATTTTCCGAGTTTCCGGCGGCTGGCGCCGGTGAATGCCCCTTTTTCATGGCCGAACAGCTCGCTTTCGATAAGTGTGTCCGGGATGGCGCCGCAGTGAACGTTGATGAACTGGGCATCCTTGCGGTTACTGTGTTTGTGGATCAGGGTTGCCATGACCCCTTTGCCGGTGCCGGTTTCACCCATGAGCAGCACGGTGCTGATAGTGGGGGCAACCGAACGGATCTTGGCAAAAACTTTTTGCATCAGCGGGCTGTCGGTCTGGACCACTTTCAGCGAATCAGTCTGCCAGAACTGGTCGCGCAGGTAGTCAAGCTCAGACTGCACCAGGTTTGATTCTTTGATGCTCTCGGTAACGTACTTGACCTCATCGCTGTTAATCGGGTAGGTGAGGTAGTTGCTGGCGCCAGCCTTGACGGCCATCACTGCATCGCGGATCATCTCCTGTGACGATATCACAATGATTTCGATGGTCGGAACGCTCAACCAGAAGGGCTGGAGGGCGGCATGATGGTTGTTGTCGGCCAGGCCGTCCATGAGGGCCTTGAGATCAATAAAGAGAAAATCGTAACGTTTTTTCTTGAAAGAGTCGAGAGCGGCTTCCCTGGTGGCGGCTTTGTGTATATTATAGTTCTTATGAAAACAGGCGCGAATTGTCTCTGCTGCCTGTTGATCCGGACTGACCACGAGAATGGCTTTCATCGCTTGCCTATTACAGTTTTTTAGTAAATACTCACTTCAAATAGTTACGGGATGATAATAAAACAGACACTCTCATATACAGGAAAATAGCCGCTTCTGTCAAAGGGAACAAAGGGAATGGTTTTGAAGTGACGGCAAATAATCGTTCGACTATGGGCCATGCGGTACTATCCAGGGAATTTCTCAAAGAGATCCCTATGAAACCGGGGACTTACCTGATGAAAGATAAGTCCGGTCGGGTGCTCTATGTCGGCAAAGCGCGTGAACTGAAGCGGCGGCTGGCCTCCTATCAGAAGAGCCTTGGCGAGACAACTACCAAGACCGGTGTTATGCTTGCCAAGGTTACCTCTATTGACACTATCTTGACCCATACGGAGAAAGAGGCGCTGATCCTCGAAGCCTCGCTCATCAAAAAACATCATCCTCGGTATAATGTGATTCTGCGGGATGACAAAAATTATCCGTATCTCAAGGTGACCGTTGCTGAACAATGGCCCAGACTGCTGATGAGCAGGCGACGGACCAATGACGGCTCCCGCTATTTCGGGCCCTACTCTTCAGGCCTTGCCCTACGTGATACCCTGCTCTATCTGAATAAGCTCTTCCCTCTCAGGCGTTGTAATACTCGGGAACTTCGGATGCGGACAAGGCCTTGTTTGAATCAGCAGATGGGCAGATGTCCGGGGCCGTGCGCCGGTCCGGTTGATTCGAAGAAATACCGGGAGATGGTGGGGGATTTGCTGCTGGCGCTTGAAGGCCGGAACCGTCGCCTGCTGCAGGAATTGACCAGCAGGA
>MGTA01000173.1:1857-2121 GCA_001799225.1 Deltaproteobacteria bacterium RIFOXYD12_FULL_50_9
AGGCTTCCGAATCATTGGAGTTTGAGACAGCTGCCCGGTGTCGGGATCAGATCAGGGCAATCAGCAAAACCCTGGAGAGACAGGTGGTGGTGGCGGCTCATTTTAAGGATCAGGATGTCTTCGGCCTGACTCGGCAGCAGGGAACGGCTGCGGTATCTGTCCTGTTCGTCCGTGAGGGCGTTATCAACGGTCAGCTCTCCTTTTTTCTCCCTGAAGCGCTCGAATCGGATAGCATCTTATTGACCGAAGTGGTTGAACGCTTTT
>MGTA01000173.1:2147-6848 GCA_001799225.1 Deltaproteobacteria bacterium RIFOXYD12_FULL_50_9
CTTTTGCTCCTGAAGGGGCCGAGTTGCTGGCTGAGTGGCTCTCTGATCTTAAGGGGACAACCAGGGTGAGGATTGAGATTCCTCGACGTGGAGAGGGGGTCAGGTTGGTGAGTATGGCGGTTGAGAATGCCCGGCAGGTATTGCTGGAAAAGATCAACCAGGGGCAGGCGTGGGACACCCTGGCTGCCGGCATTATGCATGAGCTGCAACTTGCCGGGCTGCCTGGTCGGGTGGAGTGTCTGGATATATCGAATATCGGCGGCGAACTGGCTGTTGGTTCTCTCGTCTGTTTTATTGACGGTCAGCCTGAGAAGAGAGGCTATCGGCACTACCGGATTCACCAGGTAAAAGGCCCGGACGACTATGCCATGATGTCCGAGGTGTTGACCAGGCGTTTTGCTGAACCTGCCGGATCCGCAATCCTGCCTTGTCCTGATCTGCTCGTGCTTGATGGCGGCAAGGGGCAGCTGAATGTCGGTCTCAGTGTCCTTGCAACGCTTGGTAAAGAGAAGGGACCGGAGCTGGTAGCCATAGCTAAAGGTGGAGAAGGGGAGAACGATCGGCTTTTTCGGCCTGGTCGCAAGAACCCGATTGTTTTGCCTTTGCATTCACCGGTCCTCTTGTATTGTATGCGGATTCGGGATGAGGCCCATCGGTTCGGGATCACATTTCATCGACGCTTGCGCGGGAAAAATACCCTGCAGTCGGTGTTGGACCGGGTCCCCGGCATTGGCCCAATCAAAAAAAAGGCCTTACTGATAAAATTTGGCAGTATAAAGAAGGTGCGGGAGGCCACAGTTGCCGAACTGGAAGAGGTGTCAGGGATCGGCAAGGAACTGGCGCTGGAGATTAAAAAGATTTTTGTCTGATTAGTTATTTCTTACTTAATTCTCTAGATTAAATCTCTTGGCTCGAATAAAATTTAATTTATCAGATTAAATTAACTGGTCTTGTTTATCCGATCGGAGGGGTGAATGCGCTCAAAATTAAATGGGTTGTATAATAATTTTATTCGGCTGGGCAGATACAACAGTTGCCTGTTTTCCTTTATTATTATCCTTGCTTTTACTGGTTGTGCCGCTCTTGAGAGTAGTGGGCAGGGTGGGAAAAAATATTCCAGGGAGGAGGCTAATGCCTCAAAACTATCAGTTTTTTTAAATCTGGCCAATAAAGATGCCCCGTCGATGGTAATTACCATTCTATCTATTGATGTAATGGTAGACAGCCAATGGCTTTCACTTAATGGCCAACCAATTGTAATAGAAACCAAAAAAATCGGCAATGGCCAGATGCTCTTGCTCAGACGGCCCTTAACTCCAGGCAACTATCAACGTTTCAGGGTGCTGATCAAGCAGGCCGATTTGCTGGACGAGGCCAAGACAATACCACTGAAATTGCCATTAGAAAATATCGAGCTGCAACTTGAGGAGCCGATGCATTTAGGCAATGGCGATAGTCAGTCAGTTTTTATCGGCTTTGATGCGAGTGCATCGATAAGTGGGCACAAATCTTTTCAGCCGCGGTTTTCTGTTGGGGTCTCTCCCAAAAATATCCTGCTGAAAGATTTGGCCTTTGTTGCATGTCCGAACATTAATACCCTCTATTTTATCAGGACTGATAATAACTGGGTGTATGGCTCCATAGCTGTATCGGGCAGGCCTACTTACCTTTCTGCTAACATTGCTGAAAATCGTCTTTATGTTCTAGCCACAGATGAGGCAATGCTTAAGGTAATTGAAATATCATCCGGCCGACTTATTGATAGAATCCAAATCCCCATGAGTATGGAGCCGACATTCATGACTGTTACTCCCAATGGTGAATGGGCCTATTTTATCGATAGTAGGTCCGACTTCCTGACCAGGATGCATCTGCCTTCCGGAAATCTTTCAGCCAGGGTCCGCATAAGTGATCGTCCTCAACATCTTCTCTATATGCAGGATCAGGGAAAACTTGCAGTCTCTGTCGCGCTCTCGCAATCTGTTTTATTGCTTGATGCCGTGACGCTGGCAACCATTGAAACCATCCCTGTTGCAACATCTCCGAATGGTCTTATTGCCAAGGATGGCAAGCTGTATATCGCAGGAAGTTCGACCAATATGGTGACGATTTATGATCTTGCGGAGAGAAGAATTCTGAAGCAGATTAATGTTGGATTTTCACCGAGGCGTTTTGGGATGAGTGATTCGCGAATTTTCGTGACCAATTATCTGAGTGACTCAATTTCGATGCTGTTGCCGGGAATTAACAGTGTAAAAAGAGAGATCCAAGTCGGTGGCCGTCCTTTAGAGTTGGCATTTTCTAAAGACCGCCGCTGGTTGTACGTTGGTGATGAGGAGCCCGGCGGGCTGACCGTCATAGATGTTACGTCTGAAAAGAAGGTCGATTACGTCTTTCTGGATACGACACCGGCTGGGCTGGTTTTTATCCAACCGGATAATTAATTGACCAAGGTTTTTGGGGTCTACTCAGGTGAAACGGCAGAATATATAAGATTATTCGGGAATAAATTATGCGTGGCCATACAAAATATCTCCGGCATTTTGCCGGCAGCTTAGAGGCTGACAGCCCGGGTATTCAGAACCTGGTTCAACCCAGAGGCAAAGTCGGCGTAATTTTTTCTATTGCCCTGTTTATGGTTGGGCTTTGCTGCAATGTGGCGCAGAGTGCTGAAACTTGCATAGAGTGCCATAGCTCGATGTTTAACGAGGCGATGAACAAGTCGGTCATTCATGAACCCTTCAGTTCGATGAAATGTGAGATCTGTCATATCGTCGAACTCGGATCGGTTCTTGAGAAAAAAGCTGATACCGATACGGCGCCGACAGCGCGATGGATTGTCAGGTGTAATTCTCCGGCTGTTGAGCATTGGTTCGATTTTTCGGCTGAAGGCCTTGAAAAAGTGCTCCATATTGAAGCCAGCCAGGGCCGCAAAGTATATAAAAACAAAATAGTGCTGCCGGAGCTGGAGACATTGACGTTTATACCTAATGATAATCGGCCGCCCAAGATAACGGAATTCAAGCTGTTGGAAGTTCAGCTTGGGATTAGTAATTCAGCCACGATAGCCTGGAAAACCGACAAGGTAGCCAGTTCTCAGGTGATATATAGTGTGGGAGGCAGGAAAGCCACTCTGGCGGATATCGACGAACTGAGCCGTGAGCATCGGGTTACGCTCAATGATCTGCTGGCAAATAAGCTGTATGCCGTTCAAGCAGTATCAAAAGATCCATATGGTAATGAGACTGTTTCGAATCCGCTGAGGGTCTCGACAAAAAGTAATTTTTCTAAGCTCAATAGCGAGCCTGATCAACCATTGGCAGTTGCAGTACCGGAGCTTTCATTCACCAGTGAGCTGTATAAAATTGACAACAGATATCTGGCCAGAATTGCTGCAGATCGTCCCTTCAAGCTTGCTGTCGGAGCGCAACATGCAATTGTTGCCAAAAAAACACATAAACCACCCAAAGAAGAACGAGTAGCAGACCATCTCCCGCTTAAAAAGCCGATTGAGACCGATATCGATGTTTGCTACGAATGTCATAAAGACTATAACAAAATTGCCACTCATCCCGTGAATGTCGGGCCAAAGCCCGGGATGGTTATTCCTCAGGAGTATCCAGTCCTGCCGAACGGCAATATATCATGTATCTCCTGTCACACTGCTCATGCCGAAAATATTGAATTCCGGTTATTGAAGTTCTCTAAAAAGGCTCTTTGTACGGGCTGCCATAAAGATATGGTGTGAAACGGCTGTTTTGAGGTTAACTGCAAGATAGATGGAGAAAACCACATGGCCTATTATAAAAGAAAAAAGCTTAATCTCAAGGTAAAGAGGGATTTTCAGAAGTGGTTGCTGGCCAGGATCCTCGGAGTAGTCGTGTTATCTTCGTTGCTGGCCGCTTTGATCCTCTATTTCTATTCCTACCGTGAGATCACCGACTCCTATTATGATGCCCATATCAAGATCAGGCGGGTAAGCGATCTTCTGCTGCCCGTGGTGCTGGCCGGCTCATTTATCAGCCTGATCAGCGGCATGTTGTTGGCCCTGTTTCTGCCCCAGAAGATTGCCGGCCCGATATACAGGATCGAAACGGATCTGCAGGCGGTCAGGGATGGAGATCTCACCCTGGAAATTCATCTTAGAAAAAACGATATCCTGACCGATTTTGTCACAACCGTTAATTCTACCGTCTTCTCATTGAAAGATAGTCTGACCGGAATCAAAAAGACAAACACGGAATTAGAGCAGGCCATCGCGGACAACAACCAGAATAAGATCAAGGAGTTGTTTGCCAAGCAACGACAAGCGCTCGATTTTTTCAAGGTTGAATAATTTTTAATTACCGTTTTTTTGTCACTCCTCCTCGTAATGACAACTTCGTCAGCCGATTTGTTATCTCTCTGATCTGCGTCCGATTTTCCGGAAAACCGGATTAATTCTTTTGAAAATGTGAAATAACGGTCGACCAGCTCAATGCGCCGGTTTACGGCTGCCGTGCATAACTCACCGAATGTACAATATAAAAATTGATTTTTCTATTTTTCCCTCTCTTGGTATATTTTGTGCATTACAAGATAGATTAAGATTTTGATGCTGCTGCATACCAGAAGTGTTTTCTGTCTCAGGGGGAAGATTTGATGAAGAACCGGAATAATATTAGAATATGGCTGCTTGCCGCCTCTTTGCTGCTGGTCACT
>MGTA01000174.1:0-4664 GCA_001799225.1 Deltaproteobacteria bacterium RIFOXYD12_FULL_50_9
AGCCCAAAGAGTACGAAGACGGCCACCTGCCCGGCGCAAAACTTATCCCCCTTCCGCAGTTATCTGACCGCGTGCCGGAACTCGATCCTGACCAGACCATCATGACCTACTGTGCAGTTGGCGGCCGCAGTCGGGTTGCTGCCCAGATGCTTTCAGGAAAGGGGTTCAAAAAGATTTATAATCTTGCCGGCGGCATAAAAGCCTGGAACGGCGAGACCGCCTTCGGCAACGAGGATCTTGGACTCGAACTTTTTTCCGGTAATGAGTCTGCCGAAAAAACGCTGACCATTGCCTATTCGCTTGAACAGGGTCTGCGGGATTTCTATCTTACAATGGTCGACAAGGTGCGAAATCCGGCAGCCGGTAGCCTTTTCAAAAAACTTGCCGATATCGAACTCCTTCACCAAGACCAGATCTTTGCCGAATACCTGAAGACGACAACCCTGGCTCTCTCTCAGGAAGAGTTCGAGAGCACTATTGTCAGCAATGTCCTAGAAGGAGGGCTGACAACCGAAGAGTATATCAACCTCTTTCATCCCGACCTTGAATCACCAACTGACATCGTGGCCATCGCCATCTCAATTGAAGGACAGGCCCTTGACCTCTATCTCCGGGCCGCTGCTCGCACGCAAGAACCGGCGAGCAACCATTTCCTTAACCAACTTGCCGTTGAAGAAAAAAACCACCTCAAAGCACTCGGTGAACTTATGGAGAGGTTTAAAGATTAAAGTTGATGTCAAGGCAGTGCCCTCCGTCCGGAATTCAACTCAGGAAAACTCACCCCGAATTCCTGCCCTTCATTTAAGAATCCAGCCGAATATTTTTTTTTGCTACCACCTTCCTGCTTCAGACAAAGCAGGGTATAGTCAATAGTCGAGCTATTATAAAAATCGGAGATTCTTGCATGAACACCCCCACAACAGACACCATCATAGAACTCATCACCTTTTATTCAGTCCAGGTGATAGCTGCCCTGATCATCCTTTTTTTCGGACGCTGGCTGGCACAACATCTAGCCCGACTTCTAGGCAGAATGATGGAACGCCACAAGGTCGACCCGACCCTGGTCCATTTCACTGAGCCTCTCTCCTACTATACCCTGCTGGTCATGGTAGTGATTGCAGCAGCAGGCCAGATCGGCATCAACACCACCTCTTTCCTGACTATTGTCGGTGCCGCCGGATTAGCTATCGCCCTGGCCCTCAAGGATTCACTCTCCAATTTTTCCGCCGGGATCATGCTTGTGCTCTTCCGGCCTTTTAAGGTGGGGGACATAGTGACAGTAGCCGGCGGGGTCACGGCCCAGGTTCAACAGATCACCCTGTTCAGCACCAACCTGTGTACAGCAGACAATCAACTGGTCATTGTACCGAACAACAAGATCGTCAGTGACACCATCACCAATATCAATGCCAAAGATACCCGGCGCATCGATCTCACAGTCAAACTCCGCTCTTCCGCCAACATTGCCAAGGCAAAGCAGATTCTTGATCAACTTCTCATCGAAGATAGCCGCATCCTGAAAGATCCGGCACCTCTCATTGCTGTGTCGGATATAGGTGAAAACACGATAACCATGGTGGTGCGCCCCTGGGTAAAATCCGAGATGTACTGGGACGTCCGGTTTGAGCTTACTGAAAAAATCAAAACCTCCTTTGACACGACCTGCATCTGGATGAACTCCCTACCGCAGGACGGCCCTCTCGTTAAGGAAGATCCGGCAATCGCCTGAACCAACAGCAAGTATTTGCAACTAAACCATGCCAGATCGTCCCGACAATCCAGATATTAAGGGACTGCCCGACCAGGATGACCCCTCGCTGACAGCCGCCATCCATGACGGCAAGGCAAATGCGATCATGCTGGGCTGCGGCGAGGCTTATCTCACTCCTTTCGGCATATTCTTACAGGCAAGCACCCTCCAGATTGGCCTCCTGGCCACCCTGCCGCAAATGGCCAGTGCTATTTTCCAGTGGCTGAACGCCTGGGCCATGGACCGCTACCGGAGTCGGCTCACCGTAATCCTGCCAAGCGTTCTCTGTCAGGCCCTGCTCTGGATTCCGATTGGCTTATTACCTTTTCTGTTCGACAAAGGCGAGACAACCGTCTACCTGCTTATTGTTCTCACTGTCCTCTATCAAGCGACTGCCGGCTTCTCAGTCCCGGTCTGGAGCAGCCTGATCGGCGACCTGGTGCCGACCGAAATTCGCGGTCGTTTCTTCGGCCAACGCAACCGGGCTTGCGGCCTCAGTTCGTTCATGGCCCTCTCCTTGGCAGGTATTGCTCTCCACCTCTTTGAACAGAGCGGCAAGACCGCCATCGGCTTTTTCATCATCTTCCTGACCGCAGCCCTGGCCCGTCTGAACTCCAGACGCTGGCTGGGCCGCTACCGTGATCCTGAATTTGTCCTGCCGGCAGAGCAGATCTTTACCTTCAGCCAGTTCTTGCGGCGTTCCCCGCATTCGAACTTTGCCCAATTCGTGTATTATATCGCCGCAATCAACCTGGCTGTGTCGTTCTCAGCGCCCTACTTCGCCCTCTATATGCTCCGCGACCTGCAATTTTCCTATCTTGAATTCACCATCGTCACCGCAACCGTCACGGTCACTCAATTCCTGATGTTCCGTTATTGGGGGGAGCTTGCCGACCGCTTTGGCAATAAAAAAATCCTCAATGTCTGCGGCTGGGGCATAACGGTTATCCCAATCCTCTGGCTGGTTTCGGCAGATATCCTCTATCTCATTATCCTGCAGATATACAGCGGTATAGTCTGGGCCGGATTCACCCTGGCCTCCAGCAACTTTCTTTTCGATGCGGTTTCACCGCCGAAACGAGCCCGATGCGTCGCCTATCAGGCTCTGATCAACGGTGTTGCCGTGCTTATCGGTTCTCTGTCCGGTGGCTATGTGGCGGTCAATTTACCACACTCATTTGCATTTGGTCTTTTCACCTGGACTCCGGCCCACTCCCTGCCGGTTATTTTTCTACTTTCCGGTATAATGCGGCTTGTCGCTTCTGCCATCATGCTCCACAAATTCAAGGAAGTCCGCTCAGTCGAACCCATTCGGAACCGAGAGCTCATCTATCTGGTAAGCCATCTCAGACCCCTGGCCGGAGCGACCTTCAGCCTGCTTACCAGTTTTGGACTAAGCGACAAACCGAACCGTCGAAAATCACCTGAAAAACCGCCCCCTGGCCCTTTACCACCGGTTAACTGAGCGCCTTGGTCGGGCAACTGATTACACACTCCGAAAATTTCTGACAATCACGGTTCGGCAGATCCCCCATATCCTTGAGTTCGATAATTGCTTACTGAAACGGGCAGACAACCTTACGAACCAGCGGCATTGTAATAGAAGCACAAAAATGGTATAGCAAGGCGACTGATTCCCACGCTTACTTATTAGGACGGAGAAGAGAACGCTTCTCACGAGACCGGCAGATATCATGAAAAACACTCACCATCTCAAACGCTTCAAATTGACCCTGGAATACGATGGCACCAGATACAGCGGCTGGCAAAAACAAGATGATGCCAAAACCATCCAGGGCGCCCTCCTGAGCGCCGGCGCCGAGATCTTTAGCGGCCCCGTCGATATCCAGGGCAGCGGCCGCACCGATGCGGGCGTCCATGCCATGCGCTACGTGGCCCATCTTGAGGCGAGTACAACGCTTGCTCCTCTGACTATCAGAATTAAATTCAACGATCTACTGCCGGCTGATATTGCCATCCTTGATGTCGAGCCCTGCGCTCTTCGTTTTCACGCCCGCCACGACTGTGTCGCCAGAAGCTACCTCTACCAGATCTCCAAGAGGAAAACCGCCTTCGGCAAAAAATATGTCTGGTGGGTGCGGGACAAACTCGATATCAGGGCTATGGCCGAAGCAGCCCAGCTCTTTACCGGCATGCACGATTTTATCTCCTTTGCCGAAAAGCAAGAGCTGAAGAAATCGACCAGGGTGTTACTGCACGCTGTCCACATCCATGAGGAGGACGACCTGATTATTGTCCGCATCATCGGCTCCCATTTTCTCTGGAAGATGGTCAGAAGGATGATAGGTGTACTGGTCGAGGTGGGCAGACACGCACTAAACACCCAACAGGTGGAGGCGCTGCTCAAGGAGCACTCCAACAAACCGGCACCCTTGACCGCGCCACCTTCAGGACTTTTCTTTGAGCGAGCTATCTACGATGAGGCGGAGTTACGAAAATTCCTGGCAGAAATAGCCGAACAACCTTGAAGCGGCCCTTATAAGCGACCGCATGACAATATCCATCATAAAACGATAGAACTGCTATGCCCACAAAACCACCATATCACAATATAGTAAGACAGAAGATCAAAACCTACTTTCTGACCGGCCTGCTGGTCTTCGGTCCTATCGGTCTCACCCTCTTTGTCGTCGACGGCATCATTAGCTGGATGGACGATTTGGTGGCCGGCCTTTTTCCCGAACATCTACAACCCGACGCCTGGTTCGGATTCCATATTCCCGGCATCGGGCTGCTGATGAGCATACTGCTCATTTTTCTGGTCGGGCTGCTTACCGCCAACTTCCTGGGCCGCTCCCTGATCCAGTATTCCGAAAGACTGCTCTACCAGATCCCTCTGGTTAAAAGCATCTACACCCTGTTCAAACAGGTGGCGAACACCACCATCGGC
>MGTA01000174.1:4706-5535 GCA_001799225.1 Deltaproteobacteria bacterium RIFOXYD12_FULL_50_9
CGTCTTTGTGCCCACCACACCCAACCCGACCTCAGGATTCATCCTGATGGTGCCCGAGAAAGACACGATCCCACTATCTATGAGCGTGGAAGACGCCTTCAAACTGGTGGTCTCGGGCGGCATGGTCACCCCCAAAGATAAAAACATGCCGGAACAGCACTCCTTGCCGGACACCTCAAGCCAAACCCCGTCAATCCGGATGCCGTAAAGAGTACCTTCCAACAAGATAAACTCAGGATAATTTTCAGCAATCCAGGGGCGGAATTGGAGATAATGCCTTAGAACAACAAGGTTGTATTTCAAGGATTCCCGGAAAGGGAATCCTTTTTTCTCTTGACAATTGGCAGCCAGATCAATGCATGATCAATAAAATCATATCGTAGAAGCGGCAATTTTTTATTTTCAGTCACATGGTCTATTTTAGACTGCTCCTTTACTTTTCCATTAGTACTGCAAGGGTAGTCATTACCCTGATAAACGTAAAATATCTTCGTAGCTAATTGATGCCGACAGGGGAGGAGGGCAGACACCGGACCATTTTTTTCCGTTTGCTAAAATTTTCTGCTCATGGTTGACAAAAAGTATTTAATGAATTACTTAATTAGCTGAGCCGTATGGGATCCAAACTTTATGTTTACCCAAACACTCCCATACGAAAAATCGTCCCTGAACCTGGATTTGATATGGAATTTCAGAAAAATATGAATAATCCGCCGATTCGATCCGCCCTGTTGTTCTGCCTCTGCCTGCTGCTCTCCGCTTGGACTCCGGCCCGAGCCGAAAACTCACCACCCACCACCTGGACTGCCGAAAAGGCGGTGCGGTTCGC
>MGTA01000175.1:0-4645 GCA_001799225.1 Deltaproteobacteria bacterium RIFOXYD12_FULL_50_9
TGATGCGCACCGCCAAGAAAATTTTCGACATATTCTAGTATACTTTATAGTAATACATGACAATCACTGATTTTCCAGAACAAAATGTCACGGAGGGAAAATTTAAGGTCCATCAGACCTTGCTGATGCTGATATTGCCAAAAACCGCCAAAGAGCGTATCGTTTTCCGAAATGATGCGATTTATCCGAAATTCATAAGGAGGTGGCTGATCATGGGAAATATCACAATCGAGAGCAAGCCAAACAAAGATAGGCTACAGGCACTTGGAGTTGCCGAATGGGAGATCTGGACAAAAGAGGTCTCCAGTTTCCCTTGGTACTATGACGCTGAGGAGACCTGTTATTTCCTCGAAGGAGAGGTGGTCGTCACCCCGGATGGTCAGCCGCCGGTCAAGATGGGCAAGGGAGATCTCGTTACCTTTCCCAAAGGGATGTCATGCACCTGGGAGGTGCTGAAGGCGGTACGCAAACACTACCGCTTTCAATGAAACAGGCTCGGCATTTCGACAACATTTTGGTCGTTCTTAGGCAATTTTCCGAAAAAAGCGTAAGCTACCCTTTCGTTCTTAAGCGCTGAACCGTTCGCTGAAGCTACTTTAAAGGGTCACTCAAACTTTCTCGGCTGTTGTAATGGCAAAGTTAAAAAATCGCCAGTGGCATGCCACTTTGACAAAGCCGGCGCTTCTGAGCCAGGCAAAGTGATCGGTAATGGTCATTGGATGGTCTTTTTCAATGTGCTTGGCATACCAAAGTTCGGGGTCTTCTCCCTGGGCCTTCATAAAGGCCTTCCAGTGAGCGTATTGTTCTTGCCTGACTGCCTGGTCTTCATCAATAATTATGTCTCTGGCCAGAAAAAGCCCGCCATAATTAAGCGCGGAGTAAACGACCTGATAAAAATCTTCTCTCTCCTGCCAGGTAAGATGGTGCAACGTCAAACCGGCAATAATTATGTCGTACCCTTTGCCAATCGAATCAGTGCGAAAATCACCCTGCTGCAATGCGAACTTCCCAGAATATCGTGACAATTTTTTTGCAAATGCTTTAAGCATGTTTTCAGTCAGATCAAAACCGACAATATGTGAATGCGGCAGTTTTTGGAGAACTACTTCAGACAGGATACCGTTTCCACATCCCAAGTCGAGGACTCGACAACGCTTACCTTCATCAGGAAGCAGATCATGGATGATTTGATGTTGTTCAAGGTATTGCGGGATAAGCTTTACCATCAACTTTTCATAGTTATCGGCTTGCCTGGCAAAATGCTCTTGCACTTGCTCCTGTTTCATAAACTTTTCCTTTAGCCATGCTGCTCATTCGCCTTTAATGATCTTTTCCAGGTTAAAATATCAAAGGCAAGTAATAAAAACAAGAGGCCGGCTGCTTCGTAGTATTTTTTCTTGACAGGATTATTGAACGCCTGGTAGATAACCATCAGTTAGGGGCAGATGGCCTGACTTAACCGGCAGACTTGTCTCCCGAATACTACCCCAAGTGGAACTTCCAGGAATCAACATGAAAAAACAACTTTTTGCTGCGATCAATCTCTCTTTGCCCGCGATGTTTCCGGCCGCACTGACTCTTATGTTGAAGAGGGCGAACACGAGATTCTCCCCTACGTTTCTGGTCGCGCTGGTAGCGACTATCTATTTTTTCATCGCGGCTGGCGCCTTAGCGGCGAGCCTGCCTCAGGCAGACCGATTCACGATAAAATCGATCAAGGCCGATCCGTCGGGCAACGAGGTTATAATTGAGTTTACCGAACCATTTGACCGGCAACTGGCCATAAATAACCTGACTATTACGCCGCCCACTGTGAACTACCGCCCTTGGGAATCGTCGATGCCTAGCAGCGTCGCCCTGCGGATAAACGGCGATTTCAGGCGGGGAACAAGCTACGGCATCAAGTTTGCATCAGGATTTATGGCGCTTTCCGGCCGCCCTTTCGTTGAGTCCCTTAAGGAGTTCAACGTTCCTCATCGTAGTCCTAAAATGGATTTTATCGTCCCCGGTTCGGTAATCGAACTTAACAGCCGCCAGTTGGTGCACCTGGCCGTGGTAAATGTCGAGTCGGTGATTGTCGAGTCACAAGCCCTCTCTCCCCTGGCGTATTTTGCCCACCAAAAAGGTATTGAAAGCAAGCTGGTGAACGCTTTGCCCAAGGGCCATCCGCTTGGCCGCTATGCGGGTGATGGCTCTACCAGCCGTGATCTCTATGACACCAAGGGCAAACCCGACCAGGAACAAAACTTTTCGATGCCCCTTGCCAACCGGCAGGACAAGGAAAAAGGCGCCCTGCTCTTCGTGACCCTCAAAGACAACGCCTTAGGCGGGGCAGGAAGTTCCAAACCCACTTTCTTTAACGTTACCGACCTGGCCATCACCTGCCTGGCCGGCGGCGACGACACTCTGGTCTGGGTGACCTCAATTGCTACCGGCCAACCCGTCGCCGGCGCCGAAATAATGGCCTACACCACATTCGGCAGTTTTTTCATCGCGGGCAAGACCGATAATGATGGGATCCTGCGCATCAGGTCAGGCAAAAGAAAAGGTTACCGCTTCCCGACACCTGCGTCCGTGGCCGGGCCGTATGCTGCACTTTACATGGCAGACAGGTCACAGACATCCGGACCCGAGACCGGAATTCAGGCTGTAGACGACTTGAATTACAACCCACGGGATCTTAAATTCCTCTGCGCACGAACCGACAACGATGTGGCCATAATCGGATCGCCGGACGACGGCAACTGGCGCCTCCCGTTTTCCGGAGTCAGACAAACCTCAAATATTTCCGAGACCCCCCGCGAAACCCGTTCGGTACTGTTCACCGAGCGCGGTGTCTATCGGCCCGGCGAGACCGTGCACTTTAAAGCCGTCACCCGGTTCTATCAAACAGGATCGATTAAACCACCGATGGACGAACGCTGCAGCATCAGTGTGTATAATTCAAGGGAGCAACCGATTTACGCGGTTAGTCTCATACTTGGCGAATTCGGCTCTGCAGCGGCCGACCTGCCGCTTGCCGCCTCCTCCCCCCTGGGCGAGTACCGGGCTGACCTGAATTGCGGGCCTTCGCCGGTGTCAACCACCTTCCGGGTCGAGGAATTCAAACCGCCCCGCCATTTTTCGCGTCTGGGCTTCGAGACGGTCAAACGCCGTGACGATTCCTATGTCAATCGTCCGGCCGACCTTGATTTTCTCAAGGTCAAGATTGCCGGCGGCTACTATGCAGGCGGGCCGGTAAAGAACGCCAGGGTACGCTGGCAGCTGGCCTACGGGCCCTCGTCACGAACTATCGAAGGGTATGAAAACTACACCTTTGGGCATGAATCGCCGAATAGTGAACCGGAACCTCTTGAATCGGGAGAAACCTATCTGGACGGCGACGGCCAGATTGCCCTTGATTTCCCCATGTCCCGCGAGGTCCTGGCCGGGGAGAAAGCGCTGGTGGTCTCGGCCACCGTGCTGGATTTCGATGGCCGGGCCGCCTCGGTGACTAAAAGTTGGGTAGCTCAGGCACCCTATAACGTAGGGATCTCGCAGCACAAGCCGGACATTGCGGCCCAATCCGAGCAACAGCTCGACGCGGTAGTAGTCGATGCCGCCGGTAAACGCATTAAAACCGGGCGGGTCGAGGCGGAAATATTGCGGTGGGGCTGGACTTATTTAAGGAAACGCAACCTCGAAGGCAACGAATACTGGACCAACGAAAGAGTCTGGAGACGAGCGAGCATAAACGAACTGGCACTCAAGAACGGCACGGTCTCTTTCGGCGCCAACTTCGACTGGGGCGGGGATTATATCGTAAAATTCACCTATTTCGCTCCTGACGGCAAAAGTTACTCGTCGGCCACCAGATTCGACGTTGGCTGGTACGACCCCGACGAGGGTGGCGGCAACAATCGCGACCACAATGCTCTCAAGGTAGCGCTCTATTCCGACCGTCTCTCCTACCGCCCCGGCCAAACGGCCACCGTACGGCTGGGCACCAAACGTAAGGCCGTGGCCTATCTTACCGCCACTGGCCGCCAGGGCCTGTTCGACTACCATGTCTCACGACCGACGGATGGACTTAAAGAGATAAAGATCCCGATTGCCGAAACCCATCTGCCCAATGTCTATGCCACGGTTATCGGCACCCTGGCGCGGGGGGGGATTCCCGGTTTACACCGGCCGAGTCGACGACGGAATGCCAAGCATCCTTTACGGTGCCATGGATTTGCCGGTAACCAAAAAAGACGAGGTCCTGTCGATCAACATTGCACCGGAGATCAAGGTGCTGGAAGCCGAACCCGGCCAGGAAGTAAGCTTGAATCTTTCCGTCACCGGCGAGGGTGGCAAGGGCAGCCGGGTCGAGCTGGCCGTGGCTGTGGTTGACGAGGCGGTGCTCGCCCTTACCGGCTACGGCACTCCCGATCTCAAAGGTTTGGCCCGCTTCAATATGCCGCTTGGATTATTCCTGACCGATTCGAGAGCATTTCTCCTGCCGCAAACTCCTTTTAAAACCGTGCGAAACGATGCCCTTACCGGCGGGAGTGACGGTCTTGGCCTGCCCCTTGACACTCGTAAAAAATTCGAGCCGGTGGCCTACTGGAACCCCAGCCTCGTCACCGGCCCGGATGGCAAAGCGGCTGTGAAATTCCGCCTG
>MGTA01000175.1:4704-6541 GCA_001799225.1 Deltaproteobacteria bacterium RIFOXYD12_FULL_50_9
TCGGGTGGCCAAGCCATTTTATCTGGAGCCAGGCATCCCACGCTTTTTCAGTAAAGGGGATTCCTTCCGCTTCGAGGTCGCTGCCTTCAATCAAACCCGGGAAGCCGGGAATGTCGAGTTTTCAGTCGCAATAAAAGGTGGACTGACTGTGGCAGCTGAAAAAGAGTCCTTCCCGCTTGCCGCTACTGATTGGGCAGCTGTCGGTATCAAAGGCAAGGCTGAGGCCGGCGGCGCCGCCACCCTATTGTTCAAAGGCAGCTTTGCGGGTAAAAAAGACGCGATCGAATTGACCGTACCGGTGACCAGCGGCCATGTCCGTGGCCAAAACACCTATTATGGCAGCATCAAAGGGGTTACGGCCATTACGCCGGCCCTGCCCGCCGATGCCACTGCCGTGGCCGCCGACCTAAGTCTGCATAACGAATCCCGGGCCGTGCTGACCCTGTCCGGTTCGCCATTTTTACGAATGACCGCCGGGCTCCGGTATCTCTTGCAGTATCCTTATGGCTGTGTCGAGCAGACCTCATCAGTGGTCATGCCGCTCGCCGCCCTGCGCGCCATTGTGAAGGATGGCGGTGTGCCGGGAATCTCGGTTGAGGAGACCGACAAATTCCTCGCCAAGGGTATTGAAAGGCTGCTCGGCATGCAGACCGAAGCGGGCGGCTTCGGTTACTGGCCCGGTGACCGGGAAATCAGCCCGTGGGGCACATTCTATGCCGCGGCTGCCCTGAGCGAGGCGAAGCTGGCCGGATTCGAGGTGCCGAAAGAGGCCTTGGACCGGCTGGAGAACTACCTGAGAAGCCAAAGCTTAAAGCAAGCAAACGACAAGGCCGGCGGTAGCGTGGCCCTTTATCTCCTCTCCCGCCTGGGTCGTGCCAAACCCAATGATTTCCCAAGTTTTATCCGAGCGCTCGCCAGTATGGGCCGCGAGGAGGCAATCCTGACCCTGTTGGCTGCGGCCCACGCCTACACCCTCCCTGCCGCCGAACTGGCAGACCTTTCGTCTCAAGTCTTGACCGGTACCCGGAAAGAAGATCAGCACCACTATGATTTCTCTGCGTCATACCGAGCCGATGCCTTGGCCCTCATGCTTCTGGACCGGATAACCCCCGGGTCGCCGGAAGGCGCAAAATTGGCGGCCAAGCTGTTGGACAGTCGGGGCAGTGACGGTCACTGGCACTCCACCAGCAACAATGGTTGGGTGCTGGCGGCCTTGGGTCGCCACTTCAAGGCAGCAACCGGCAAAGGTCCGCACAAAGTCGAAGTGTTGTTACCGGGCCTTAAAAAACAAGTCATGGAGTTTCCCGAGACCGGCTCCGCTGAAGTTGACATACCAATCGCCGATTTCCTGGCCGACCCGCGCCTGTCGGTTAGCAGCGATCCGCAACGCGAGGTCCTGTATAGCCTTACCGTAACCCTGCCCAGGATTGACTATGCAAAAAACGGTCACGACGGCGGCTTTACAATTCAAAAACGGATTGAAAACGCCGACGGCTCGGCCGCGATCAAGGTTGGCGATCTGGTACGGGTGACCCTGGAGTTCACCCCACCGAACAACGAATCGTCTTACATCGTCCTGGATGACCCACTCCCGGCCAGTCTGGTCGCCATCAATTCTGCTTTCCGCTCCGAGGAGACGGTCGACAAGGACAACGATGCCCGGATTCAGAAATCCGATTCGGAAGGTTATTGGGAACGCTTCTGGAGTCCGGACGGTTTTTATCGCCTGATTCCGGACCATCTTGAAATCCGCGAGGATCGAGTAGTGGCATTCAGAAACAGCCTATGGGGCTGGGGCAGGTCCCCTTTCCGCTTCGTTTACTATGCCCGGGCCGTG
>MGTA01000175.1:6575-6746 GCA_001799225.1 Deltaproteobacteria bacterium RIFOXYD12_FULL_50_9
TCGAACGGATGTACGAGTCCGAGGTGAATGGCTATACCCCGCGGACCAAGCTGATGATCGGAGGGCGTAAGCGTTGAGCCGACGTTGGCGGCGCGCCTTGGCTACGGTGCTCACTCTGACCACTTGCCTGTTGGCCACCGCTATTTATCAGGCCTATTCTTATTATAAAAA
>MGTA01000176.1:0-1174 GCA_001799225.1 Deltaproteobacteria bacterium RIFOXYD12_FULL_50_9
AATCAAGAAGAAAACCTCGTTCCTTTGTCCCGCCGGTTTCGAGGACATGGATAAGCGGCAGGGTCATCTTGCCCTCGACCAGATCGTTACCCACGGCCTTGCCGGTCTTATCCGGATCACCTAAGTAATCAAGCAGGTCGTCGACGATCTGAAAGGCAAGACCGAGATTATAACCGTAAACCCGGGCGGCCAGCTGTTCGCTCTCGCCTCCGCCGGCCACCATAATCCCGGTCTCACAGGCTGCCGCAATCAGGGCAGCGGTTTTGCCTGCGAGCACCGCAAAGTACTTTTCCTCGGAAAATTCCTGAACTTCGGCATTCTGCATCTGGAGAAATTCCGCCTCAACCATGGCCGAGGTGGCGGCGCTGATCAGACTTAACGCTCTCTGCCCGCCTTCACTGCCGGCAATCAACATGGCCCGGGCATGGAGATAATCGCCGGCCAGAATTGCGGCGTCGCCGCCCCAGACCTTATTAACGGTGGCCTTGCCGCGCCTCTGGTCGGCCCGGTCTATGACATCGTCGTGCAGCAGGCTGGCAGCGTGAAGGTACTCGAAGACCATGGCCAAACGATACAAACGATTTTCGTCGATCCCGCCCAGCTCTCTTACCGGGAGAAGTCTGCTTGCAAAGATGGCGAGCAGGGGCCGCACCCGTTTACCGCCGTTAAAAAGGCCATGCCGCAAGACCTGGGCCAGCAGGTCGTTGCCAACCTCGGCCAGATCGGCCCGCATAGCGTCATCAATCTTCGCCGCCTCCGGTCGCAGCCGAACAAGCAATACCTCATGATCCGCCAAAAGAGTCCTCCTCAAAAAAATGCCGTACCTCGTCAAGGTCCCGGGTAAGCGGGCTTTGCGGCAGGCTGCGTAGAAAACGACTGCCGTAGTGTTTAGTCAACAGCCGAACATCAAGAACAGCCAGCACACCCCGATCAGAAGCGGCCCGCAGCAGCCGGCCCAGACCCTGCCGGAGCGTCAGGATTGCCCGGGGCACCTGAAAATCGACAAAGGGGTTGCCACCCTCGTCTGCAATCTTTTGCACCCTGGCCATGATCACCGGATCACTAGGCACCTCAAACGGCAGCTTGTCAATAATCACGCAGCTCAAGGCCTCGCCAGGCACATCCACCCCCTCCCAGAAACTGGCCACAGCCAGCAGAACGGAGTGGGTCTCCC
>MGTA01000176.1:1189-2574 GCA_001799225.1 Deltaproteobacteria bacterium RIFOXYD12_FULL_50_9
AGGCTGGTAAACAGTACCAGGGTCCGACCCCGGGCCGCCAGAATAATATCATGAATTACGTTCTCCGCATCCTGAAAATAGTTTGGACTCCCGGGAACCGGAAAATTGTTATCTGGGATATAGAGCAGGGTGCGACCGGCATAATCATAGGGCGTGGGCAGCAGAAGGGTGTCAAGCTCTCCGGGCAGGCCAAGCTGCTCGCTGAAGTAAGAAAATTCACCACCGGCGGTTAAGGTGGCGGAGGCAAAAACCACACTGCGCACCGCCTCATACAAGGAGTCCTGAAGATGGGACGCCACCTCGATAGGCGAGGCGGAGAGGACAACAGATTTTTCCCGACGCTCATACCAGTAGACAAATGAACGGCTCTGATTCTCAGTCACGGAGTTCAAGTTATCAAACAACTCAAGGGTCCGCCGCCGCAAACCGCTCCACACCTCACCGGCCACCTCAAGACTCTCGAGCTTCGAGGCAAGACCGATGATCCGCTCACGCAGGGAGTGGACCTCCGGCTGCCAGGCTGCCGTCTCCGCCATAAAGGGCAACAACGGGAACCTGCCGCGCTCGCGCGAGAAAAGCGCCGCAAAGATCTCGGCCTGCGCCGCCAGAGTGCGGGCTGTCTGGACCACCGCCGACCGGCTTTTTTCCGGCAGCGCCAGGACCTCCTTTTCGATATCCCCTACCAGGTCCTGCAGCTGGTACTGACTGAAAGAGAGGCCAAAATAGCGGGTAGCGACACTCTCCAGATGATGAGCCTCATCAAAAATGACAGACTCGTAACGGGGCAGAACCTCGGCATGCCCGAAACGCCGCAGGGCCAGATCCGAAAAGAAGAGGTGGTGGTTGACGATCAGCAGCTTGGCCCGCCCGGCGTTCTTACGCAACTGACTGATAAAGCACTCTCCGCCTTCCGGACACTGTGTCCCCAGGCACTGCGCCGTGCTCGAACTGATCATCGGCCACAGCCTTGAACCATCCGGCAGCCAATCTAGTTCGGCCCGATCGCCGCTGGTCGTCTGCCCCAGCCAGTCGCTGATCCTGGCCATGGTCCCGTCATCAGCAAAAAGCTGCTGCTGGGGCGCCGAGGCTATCTGCCGGAAGCGGTGCAGACAGAGATAGTTCTGACGACCCTTCACGCATATTGCGGACAATTCCGGCTCTATATATTTAATAATAAAAGGTATTTCCTTATTGAGGATCTGATCCTGCAGGTTCAATGTGGCGGTGGAAATAACAACCTTCTGGCCGCTGAGCACGGCCGGCACGAGATAGGCAAGGGTCTTACCGATGCCGGTTCCGGCCTCGACCGCCAGCATACCGCCCTGCAGAGCCCGCCAAACAGCCCCGGCCATCTCCACCTGCCCCGGCCGCGCCTCATAGTGCGG
>MGTA01000176.1:2588-5688 GCA_001799225.1 Deltaproteobacteria bacterium RIFOXYD12_FULL_50_9
AATTCCGTTGCTACCGAAAATTTCGGCAAGCCTATTGTCTACATCATTTTCTAACATAAAAGCTTTTTACAAAACCGATCTAACAACATTTTTATCTATTAACATATTTAAATAATTAAGCTTAATTGCTTTTTATGATATTGTTTATTTGACGATAAAACAAGACCAAGGAGAATACTAATGAAGCTCGAAGAGAAGATATCATGGTTGATGGGTCATGTCCAAAAAAGATTGTTACCCCATACCCCCCTCCCGTTTGGAGAAGACTATTTGCCATTCTGTTAACTAAATTAACCTTGCATTTATAAAGACAGTGTTTTATTTTGCAAGGTATGCAAAGAGACTGCTAGGGTCATTGGCGTCTCGCAACCTACAGTACGTGAATACTTTCGTATTGCCGACGGCACATTTTTATGGCGCCATATTCCTTCTTTCGAAAAAAATCCCGCCAAACGAATTGTCAAACATCCCAAAGGCTACCTGCGCGATACTGGTCTGCTGCATTTCCTGCTTCACCTGAATAGTCCGAACTCCCTTCTGGCGCATCCCATGATCGGCAAGTCCTGGGAAGCCATGGTGGTGGAAACGCTGTTGCGTGGTTTTCATTCCCTGGGCGTGGCGCTTGAATATTATCACTACCGGACCAGTGGCGGCGCAGAGGTGGATCTGGTATTGGAAGGGAAATTTGGGCTGGTGCCGATTGAAATCAAGTACGGTCAACAAGTTTCGCTCAAGGACCTACGGGGAATTCGTGATTTTATCAAGGAAAGGGATTGTCGGCTTGGGTTCGTGATCAGTAACGACGAGCACGTCAGACGTTATGACGAAAAATTGATCGGAATCCCCTGCGGTTGTTTATAGGAGCGGGGTTCTAACCCGCCCGCTATGGACGTATACGATGCCTACCAATACAATGCAAAAATTTGCACGGCCATTCAAGCAGAAAATAGGGCGGGGAAAGGGTGTTTGCCGGATATATGGGGAGTGTCCCTGTTTTTTCCCTGTTTTTTCCGACCAATCTTCCAGGCCGCCCATACCGGCGCGGCAACCCCACCTGTTGACCGGTGATCTGCCTGCAAAAAATAATCAGGAAACCTCTACGCCATGCTCCCTTATTTCATAAATAAGTGGAATCCATGTATCATTCATATATGAATCAATTGATACTGGTACCGGATGGAGCCTGGAATCAATTCGCCAAGCTATCTGCATAAGCATTTTGCCTTCCGTGTACCTGTCCCTGCCAAAATCGCACGAGATAACAGCAATATCAAGATCGCTATCGGGGGTCTGTGTACCGGTTGCAAACGACCCGTAAAGCATTGTCTTGTCGATGTGAATGCCCCTTGATGCGACAACTTCGACAAACCTGCTTACTATATCCCTGATTTCTTGAGCAACCATGTATAAACCTTCTTTACTTCCTTGAACTTTCCCCGTGCAAATTCCCTGGTGCATTTCTGGTAAAAATCCATCTTAGCGTCGGGATACCGTGCCTCCGTATGAAATTCCATGAATTCAGCCAATTGGTCGATCATTGCTTCTGGTAGCGCGAGGCCGGTCTTACCAGCAAGCATAACCAAGGAATGGGAATATGGGGCATGGCCACCAGAATGCCTCACAACTAGAGCTTTAAGCAGCTTTTCAATGGCCAAGTGGCCAAAAAACAGGGCATACGGGTACTTCTTCGAACGCAAAAGGGTCTGCCCCGTCTCCAAGTCATATGCAGCACTTTCACGCCAGTAAGCTATAGTTTTTACCGTATCAACGGTCATGCTCATGATTCCTGATTAAACTTCAGAAACTACAAACGCACTACTATCCGAACATCTCCTCTACCGCGCAACAGGACGGCAACCATCTCGACAGGCGAAAACAGGTTTTTATACCTGTGATCGTAATCTATGCCAGTACAATGCCTGGATTTGCATGGAAATTCAAGGGGAAAATGGGGCGGGGAAAGGCTGTTTGCCGGATATATGGGGAGTGTCCCTAGTTTTATTAACCTTGCATTTATAAATACAGTGTTTTGTTTTGCAAGGTCGGCTTGGTTTCGTGATCAGTAACGACGAGCACGTCAGACGTTATGACGAAAAATTGATCGGAATCCCCTGCGGTTGTTTGTAGTCCCGGCAGACTAAGACGAACAGACGTTGCTCGCTAATTTGCTAAAATTAGTCATTATTGCAATATAGCAAGATAGGATGGCAGGCCGGAACCTTAATGGCAATAAACGATCAGGCTGCCACGGAATGTATATTGGCGGGCAGTCTGCTGAGCCGAAGTTCATTAAGGTAAACTTTTTTACTGGCATTGTCGATGTCAATTCCAACCAGGTTGCCTTCCGCATCATAATCAAGGACAACACCAGCTGATATCTCTTTACTTTCCGTACTCGGTTTTTCAGAAAGATCAATATAGAGTGAGTCAGTTTCCGGGTAATAATTGAGCTTCATGGCTTAAATCCTCTATCTGGAAAAGCGTTGTGAATTGTTCGTTTATCTTCAAGAGTGACGACTCTTAATATTCTGCCATCCAAAGCAGCTACTACACCCCAAAAACGAAATCGATTCACCTCTTGTGATTCAACCTTGAGTGGGCTCTCGATAACCTGAATACACCATTCTTTTTTAAGGTATGGACGTTTTCTCAATACTTCTTTTTCAAAATATTCAGTAAATTTGTAATTGTCCATAATCAACAATAATCAATTTCTAATTACATTACTATCCGGAGTTTTGCCGTTCTGCATCAATCATCTTTTCAAGGTGGTGTGAAGTAGGGGCGAAAGATTTTTCGCCCCTACAGCTATAGCCATGATCCATACAAATACAATGCTTGGATTTGCATGGAAATTCAAGTAGAAAATGGGGTTATAAACCAAACCGGGGCAAGGCCGTTCTCGGCCCTGCCCCGGTTTAAATCCAAAATCACCAATCCAAAATCAAAAATAATCAAATAACCTAATAACCAAATGACCTACTCACTGTCCGATACGCACACAACGCACATACATGCCGTTGGTCTTAACGTTGCCGTAGTAGGAGACGCTGCCAGAGTAGAAGTTCACGACCCACGCGTAGAAGGTGTAGCTCGCTTT
>MGTA01000176.1:5736-5983 GCA_001799225.1 Deltaproteobacteria bacterium RIFOXYD12_FULL_50_9
CGTGATATTGATTGCCGGTGAATAACGGCCTAAAATAATAATGCCCACCAACTCCTTCTTTGAAGGCAGCCGCCAATTCGTGAAACCGGCCAAATCGAGATTCTCGCAGTAGGTAATGGCGGTCGCCCAGGTCCGGGTGACGTTGTCATCCTGCTGCTGCCACATCAGACCGGTGACGTTGTCGGTCACCGTACCGTTATCATGGGCGGTATAGGACGGCGGGTTGATGGTATAGTCATGGTCCTCG
>MGTA01000176.1:6029-6952 GCA_001799225.1 Deltaproteobacteria bacterium RIFOXYD12_FULL_50_9
ATGATACAAAAATATCGGTCGTACCAGAGGAAGACCAGTTACCGGCCGCATCCCGTTCCTGAACATAAAGGGTATGCATACCTACTGGCAGGCCGTTATCCGGAGTGTATTCCGTTAGGGTAGTTATTGTGGCTCCAATCCAAAGTTTGCTACTGTCCAGCCTGTAACGATAGGTACCATTCCCGCCACCGCTGGAAATCCAATTCCAGGTCGGGGTTGTGTCACTTGTCGGCGATGCGCCGCTAACCACCGGCGCATCGGGCGGAGTTATGTCCACAATGATTGTTCGTTGACCGGAGGCCGACCAACTGCCATTTCTGTCCTGTTCCTGAACATAAAGGGTATGACAGCCCTCTGTTAAAACGCCCACCGGGGTGAAGGTTGTCAAGGTTGTCTCTGTCGCGCCGGTTGCTAGATCATTATTATCAAGCTTGCAACGATACGTCCCATTGCCGTCACCTCCAGGCGTCCAGTGCCAGGTCGGTGTCGTGTCCATGGTGGGCGTTTTGCCGCTGAGCTTCGGTGCCTTAGGTGGACCGTCTACCACAATGGACCGGCTCCCTGTCCCGGACCAGTTGCCGGCCGCGTCCCGTTCCTGGACATATAGGGTATGGCTGCCGTCCGCCAGCGGGCGGGCCGGGGTAAAGCTGGTTGATTTCGTGGCCTTGGCGCCAACTGTCAAATCACTGTTGTCGAGTTTGTAGCGGTACCAGGCGTTACCACCGCCGCCGGATATCCAAGTCCAAGTTGGCGTTGTGTCAATTGACAACGATGCTCCACTGACCACCGGCGCATTGGGCGGTGATATATCTACAACGATAACCTTTTTGCCGGAGGCGGACCAGTTACCGAGAGCGTCCTTTTCCTGAACATAAAAAACATGCCTGCCCTCGGCCAGGGGGGCTGCCGGCGTGTACCCGGTC
>MGTA01000177.1:0-1267 GCA_001799225.1 Deltaproteobacteria bacterium RIFOXYD12_FULL_50_9
TGGATGCTGCTCCTTTACCTGCCGATCAAAATCAAGGAATCGGGTAAATGGTTGAAAGGTAAACGTAATGCCGCTTTTGGCCAGAACCGTATCCATCATCTGCTTGAGACTGAAAAGATTGCTGTGGGTGGAATCAGGATTGAAATAAAAAAAGTTGGCGGTAGTAATAGCGGCGCCGGCAAAATGCGGCAGCGATAGCAGGCTGCAGAGCATCAGCAGAACGGCAATAATCATGCTCAGGCATTTTTTGATTCGATTCATCGCATGGAATAGCGGCGGCAATTAGTTTATAATCATAAGATAATACTATCTTTTTACGGAAAACTACTGATAGTTTAAGCACAAAAAATCTAATTTGTCACGATATTCCTTGCCGCGAGCGGATAAATATTCACAGGGATTATAATTTGCATCAGCCCGTCAGATCAAGGGCCTGCAAGGTCCCTGCCCCGCCATCGCCAGTCAGATAGATACCGGTCCGGGCCACCTTGCCGAGCAGGGCGTTTTGATCCCCGGTCAGACTGAACTCCGACCTGGCCGAGTCGAGCAGCAGGGTGCCGATCCTTTTCTCGTCAAGCCTGAAAAGTGAGCCGACCCCATCCGCCTTCTGCATCCAGATGCGCAGGTCAGTAAAAACCGGGTCGTTCTCATCAATCCAGCCGTTGTTGTCCTTGTCATAGCTGGCCAGTTCAGCAAACCCGGAACCGGTAGTCGGGCCAAACAGCTCACTGCCATTATTAATAACGCCATCATTATTGCGGTCCAGGGCAAGATAGCCGCTGCCCGGCTTAAGATATGGTATCTGTTCGCTCTGACCATCAACATCAAGATCAAAAGAAAAACGCATATCACTTAACTCAGCTGCACTCCCCGCAAAATTAACCACCAACGGATCAACGAAAGCGGCATCTCCAGCCCGGACCGCAATCGAGGTAGTCTCAATATATTCCCTGGCCATCAACAGGTCGAGCTTAAAGGCGATCTCCTGACCGTCCTCGGTAACTATGTGGCCGGCAGCACTGAAACTCATCTCTTCTTGTTCGCGGTATTGTTCCTGATAATCATAGGCCACGCCCCAGCCAACCGGCTGCGGCTGCGCGCCGTCTGCGGAATTATTTGCTGCCGGAACCGGAGGCTCGGCACTCTCCTGCTCACCGGAGGATCGCAACTCTCCAATCCTGATTTTCCGACCGGTCAACAGTTCAAGTATCCGACGCATTGCTTCCCACTTGGGGCCGATTCCTGAATCTCCAGCTGATTCCGTCGT
>MGTA01000177.1:1335-4275 GCA_001799225.1 Deltaproteobacteria bacterium RIFOXYD12_FULL_50_9
GTTGCATGTGCTGCTTGACTGTCGGAAAGGTTAGCGCCGCCAACCGTCACCCGCAGGGATTCACTCCGCTGGTACTCCTCACTAAAGAAACGGCTGGCGCCGAACGTCACATCAGATTGCGCTATTTTCATATCGGTACCCCCCCCTGCCCGGCCTGTTATTTTTGAGGATTATGGTCCACGATGTCCATGTTGTCCATAGGGTCCACGTTTTTTTTTTGGACAACATGGACATCGTGGACCCTATGGACAGAAAAAACCTCTACCGACTACCGTATCGGCAAAATGGGGGAAACAGATAAAGAAATACTGGGTAGGGGCAACCAGTGGGGGTTGCCCCTACAGATAATCAGCTGCGACAGCCGCGAGATTACTCCTCTCGCTCTTCTTGAGGGTGATATGACCGTGCAGGGCAAGGTCCTTCATCCGTTCAACCGTATAGGTCAGGCCATTGCTGCTCGAATCAAGGTAGGGGTTGTCGATCTGGTACGGATCGCCGGTAAGCACCATCTTGGTACCCTCGCCGGCCCGGCTGATGATGGTTTTGACCTCGTGCGGGGTGAGATTCTGGGCTTCATCAACAATAACGTACTGCCTGGGGATTGAACGGCCCCTGATATAGGTAAGCGCCTCCATCTCGACAACATGATTCTGCAGGAGCTTATCAACCTTGCCTCTGACCGACGAATCACTCTCCTCCTTCTTGTTGGTGTAGTGATCACCCATCAGGAAGGTTAGATTATCAAATATAGGCTGCATCCAGTGGGCCAGCTTCTCATCCTTGCTGCCGGGCATGAAGCCTAAATCCTTGCCAAGCGGGATAATGGGCCGGGAGACCAGAATGCGGTCATAGCGGTGATCTCGTATGGTTGATTCAAGCGCTGCCGCCAGGGCGAGCAGGGTTTTTCCGGTGCCGGCCTGGCCGACCATGGTTACCAGTTCGATCGCCGGATCCATGAGCAGTTCAAAAGCCATGCGCTGCTCCTTGCTGCGGGGCTTGATATTCCAGACCGTATCCAGATCGGCATTGAGACGAACAAGGGTGGTCTGATTTCTGGCCTTGGCCAGGGCCGTATGTTTTGGTTCAACCTCGTCGATCAGGACAACAAACTCATTGGGGACAAAATCCTGGCCCTCAATTACCAGCTCCTGATCTTTGTAAAACGAATTAATCAGGTCGGCCGCCACTAAAAGCTCACGTTGGCCAGTGAACAACTCGTCGAAATTAACCTTCTGCTTCTCGAAATCCTGGACGGCAATACCCAGGGCATCGGCTTTGAGCCGGGCATTGATGTCCTTGGAGACAAAAATCACCGTCTCACCCTGATCATGCAGGGTATTGGCCACGGCCAGAATCCGGTTATCCGCCACACACAGATCCAGGCCCGGATTAATCAGTTTGTCCCGCTCGGTAAAGATGCGCAGGGTCCCGCCGTTATCCATCGGCACCCCGACGCCAAGCTGCCCCTTTTCGCGCAGCAGATCAAGCTGCCGGACAACCCTTCTGGCATTGCGGCCCAGTTCATCGTTCCGCGACTTGAACTTATCAAGCTCTTCAATGACCGTCATGGGCAAGACTACGGTGTTGTCGGCAAAAGAGACAACCGCATCGGCATTGTGCAGTAAGACGTTGGTGTCCAGCACGAAGTACTTTTTCATAATCCCTCACGATTCAGGTTGATGGGTTTTGCAAGGCCACGGGCCAAAACTCATAGCTATTTCTAAACCTTTAAATAAAAACTGTAAACCGGAAACTGTAAACCGCTGTCCGAAATACAAAAACAAAAAAATTACAGCCAGAGATTTACCCTCTCCGGACACTTTGGGCAACCGGCTTTTAATCCTGCACTTTGCATTTTGCATTTTTAACTCCGCCCCAAGGCCTGATTGTGCTATAGTTCGTCACATGAAAATTGCTCTCAGCCAATTAAACCCGGTGATCGGCGCCTTTACGGCCAACGTTGCCAAGATAGCCGAACAGACCGAAAAAGCAAAAAACCAGGGTTGCAATCTCATTGTTTTCCCGGAGATGGCAATAAGCGGCTACCCACCCCAGGATCTGCTGGAACGCGGCTCTTTTCTGGTAGACCAGGAGAGTGCCTGCGCCGCACTTATTGAACAGGTCCGGGGTATCGGAGTGCTCTGCGGCGTTATAACCAGACATACTGCCGGCACCGGCAAATTCCTGCACAACAGCGCCATCCTTTTTGAAGATGGCAAACTCCTGTTCGCAACCCATAAACGCCTCCTGCCCACCTACGATGTCTTTGATGAGTCCCGCTATTTCGAACCTGGTGCGGCGAGCCGCGCCTTTACCTATAAAGGGTTGGTTCTCGGCATTACCATCTGCGAGGATATCTGGAATGACAAAGAGTTTTTCCGGCATCGACTCTATGCGGTAGACCCGGTCAATGATCTACTGAGTGATGCTGCCGGCAAGATCGATCTTTTCATCAACCTCGCCGCTTCGCCATTCAACCTGGGCAAAATCCTGATCAAGCAAGAGATATTCCAGCACCAATGCCTGAAACACCAAACTCCGCTGCTCTATGCCAATCAGGTTGGCGGCCAGGACTCTCTGCTCTTTGACGGCATGAGCCTGGCCATGAACCGCCAGGGCCGGATCGTGGCCCTGGCTCGTCGATTTGCCGAAGACCTGCTGATCATCGACACCGAAGCCCTGGATACCAACCCGCCGATTCTCCTGCCGGACGAAACGACTGATGAGACCGCTATCCTCTATGAAGCCCTGGTTATGGGTGTGCGGGACTATGTGACCAAGTGCGGATTCAGCAAGGCTGTGCTCGGGTTAAGCGGCGGCATTGATTCGGCGCTCACTGCTGCCATTGCCAGCGCGGCCCTGGGCCGGCAAAACGTCCTCGGCATTGCTCTGCCCTCACCCTACACCACGCAGGCCAGCATTGATGACGCCAAATCCCTG
>MGTA01000177.1:4334-5791 GCA_001799225.1 Deltaproteobacteria bacterium RIFOXYD12_FULL_50_9
TCTCCGATGTCCCTAAATGCCTGGTCTACAAACTCGCCCTCTACCTCAACCGCGAGCAGGAAATTATTCCTTGCCGGACAATAACGCGCGCCCCGACTGCCGAACTGGCGGCCAACCAGAAGGACCAGGACGACCTGCCCCCCTATGAGGTCCTCGATCCGATCCTTACCGCCTATCTGGAAGAGAATCGCAGCATAAAAGAGATCGTAGCCAAAGGATTCGACCTTGCCATAGTCAAGGATGTTATTCGCCGGATCACCTCCAACGAGTACAAACGCAAACAGGCGCCCATGGGCCTCAAGGTAACGAGCAAGGCCTTTGGCTATGGCAGACGCTACCCCACGACCGAACGGTATACGGAAACTACCTAAAAGGCCGGGGAACCTGCTCGGTTCAGGGCGTACCTGCAAGTTCAAAATATCCTGCCCGTAATTTCATTGCAAAACCCGGCACATAACTGTACTTTATGCAAAGGAAACAGAGTCAGTCATAATCAGGAGAATTCATGCTCATTACGCCTATTGATACAGCATCGGAGCAAGGACGACGCCAGCTTGCCGGCCTGCAAGCCCGATTTCACAGCGCCGATGATCGATGCCGAGAGGCAGTAACCGGAATAATCGCCAATGTCAGGGAAAACGGCGATAACGCCCTGCTGCAGTACACCCGCCAATTCGACGATCCGGATTTCAGCAAAGACCGGTTGCGGGTAACCGAGCAGGAGCTGGCCGAGGCCATGGCCCAGGTTCCCCCTGACCTGCTGGCTACCCTTGATCTTGCCATCGACCGCATCCGTTCCTTCCATGAACGTGAACGCCAGCAATCCCTGATCGTTACCGGCGAAAACGGCGTGATCACCGGTCGACTGGTGCAGCCGGTTGATGCCGCAGGCCTCTATGTACCCGGCGGCCAGGGCGGCCGGACCCCGCTTGTCTCTTCTGTCCTCATGAACGGCATTCCGGCAGCCATTGCCGGGGTAGGACGACGAATTATGGTCACCCCGCCCGGTCCGGGTGGCAAAATCCACCCGGCCCTGCTGGTCGCAGCCCAGAAGATCGGCATCACCGAAATCTATCGGACCGGCAGCGCCTGGGCCATTGCCGGCCTGGCTTACGGCACTGCCACCATTGCCCCGGTCGATGTCATTGTCGGACCTGGCAACCAGTATGTGACAGAGGCCAAACGGCAGGTTAACGGCAGGGTCAGGATCGACATGATCGCCGGACCAAGCGAGGTACTGATCATCGCCGATGAGACAGCCAATCCCGCCTATATCGCCGCCGACATGCTGGCCCAGGCCGAGCATGATCCTTTGGCCTTGGCCATCCTGGTCACTACCCATCTGGATATCGCTCATGAGACGGTATACCAGCTTGAGCTGCAGCTCAAAACATTGGACAGGCAAAGCATTGCCCGCACCTCGATCAGGGACCACGGGGTTATGCTGATTGTTGACG
>MGTA01000177.1:5810-10218 GCA_001799225.1 Deltaproteobacteria bacterium RIFOXYD12_FULL_50_9
CCATCTTCCTAGGCAATCACACCCCTGAGGCAGTCGGCGACTATGTCGCCGGACCAAACCATGTGCTGCCCACCATGGGCACGGCCCGCTACTCTTCGTCGTTAAGCGTCGATACATTTATCAAAAAATCAAGCCTGATCTCTTACTCGCGCGCCGCTTTTGCCGCTGACAGCGCCCATATCATCAGGCTTGCCGAGCTTGAAGGCCTGACCGCCCATGCCGCTTCCATCAAGGTCAGGCTCGAGGAGATCAAAAAATGAAAGAGTCCATACCAAATATTCTGGAAGACCTTTTGGGCATCAAGGCTGATCGAGCTCATCTTTCCACCAATCAGGAGTTGGACGAACTGACCAAAATTACCCACCTCGGCAGGAATAAGGCTGGACAAAAGGCTCAATCACCGGCACCAACCTCAGACCCGATATCTTCTCCACCGCCCAAAGAAACAGAACCGCCTGCCAGCCCTCCACAATGGGCACAGGACTCTCCGGTTCCCCAACCTCCACCGCAGCCGGTCGAGACCACTACATCCTCTATACCGGATATTCCGGAGAGTGAGCCTGACCCCCACCAGAGAAGCGCCTCTCTTCTGACCCTGTTTACCGTCATCAGGCTCAACAGAAAAAACTTTCAATTAGCAATAACACTCCCTGATCGAGAGCCCTGTTCCTGCGCATTTAAAAACGGAATTCTGGTCGATGATTACTTTACCGATCAAACCAACGGCACAGCAGACCAGGAACGCTCCGTGCTCCTGGTAGATGCCGAACAATCCTTTGTGGTTGGCATGGCCAAGGAGTTGACCGAGCATGAGAAACAGTTTCTCATGCTGACTGCCGCCACCGGCAAACAGGCGGTTCGTATCCTTGAGTCAAAAAAGATCGATCTGCTGATCACCGGACTCAAGATGCCTGAGATGGATGGCTTTGAACTGCTTGCCTATATAAAAACCCATTTCCCAGCTCTGCCCTCCTTAGTTATCAGCACTTTTGACTATCCGGCAATGCATGCCAGGATCAAACAGCTTGGCGCTCGCCAGCATCTGCTTAAACCTATCAATTCGCCCGCCCTTGCCAAGCATATTCTCGACATCCTCGGCCAACTGCCCGGTAAAAAATCAATCAAAGGTATGGCCTTGGCCGATTTCATCACCCTGCTTGGCCTTAGTACAACCAGCTGTTTCGTAGACATCTTCCTCCAAGGCAAGGATCATTTCCTCTGCCGGGTGGAAAAAGGGTTCATCCAGGGTATCAGCTGCGGTTCGGCCAAGGGTGAACTGGCGATCCGCGAAACTCTTTCCTGGAACGAATTTTTAATCACCTTTCGGCAGACCCCCTTCTAACTTATCGCAACCCCTTAGGATGGATAGAGTAAAAGTGGAAGCAACAGCACCGGTCCTACCTGCCATGCCTGATCGCGAATTTCTGCAGAACGGCGCCAAACGCCTGGGAGAGTGCCTCTCTGCACAAGTATCGGACCAGTTGCTGATCTATGCTCGGGAACTCGAGCGCTGGAACCGGAAAATCAATCTGGTGGGCCCGGCCCCCTTTCAGCAGATGCTGGAGAACCATTTCCTCGACTCCCTGACCCTGCTGCCCATCCTCCAGGCCCAAAAATCTTCACAGACCCTGCTCGATATCGGCAGCGGGGCCGGATTTCCCGGCCTGGTCCTGGCTTGTGTCTTCCCAAATACCAGATTCGTCCTGGCTGAACCTCGACTCAAAAAAGTATCTTTTCTTAAACAGGTGATCAGGCTCTTACATCTTACAAACGTCGAGATCGTGACCGAACGCCTGACTAAAACCGCACCGGCAACTCTGCTTGCCATTGGCTTTCCTCTGATTACCAGCCGGGCCTTTGCAAATATCAGCGATTTTCTTGCTCTTGCCGAACCGTTCTGCCGTCCCGGCGGCCAGGTAATCTGCATGAAAGGACCAAAAGCCCTGACTGAGACCGAGGAGTGGCTACGTAATACAACCGCACACCATTTTACCCTTAGCGATCTGCAAGAGACCGCCCTCCCCTTTTCCGGCGCCTCGCGATCAATCTTGACCTTTACTAAAAAATGAGGATTCCTGATGCAACGTCTCTTAATCCTAGCGCTGCTGGCCCTGATTGCCGGCTGGTCTCCTGTCCGGGCCGCTGCCGAGATGGAGAACGCCCCCCTTCTGGAGGCAGCAAAACGTTATAGCCGTATCGCCCCGGTTGCCGGGATCATCAATGATGCCGTTAACGATCTGAGCCGACAGGTCCCGGAGGAACAGCGCGAGGTCTTTATCAAGGCCATGCTGGCCCACATAGATGTCAAACGCCTTGAAGCCCTTCTGCTCGGCAGTCTGGTCAACCATTTTACTATCAAGGAGTTGAACACCCTGGCCGACTTCTATGGCAGCCCGGAAGGCAGAAAGATCTTGCGAAAAATGGGATCCCTCATGTCGGAACTGCAACCGGAGATCCAAAAAGAGATCTTAGGCGCAATTCAGAAATCGAAAAACACCAGCCAATCAGAGTAGAACCGCTAGAATCATGAAAAAGAAAATAACCTCCGACCCCGCACGAATCTGGCGTGAACTCGCCTCGCTGAGCGTCCAGCGTGTTCCGCTTACTCTTTTCCAAAGCAAGACCCAATCCCGACGAATCCGCATAGAAAAGGTTGAGCTGAAGGCCGCCGAACAGCTGGTAATACTTAACAAACTTGAGCAATTCACCCCGGTGGCCGGTCCGGTCATCGTCATTCATCCCCAGCACAAAAAAGCGACCATTGGCTTCCAGGCTGACCTGCTAAAAGATATGCCGGACCATCTGGTTATCTCCTTCCCGACCGAACTATTCGAGATTGAACGCCGCCGTTTCCCGCGCTTCAGTCCGGAAAAGGAGTCGTCCGTCTCCTTTTTGACCCAGATCGGCCAGAGAGTAAAAAAAGCCAAGGTCAGAGACATCTCTTTGGAAGGGGCTCGAATCAGCACTACTTTCCTGCTCAACAAGGAAGATCTCCTCCCTATCCTTACCTTCAATCTCCACCTGCCTTACTCGCACATGGAAACTATTATTACCCTGAACGATGCCAGGGTTGCGCGGATCATCACACTCAAGACCGGCGAAGTCGAGTACGGCCTCTATTTTAAGGCCGCTGGAGGCGCCAAAGAAAAACTCAGCGACTATCTTGAGATGTTTCAACAACTGGGAAGTGACAATACTATGTTTTGAGGAACTGCTCAGGCAGTTTAGGCTGCAGCTTATTAGAAACGTAGCTTTTAAAAAAATCAGGCATTGAATCGATAAGTTGATTCAATGCCTGATCCCAGGGGTAAATGCACTGTCTGCAGGGGCACATACCCCTGCAGACAGGTAAAGAAGGAAGGTACTACACACCATCGCCGGCAAGGGATGGTAGCAGGGGGACTACTTGCACTTTGCCGGAGATGGTGAATCAAAGGCGTGGTTGTAAAGGTAGCTTAATGTGTCATTGAGATCGGCGGCTGCCAACTTGTCCCATTCCGCCTTGCAGGCCAGCTTGGCATAGCTCTCTTTCTCAAAGGTCCGCTGCCATTGCGCCATGGTTTTGCTGTCCGGACCCAACTCCTTAGCCGAACCGCCAGCTTTGTGACACTGCCGGCAGGTTTGGCGAAAGTTATACTTGCCTTTCCGCTCGTCACCATTAGGCTTATCCGCCGCCATAACCGCTGCTGTAAATCCGCACACCATAATCATGGTCAAAACAAGCATCATTGTCTTTTTCATCGCTCTCTCCATTAAATAACAACAAATTTTTCAGTTTTTTCATTCCAACGCGCCCCTAAAACCCAGATAACCAGGACAAGTACAAAGATAGGCGCTGCAAAATACCAGGTCACGACCTTAGGCAGGAAGAGACCCTTGCCGAGTAACGGATCAAGGCCGCTCTTCTGCAAAAACCAGGAGGTGACCGGATTGCTCAAGATAAATCCAAGCAAAGCGATTGCCAACTTGGTATGACCCTCACCAAGCCGCCACAGTGTGCTGGTGGCGCAACCGCCGGCTAAAAGCATGCCGACTCCAAAAATAGTTCCTCCCACCAGGCTGCCGATCCAAAATGGATGAATGACACCCATCATCTCGGGCTGCAGATAATTCCACTTGATGACCGCACTTCCCAAGCCGTAGACCATCAGACTCAGGGCTATGACCTTGACCATCTCCGACTCTCCGGTCATAAAGGGGTCCCGGAAGGCCCGGACAAAACAGAAACGGGCCCGGTGCATACTGACACCCAGCAGAATACCCAGGAACAGCAGGCCCCCCAGCTGGGTTTTTTCAAACATAGAATAGATATAAAAAGCGGCAATCCCGACGAGCAAGAACAACCAACCGAACCAGGGCTGAATCTTGGCCCAGTCAATGCCGCCCTGTCTGGGTTCCTCCGGAGCGG
>MGTA01000177.1:10367-14213 GCA_001799225.1 Deltaproteobacteria bacterium RIFOXYD12_FULL_50_9
GTCTTGCGGACCTTAAACTGCCGACTCAAAAGCGCAGAAACAAAAGCCCCGAAAAACAGCCCGAAATTGGTGACCGACATGGTATGCAGCCATGGCTCGGTCGGCCTGGTGCTTTCGATACCGATTGCGTAATAGACCCAATCGCCCCAGTTCCGGTAACCACCAGAAATGCCGAGCGGGCCTTGCCAGAGGAAAAATAAAAGCGCTAGAACAGCTATAAAGATGCCGGATAACCAAGTCGGCCAGTTCTTGCCGAATACTGCCTGGTAGGTACTGACGGCGTCTTCCTTGATGCTGTTTACAAATGATTTTTCTGCCATGGTGATGCTCCGAAAGGGCGGCCACGGGGGGACCGCCCCTACAGTTCCGGATTGTTTTGTAGGGGCGGCCCCCTGTGGCCGCCCTGACACGAGGCGGGCTCCAGGCCCGCCCCCCATATCTTAAAATCTCACATTAGCCGAGATATAGCCGTTCCATACCTTGTCAACCACCGGGAAGAGAGAATCCATCCCGTTGGCCTCAGAGATCTTGACCGGGGCTCCTAACGGGCTGCCGCTGCCGGTATATGCATAATCAAAATACTGAGCTCCCACTTTCACGAAAAAGGTCTTCTCAATGATCGGCTGGATATAATAAGTTTCAACCACCTGGCCACGGGCCGCCTGTTTGCTGGCGATCAATGAGTCCTCGGCACCGGTGAAGTTAAACCAGTACTTTGACCCCCAGTTATATTCGATTCCGAGCTTGGCATCAGCCGGCATCGGGATGACAACGCCGGCATAGACGCTATAGCCGTTATGCGCTTCAAGTTGGCCGTTTGAGCTCAACAGCCCCTGGCCCATCAACTCATAGAAGGGATTCTGCGAGATCTGGGATGGGTCGGTATGACTCCAGGAGCCGGCCAGAAACATATCAATATTAGCCAGGTTGCTGCGCAGGAGCATGGAAGCGGCATCCCAATCGCCGATGTTGGTGCTGGGCTCCATCCGGGAGATATAACCTCCTGGGTTCGTATCAAAATAGTATTCGTTGACACCATCGGAACCGGTCCCGGCAGCGTTTAACTTGTCTTCTTTTTTGACGATAAACGGCATAACGGTAAGCCCGGTAAAGCCGTCGGTAATATTCGAGGCATGGGCGTAATTAAACACCGCGCTGGTCATGTCATTGTCAAAGAGGGTGGTGATAAAACCAAACAAATGGACATCCTTGACAGAGGATGTACTGCTCAGGGAACCGCTGTTGCCCCAATCGCTCTCGAATCCAACCCCGTAACAGAACTTCAAAGCGGCGCCGGGGACACCGGTCATCTCATCCAAGCCAAAGGACAACGAGGCGCCGTCAAACTGCCAGTTGATGATGGTGGCCAGCGGCGAACCGGCCTCCAGGCTATTTAAGCCGTATTCGGCCGGCGGGCCCTCGGTTGACGGCCGACGGCCGAGCGAGAAGTTGATCGGCACTGTCTTAACCTGATTTTTGTAGTTGAAATAGGCCCGTTCAAGATGCAGGGTGTCACCGTGCGGCAGGCTTGAGGTATTGCCGTCAAAGGTGACATCACCCAGGCTGCCCTGGTTGAATTTGGTGCCACTGCTGTCGCCCCACACCTTGTAGGCAGCGAGTCGACTGGTAAAACTCAAGTTGTTATTGATCTTAGCTCCCATATTCAACCGGAATTTGCTGGTATAGATGATATCGTTATCGATATCGTATTTCTCAGCCGCCGGAATTAGGTTGTACTGTTTCATGCCAGCCAACATCTGTTTGGCCTGGATCAGGTTTACTCCATTAAAACCTGAATTCATATCAGTCACATTTGTAAAGGGCATAAAAAACTTGCCGACTAACGCCGATGGTGCAAACAGCATGTCGGAGTAGTGGATACTGTCCGCCTCGGTCCGAAAATCGACGCCCAACGACAGCTTATCGGTCGCTGTATGCATTTCGGCCTTGTTGAGACGCTTGTCCACGTCATCCAGGGTTTTCTGCAGTTCATCGACCTTTTTACGGAGATCCTGGGTCTCGTCGGCCTGGGCCAGCAGCGGCGCCCAGAGGCTCATGGTCAGAACCGTACCAGCGGCCAGGTTAAAGAGACGTTTCCTACCTTTCACAGAGTACATCATGCCTTCCTCCTTGCATTATTAATTGAATAGTCCCGAGCTTTCGGTTGATTCTGCCAATGCCCATCACGAGCAAAAATCCAAGCTACCTTATGACGACACAATTAGCATGCCATAATTCTATAATTTAATTAAATTCTATACTACTTTGGAATCAAATGCAATAAGAAAATGCACCTGCTCTCAAAAATGCGGGATTGATTTACGGAAGGATTTTACGGAGGAGAAGAGGTAAAAATTCAGTGCAGTCAAGATAAGCGTTCAGCGTCGGTAAAAGCCCTCCGGACCAAGAATCTTCAGGGCAGCATCCACTAAAGCTGCACGGTTGACCTCGCCATTGTCGGAAAAGAGATGCTGGACACTGCCCTGGCCGGCACTCTGCTGCAGCGCCGAGCTGAAACCCTCTCCCATACCGGCTACCATACACCCCTCCGGCGCGACATTTAAGACAAGATCGTAGCCCTGTTGCAGTTTAAGCAGGGTTTCGCCGACATACGGGGTGAGTTCACCGCCAGGACGCAGTGTGGGGATGATTTGCCGCGCCCTCTTCAGGACCGTGCTCATCGATTCGGGGAGGGCCAGACCGGCAGCCCGGTAGAGGGGCGCGGCCAGGATATGTCTGAAAAACATCTGGCGCAGGCCGACCCGCAGGCAGCGGCGGCCTTGATGACGGCACTGTCGTAGCCGTTCGCCAAGCGATTGACCAAGCGGATTAGCCGACAGCCGGCGCACTGCTTCCCGGAGCGCTTCGCCGGCTCGTAGTCTCTGCCCGGCGATCTTGTAATCAAGGAAACTCCACAGCGGGCTGTAAGTCAGGGCAAAACGTTCGAAACCGAGAATCTCGAGCAGCGTCCTGAAGACCTCCTCAAATTGGGCCACCCGCATATAGACCTCGCCTTCAATGTGGAACTTGAGACGCCCTTTTTCAAGGATGGGCCGGCAGTCATGTGTCCGTCTGAATCGCCGGAGTTCGTTTAGCACTTCCTGATTGATCAAGCCGGCGACCGGCTGGCCGCTTACCCGCATAAGCAGGGCGAGCAGCGCCGAACGACCTGATTTCGGGTCATCACCATTACCTGTTTCGAGCAATCTGAAAAGCCTCTGTTTAAAGGCGCGGAAGGCCGCGATGAACTCTTTAAGTTCGGCCGAATTCTTACAGCGCAGGACGCCGTTGGCGTAAAGCTGATGAGTCACGCCCTGCAGGATAATCGCCTGAAAGCCGCGTAACAGGGCGCCTTGATCAAGACCGATATTAAAGCCCTCATTCTCCCGGCCCACCGCAAACTGCAGCAGGCTATCCCCGGGCAGGACCTGGCACTCCCCGGGCCGGTCGCCAAGATGGCCGGCCTGGGCAATCAACAATTTATGAACCTCGACATACTGGCCTTGCCGGCAGGGGCCTAACCCCTTGTTATTGAAGATCAAAAGGCGACGCTTGCCGGCCAGCAGAGGGTCTTTTTCGGTTTTGCGCCGCGAAAAATCCGCAATAGCCTCAAGCACGTCACCATAGACTGCGGCCAGTGGAGCGCAAACCGTGTCACCGACGCTGGCCCGGCCAAGAGCCACCAGGCGGGCCAGGCTGTAGCCGTCGTCATCGTAGTTGTCAATACAGGTGAAGCCGGCGGAACGGAGCACCGCTGTGACAAAACGGTTGTCACTCATCGTCGGAAAATAGAGGACATCATGCTCCGGATCGAGCCGGCTGCTACTGCTCAATTGATCGAGCGTG
>MGTA01000178.1:0-239 GCA_001799225.1 Deltaproteobacteria bacterium RIFOXYD12_FULL_50_9
GTCCCAATTCCGCCATGGCCCGGATATACCTTTTTTCCGCTGGCGTCAGCCGATCAAAGCGGACCCGGAAGAAACTAGCATCCAATTCCGCTACAGCGACCTCGCTGGCCCGTAAGACATCGGCGTGAGTAATGGGTGAAACCGTTGCCTCACTCCAGGCATGCTTTCCCCACTCCTGAATGAAATAGGGATAGCCTTCGGTACGGCGTAAGATTTCCGCGATAGCCTCTTCGCTAAAG
>MGTA01000178.1:253-2944 GCA_001799225.1 Deltaproteobacteria bacterium RIFOXYD12_FULL_50_9
CTCGGCAGGGACGCACAGAGCCTGACGGGCCGCATCGTTTTCCAGCGGGCCGACGGGGATGAACTCGAACAGGCGTTCGGCATACGATTTGGCCCGGCCCATATGCCCCAGCAACTGCGGCAAACCGGCGGCCACCAGGGTGATGGGTAGCTGCTTTTGGCTGGCACGGTGCAGGGCTGTGATCAGTGCAGCGAGCTGGACTTCCGGAATATATTGCAATTCGTCAATGAACAGGACCACCGCAGTTTTACGCTCGGCGGCCGTCTCTCCGACGCAGACCAACAGATCGGTTATGTCGGTTTCCAGATCACCGCTGTCGGCCACCCCGGGCTCTGGGCTGAAATCGACGTTGAACTCCACATCCCCATATTTGAGTTTGGCGATGCGGGCGAAACCGGCCAAAGCGCCAAGCGCCTTGCGCAGGGCGGATTTGGCCGCTTCGCCCCTGCTCATCCGGATGAGAGCAGCCCTGAGGGCCGGACCGAGGATAGCGGGCAACGAGCGTTCCTCCGGTGCCTCGATAACCACCGGCACAAAATTTTCCATCTCGGCAGCCAAACGAATCCTTTGCAGGAGTACGGTTTTTCCGACGCCGCGCAGACCATAAAGGACCAAGCTACGCGCCGCCCGTTTGGTGCCGATGCGATAAAGTGCCACTGCAGCCCGTTCGATGATGTCGTCACGTCCCGCCAGTTCAGGGGGTGGGGTGCCAGCGCCAGGGGCATAGGGATTACGTCTAGGATCCATGATTATACCAAAATATTCATTGGTTAATAAAATTTGATAACCTATGATAACTTATGTATGGATGGGGGTCAACTCCCTTCTTACCTCTCCAAATACCACGAAAAAAAAAGGCAAGGCCTTATGATGACAACATCTGTTTGTCTCTCAAAAATTGAGTTTATTTCCCATTACCCATGGTAAGATCTGAATGGTCTTGGCTGAGATCTTATGGGTATGTTCAGAATCATTTTGTAAAGGCGTCTATTCTACTGTGCTAATTCAACTCTCTTGATCATCTGCATAACAGCTTCATTGCCGTTTATCGGCAGTATCTCCATTGTTGGATGTAGCCTGGCAAAAACTCGAAAGACTTCATCCGCAAATGCTTGGCCTATATATTCAACGTCCTTAAAATCGAACAACACCGTTTTGAAACGATCTATTCTTATTACTAGCCGTTTCGCTTGTGACCGAGACACTAATTGTTCATTGCCATATTGTGCAAGACGAACAGGCACAACAGTTTTTGTAAAACCGTAATCATCATCCGTAAATTTATTAAATATCTCTTGAGTTGTTCGCGCCGTATTATTTCGTAATTTCATAGTGATGAACGTGCCATTCTGATATTTCGAAGTTTCTAATATCCAATCTTCTTCCTTTTCATAGGTATGAGAGAGAAAAACTTCACCGGACAAAATGCTATATTCATCAAACATCCGTGAACTGAAAAAAATACCCTCTCCACTATGTCGCGTTGGATCTGTTGTTAGTTTGCCTTTAGTCAATTCAATTACAGCATGACGTTCATCAAGAAGGCCCATGATATTTTTAATTTTGGTAAAAAGGCCTATCCCATTGTCGTGTATGTACATTTCTGTTGAATATGCGGTCTTCTTAATATTAATCGTAACGGAAGTTCCTTCGGAATGGTCAATGGCATTATTGAACATCTCCGAGAACCCATGATACCAGATACCAAGAGCATTATCCGACAATTGACCTATTTTCTGCTTTATTTCATTTCTCCATACAACATCTTCAGCACTGTTATCAGCAAGAGGAAATGTTGCGATCCATTCGGACTGGGGATGCAAAAAATAGCGTACACTCTTAGCTTTTCCCTCTCTGATTAAAGCTTTTTGCGCAATTAGTTGTTTGATATGTTTGTTAACAGCTTGGCGAGAAACGGAAAAAGTTTCACTTGTCAAAGCAATTATATCTTTAGGATGATGCTCCACCTGCTCAATAATAAATTCTCTAATTTTTTCGCCACGCTTCCTTAATCTAGTCATATTGAAAACCTCGATGGCAAGAATTGACAACCTTAACTGAATTAGTTGTAAACCTTACGGGTTGATTTGTCAACCTTAACTATATATCCCTTCTTACCACCTCAGCTGATGCAGGTCTGTATACTTAGACGGTTACCTGAGACTTGCTGGATTAATAGATCAAATTTTCACCCTGGCTATCTGATCCAAGTGTATATTCTCGTGTAGTTCTATCAGCAAAATCAGGCAAATGAGGCACAAATCGACAATAGATGCAAAAACTATTCTGGTTGCATACGATATCACAACCTACCACTTATCCTATATAACAATATAGGCATATTGTCTTGTCATCCCTTTATGACATTACAAATATCCCATTATTAATCATCTCTAATGCTTGAAGTTATTGCTTGATTTTTATAATTATAGTGCTAATTTTCAACTCACAATTTATTCCACCGACCAACGACAGGGAAGAATATGAAATGCGATATCTGTGGTGAAATTTTTAAAAAAGACGATCTGGCGCTTATAAGAGATGCTTGGCTTCAAGCCGGCGGTTTTGGCATACTCCCTGAGCAGGCCAAAGTGCATCTAGAATGTAACATGAAAGAACAAGCCTTGATCAAAAGTGGCAAAATTAAACTGCCGGAAATATTTTCAACTGGCTCATCATGATCCTGAGCTT
>MGTA01000178.1:3003-7477 GCA_001799225.1 Deltaproteobacteria bacterium RIFOXYD12_FULL_50_9
ACGCGACCAGGAGAGCCGGATGCTCTTCTCTCCATCGCCATAGGTCCAGATAAAATCGGGAAGGTTTACCCAATAACTCGACAAAAAAAGGGAGATCAATCGCAAGCTGATCTCCCTTTTAGCTATTCCGAACTACGTTACTTAACTTGAAGATATCGTATCTTCTGGCAGGTGTCAAAACGCCTGCCCTCCCTTGATTAATCCTTATGGACAAATCGATCAGGCAAAAAGTAATCAGGAAGCAAGCCGTTCCCGATTCTTTTCCTCACGGATCGCGCAGGCAATTTCAAAGGCTTTAGCCTGACCATGCTTATTTACGGCCACCGATGTTTTTCCCTGTTTGCCGGATGGCATTACCCAACTGACTTCATATCTGTTCAGCTTCTCATTCAACCTGACCCCGACAACACCGGTTTTTGTGCCGCTCACGGTAACTATATTGCGATTGGATCGGACCTTGCCCAATTTCACCTCAGTCTCATTACGCCAGGCAATCCCCTGCTCAAGGGAGGCATAGCGGCCGCCATGCTTGCGGTCAGAAAAAAACTTTGAGTGGGTCTGTCCATTAAAACGGACACGGACATACCAGCCGTGAGTTCTCTTGGATTCCTGATCTATTCTCGCGATATCTTTGTGTTTTTCAAGCATGTTCTTCTCTTTCATAAAAAATACTCCCCATTAATAGCAGGTAAGGTTTTGGGACACACACACGACTGAATGCCAAGAAGTTGAGACAACTTCGACATCATCGTTGGTGAGCCCGATCAAGTAAAATTTGGCTGATCATACATCAAAATTGTGTTATAGCAAAGAACTTGATGCAAAAAAATATTTTTTAGAGCAAGCTAGCCATTGCAAACAAAAGCTGAGGGCGCCGGATGAAAGCATCCCGATCACAAACTATAGAAGCAGTCATATTTGATCTGGACGGAACACTGCTCGACACCCTTGCCGATCTTGCTGACTCGGTCAACCGGGTCTTGCTCGGCAAAGGGCTTCCCGACCACCCTCTCGACGCCTACCGCTATTTTGTCGGCGAAGGCGCTACCATGCTTATCAGGCGGGCCCTGCCCAAGAGTCATCAGGATGAAGCAACCATTCAGGCTTTCCTCAACTGTTTCATAGCGGATTACAGCAAGAACTGGCATGTCTCCACCCGCCCCTACCCGGGCATTCCAGAAATGCTCACCCAACTGGCCAGCCGAGACCTGCAGCTTGCCGTGCTTTCCAATAAGCCTGATGACTTTACAAAACTCTGCGTGACCCGCTTCCTGCCGGCAACCGGTTTTGCCGCTGTTTTTGGCCAACGGCCGGAGACCGCCAGAAAACCTGACCCGGCCGGCGCTCTGGCCATCGCCCGCCTGCTTGACCTTCCGCCTGCTGCATTTCTCTATCTGGGAGACACGGGCATTGACATGGAGACCGCCAAGGTCGCCGGGATGTTTGCCGTAGGCGCGACCTGGGGATTCAGACCGGCGGCAGAATTGCTGCAGCACGGCGCTCAGGAGGTGATCAACCACCCGGCAGAGCTCATTAATCTGCTTTAGCCCTAAAAAACTACAGACTAAACAACCTGAGCAGTTACACATGATAGAAATAATAGAACTGAGCAAACATTACGGTCCGCCGGGCAAGAGAATTACGGCAGTTGACAAGCTCTCGTTCACTATCGAGAGCGGAATCATCTTCGGCCTGCTGGGCCCCAACGGCGCCGGCAAGACAACTACCATCAAGATGCTGACGGCGGTAAGCCGTCCCGACTCGGGAACCTGCCTGATTGACGGCTTCGATATCTTCAAAAAACCGCTGGAGTTAAAGGAGCGGATCGGGGTGGTACCGCAGGAGAACAATCTCGACCGTGAACTTACCGCTTATGAAAATCTGAAGATTTACGCCATGCTCCACCGCGTCGAAAACGCCGAGGCCAAGATCGGACAGATCTTCAGCCAGATGGGACTTTCGGACAGACAAGACCTTATCGTCACAAAATATTCAGGTGGCATGCAGCGCCGCCTCCTGCTCGCCCGCGCCCTGCTGCGCGAGCCGGCGGTCCTGTTCCTGGACGAGCCTTCCATCGGCCTCGACCCGCAGATCCGCCGCCAGATGTGGGACATCATCCGGGAGACCAAAACCAGCGGCCGGACAGTCATCATAACAACCCATTACATTGAAGAGGCCGAGGCCCTGTGCGACCGGATCGCCATCCTCTCAAAAGGCCGGCTGATAGCCCTCGACACCCCGGCCGGACTCAAGGCCCGGATCGGCGGCTATGCCGTGGAGTTCATGGATGTAAACGGCAAGATCAGCAGATTCATCGCCGCCAGCAAAGACGAGGCCCACGACCGGGCCCGCAGCTGCAACTGCAGCGTGACCATCCGGCCCTCCAACCTTGAAGACGTCTTTATCGAACTTACCGGGGAACGGATAGAATGAGACACCTGGACTGGTACCCCGTCTTTTATCGGGAGATGCTGCTGTTCCGGCGAAAACTTCTGAAGCTCGGCTACCTATTCTCCGCTATGGTGGTGCCGATCATCTACCTGGTTACCTTCGGGCTCGGGCTGGGCAGGAACATGAAGATCCAAGGAGCCGACTACCTGACCTTCCTGATACCCGGGCTGGTCGCCATGAGTTCGATGAACAACTCATACACCTGGGTGGCGTCCGCCTTAAACCTGAACAGACTCTATTTCAAAACCTTCCAGATCTTTGTCCAGGCGCCGATAAGCTCCTCGGCAATCATGATCGGCGAGGTGCTGGCCGGTATTGCCAAGGGGCTATTCGCCTCGGGTCTGATCCTGATCGTCGGTTTTATCGCCGCGCCCAATCTGCACCTGACGTGGCTTTTTTTCCTGGCCCTGCTGCTGAACTGTATTCTCTTTTCAAGCCTGGGGGTCATCGTTGGCATGATCACGAATACGCACGAGGACATTTCGACCTACAACAACTTTTTCATCCTGCCCATGGCCTTTTTCAGCGGCACCTTTTTTCCGGTGGATAAAATGCCCGCTCTGCTCAAGTGGCTGATCTATCTATTTCCGCTTACCCATACGAATATCGTAATCCGCCAGACTGTCTGGAACAGTGCGGTATCAACCTCTCTGCTGGTCCTCGTGCTCTACGCAGCCGTATTTTTCCTGATCGGTTCGCGGCTCATCAAAAATTATAGCGAATAGGGTAACAAAATCGGACAGCCCAAAAAGCACGGCATCCACTCCCGACGCCTCTTATTTTTCACTGACCTCCGAGTCAAGATCGACATGACTATTTTTGGCCATGGCCAGCAGCTGATCGATCAAGGATTGCGTCCGCTCATTTAACTCAGTAAACAGAAAAGCGAGCCGCATGATCGCCACGGTTCCGTCCGGCTGCCAGGAACTCGCCGCCAGCTTGGAGAGCCTGCCGGTCAGCTGTTTTATGGTGATCATAAAATCCGGCCCGGCCAGCTCGATGGTCAACCGCCAGATCTTTAGTACCTCCAGAGGCCGGCCATCATATTCCACTTCGCAGAGCAGCCCACCGCTGCTGATATTAATCAATACAGCCTGAAGATCCCGACCCTCGGCATGCAGAGAGACCATGACATCCGGGATATGGATCCGTTCACTGCGCCGCCAGGCTCTGGGATTACAGGCTGTGTCAATCGCCTGTTTGAGTTCAAGCGACGTAAAGGGAATCTGCAGGGCGGTCTTCACCTCGCTTTTTTGGAGTTCAGCCTCGCAGGTCGGAGATCCAGGGCCACAGACCGCGATCACTGCCAGGTTTGCGCCGCCTGCCACGCCCCGGATACATTTCAATACTCCCTTATCGATCAGCAGCCTGACATCGCAGACTACTGCAGAAAACTCGTGGACTTCAAGAAGCTCGACCGCCCGCGCTTCAAACGGCGCATCCAGCACAACTACATCGGTAAATTCCGAAAGAATCTGATTCTTAATCATATTCCGGATAATCTGGGTGGGATGGACGACCAAGACTCTTCTAAGACGCATGACCTAATCCCTCAAGCTGGAATTCTATCAGGAGCGCGCCGGAAAATAGCCCGCCCACCTGATAAAAAAATTATCAAATCCCTGTTCGGTCTCTGGACAATCTGTTATCATTACAGCATGCTGAAAATCAAAAAAAAATACAATGGTTTTGAATAGGATCTCAGCCTTGCCGCGCCTTTTTATCACCCTTATCCTCCTCGTTTCCATCAGCAGCGGTTGCGCCGGACCGGTATCCCGAAAGATTATGACCACTGCCTACTGTGGCTGCGGTTCTTGCTGTGACTGGGAAAGAGGCAGCTGGAAATATCTCAAACTCGATTTCTGGAATCGCTATGTCAGCAAAGGACCAAGCCTGGGTAAATTCTACACGGGCCACACTGCAAGCCGCACCATCCCACGCGAGCCTTACCCCGGCCTCTTTTCCTGGGACAGTCTGGCCCGACCCTGGATGATCCCGGTCCGCATCGTCTTCTTCCCCTGGC
>MGTA01000178.1:7500-8748 GCA_001799225.1 Deltaproteobacteria bacterium RIFOXYD12_FULL_50_9
CGCCGACACCGCCTACTACCGTTTCGGCACCCGCATGCATGTCCCCGGCTACGGTTGGGGCAGGGTCGAGGATCGGGGCGGCGCCATCAAAGGACCTGACCGGATTGATCTCTTCTACTCGTCGCACGGTGATGCCAATCTCTGGGGCCGTCGAAACGTCTACGTCAAGATTGAAAAATAACCCACTGCTGCAAATTGCATCTCAAGACACCTTTCACCCGAAGCACTTCAACTTCAAGGTCCATATGCTGACCGAACTAAGTTACCACCGTTGCTGATAAAAAATAAACGCCGGCTGATCAAAGAAACCAGGCCACCGGTTTCAGGAGTTTCTCAAAAAGCCGGGTTGTAACGCCCCGATCTTCGTGTTCCACCTGCTGCACCCGGTGACAGCTCAGCAACTCTTTGTTAATCAGAGCTGCAAGCTGTTGCCCGAACTGCCGGTCATGCACCACCAGATTCACCTCAAAATTACGATGAAAACTTCTGAGATCGAGATTAGCGGAACCCACCATACCCCAGCTATCGTCCACCGCCATTACTTTGGCGTGAAGTATGGCGCCCTGGCGTTCGTAAAGCTCGATTCCGGCCGCAAGCAAGGGGCCATGGAGACTGCGACTGATCAGTCGAACGAGCGGGACGTCAATCTCGGCGGGCAGCACCAGCACGACACGCACCCCCCGACGGGCGGCCCGGATAAGTGAGCGCAGGAAACGTGGCCCTGGCAGAAAATAAGACGTCATAATCAGGATATTGAGGTCGGCGCTGGCAAAGGCCAGGCGAAAGGCGTTCCTGATATGGGATCTGGTAAAGTGCGGACCGCCGCTGACGATCTGAACGTCCGCTTTGCCCCTGGCAAGAGGGGTGGACAAGGGAGATTCAACACTCAATGATGTGCCGTGCTCCCGAGCCCAAAGCTCCCGAAACAATCTGCCCAACTCCTCTGCCGCCGGTCCGGCGATGCGCACCCCGACATCCCGCCAGCTGGAACCCTCCTGGTTTCTGCCTATGTACTCATCACCGATATTCATGCTGCCGGTAAAGGCCGTTTCGCCGTCGACAATCAGGATCTTGCGGTGATTCCGCTTGTCGAACCAGGCATAGCCCCGGTGAAAGGATGGTGGATTAAAGGCAAGACATTGCACCCCGCCCTTGGTGAGCCGCTCGAAATAGGCGGCTGCGGTACTGAAACACCCGACAAAATCATAGAGAAGATAGACCCGGACACCCCTTTTTGCCGCAGCAATA
>MGTA01000178.1:8764-10407 GCA_001799225.1 Deltaproteobacteria bacterium RIFOXYD12_FULL_50_9
GCGCTGCGGCAAAAAGGTCTCCGGCCCGGTCGTTATGGATTATATAGAACTCGACGACAATTTCAGAACGCGCCTGCCCTATGGCCACAAGCATGGCTTGGAACTGGGCAGCGCCGTTTTCGAACAAGGCCACCAGGTTGCCGGCGGAATGCACGGCCAGGGTGTTACGACGAAACAGGTCAATAAGCCGGGGCAGATAATTTTTACCTGCCGGTTTCCGCAGGCCCAACAGCCGGCGCAGTTTGCCTCTAATTTGTCTGTCAGCCATTTTTTCTGCGGATTCTCGTATTGATCATCACCGGTCAGGACAGTTGACTCAACGAATTAACTCATGGACCGCAACAACTGTAACGCGTTGACCAGGGTTGCGGGCCAACTCAGCGAGCACGGCCAGGGTAGCGGCGGACGGATGACCGATGCCGATTGCCGAGCCATGCTTCTCTGCTGCAGCATAAAGGCTTTCCAGCTGGGCTTCAACCTTCTCCCGGACCTGATCGTTGTCAAGAAAAACACTCCGGTGGCCGGTCTTGATGCCGAGGTCCTTGGCCATCTCCTCGCCGACACTTTTGACATCAGTCCGGCTGTCCAGAAAGAAAAGATCTCTCTTCTTGAGCTGGTGGAGAAAGGCCTGCATTGCCTCCCTGTTCCGCGTAAATTTTGAGCCCATATGGTTATTGACGCCAATTGCTTTGGGGACCTGGGCCAGATCTTCCGCAAAGATTTTATCCAGGCCCCCGCGCACCATGCCCAGCGTGACCACGCCCGGACCGGCATCCACCTTGGCATTATCCGGCTCCATTGGAAAATGCAGGAGGATATCGCGGCCCTGACGCTTTGCCTCATTCTGCAGGTCTGCCGTGAACGGCCCGTGCGGCAGAAAGGCGAAGGAGAGCGGCAGGTTGAGCTTGATAAGCCGTTCACCTGTATCCCGATGGTACCCCATGTCGTCGATAACAATCGCCACCCGGGGTTTAGCCCCAGGCTGCGTCTCTGGTTGAACTGGAGGCGGGGCAGTACCAAGCAGCGGCTTTGCTTCTTCCTCTCTGGACGGGAGCGGACTTACCGGAGGCGTTAGCTGCATCACACTCTTCGGCGGCACTTTTTTTGGCATAACCTGCTGCGCTGGCAAGGACTTTCTCACTTCCTGCCGGCCTCTCTCCCAAGGGCCAAACAGAAAGATCAGGTAAAAAGCGGCAACCATGGTTACCACTACAAGCAGCAACAAGACCAGAAACCACCAGAAGGTTTTGCGGTTCTTCTGTCGTCTGGCCGGACTTCGTTTCTTGGAATCTGGATTCGATTTTGTCATGGGAACTCGAAACTACTCAGGTTTTTTAGTACCTGAGAAATAATATTCTACCCAAATTCACCCCTCATGGGGGGACTGAAAAGAGTAGCAAAAAAAATATTTCGTAAAGGTACTTATCCCGTTTATCGGGGTTAGTCTGTTGCCTTTTAGGGGGACATATCTTTATGATGACGATCGATAAGGCAATGCAAGAGAACAACTATTTTTTCCGGGTCAGCACGTATTGACCAAGCCCGTGCAGGATCTCTGCTGCCGGTCCTGCCGGAAACCGGCCGAGCGCCTGCCGGGCTGTATCAATAAGACGGACCGCCGTCTGCCGCGCATGGCCGAAGCC
>MGTA01000179.1:0-1044 GCA_001799225.1 Deltaproteobacteria bacterium RIFOXYD12_FULL_50_9
TCATGTTGCACATCTTACAAAAAAGATTTGGATGTGTCCCGTACTTTTTTTAATTATTTGTGGTGAAAGAACGGGTTGGCCGAATGTTTACCCCCTTCCTAAACAACGGGTAAATCGTAAAAAGCCTCGGATGGCAACCGGGCCATACCGAAAGAGTACCCCATGTATTGGCCGGCACCAGCCGAGCAACTGGTGATGCGATCAGGCAGGCAGGCGGCCCATTCATGGTCTGGCAGGAGGTAAACTGTATACTTCGGCAGGCCGGTAGCCGCATCCCAAATCCGAATCGAATTGTCATCCGACCCGGAGACGAGGCTTTTGCCGTCTGGAGAAAAGGCGACTGACAAAACCCTATTTGCATGGCCTTGCAGAATATTGAGCAGGCTGCCGGAGGCGACATCCCAAATCCGAATCGAATTGTCAGATGACCCGGAGGCAAGACTTTTGCCGTCCGGAGAAAAAACGACTGACCTAACCCCATTTTCATGACCTTGCAAGATGTTGAGCAACCGGCCGGAGGCGGCATCCCAGAGCCGGATCGACCTGTCAGATGACCCGGCGGCGAGACTGTTCCCGTCTGGAGAAAAGGCAACTGACCAAACCCAACTTTCATGGCCTTGCAAGGTGTTGAGCAGACGGCCGGAGGCAACATCCCAGAGCCGGATCGACTTGTCAAATGACCCGGATGCGAGGCTTTTGCCGTCCATAGAAAAGACAACTGACCAAACCCCAGTTTCATGGCCTTGCAAGGTGTTGAGCAGGTGTCCGGAGGCGGCATCCCATAGCCTGATTTGGGATTTGTCTAATGACGCGGAGGCAAGGCTTTTGCCGTCTGGAGAAAAAACAACCGACTTAACCCCATTTTCATGGCCTTGCAAGGTATTGAGCAGTCGACCGGATTCGGCATCCCAAAGCCTGATCGACTTGTCAGATGACCCAGAGGCGATGGTTTTTCCGTCTGGAGAAAAAGCAACTGACAAAACCACATTTTCATGGCCTTGTAAGGTATTAAGCAGACATCCAGAGGCGGTATCCCAGAACCGG
>MGTA01000179.1:1097-2004 GCA_001799225.1 Deltaproteobacteria bacterium RIFOXYD12_FULL_50_9
AACTGACCTAACCCCATTTTCATAGCCTGGCAAAGTATTAAGCAGGCGGCCGGAGGCGACATCCCATAGCCGGATCGACTTGTCAAATGACCCAGAGGCGAGACTGTTGCCGTCTGGAGAAAAGGCAACTGACAAAACCCCATCTTCATGACCTTGCAAGGTATTGAACAGGCGGCCGGAGGCGGCATCCCATAGCCGGATCGACTTGTCATCTGACCCGGTGGCGAGGCTGTTGCCGTCTGGAGAAAAGGCAACTGACAAAACCACATCTTCATGACCTTGCAAGGTATTGAGCAGGCGGCCGGATGTGGCATCCCAAAGCCGGATCGACTTGTCAAATGACCCGGTGGCAAGGCTTTTGCCGTCTGGAGAAAAGGCAACTGACAAAACCCCATCTTCATGGCCTTGTAAAGTATTAAGCAAGCGTCCAGAGGCGGCATCCCATAGCCGAATCGAATTGTCATCTGACCCAGAGGCAAGGCTTTTGCCGTCTGGAGAAAAGTCAACTGACAAAACCCTAGTTGCATGGCCTTGCAAGGTATTGAGCAGGCATCCAGAGGCGGCATCCCATAGCTTGATCGACTTGTCATCTGACCCAGAGGCAAGGTTTTTGCTGTCAGGCGAAAAAACAACTGACCTAACCCAATTTACATGGCCTTGCAAGGTATTGAGCAGGCGTCCAGAGGCGGCATCCCAAAGCCGGATCGAATTGTCAGATGACCCGGAGGCTATGGTTTTGCCGTCCGGAGAAAAGGCAACTGACCAAACCCTATCTTCATGGCCGGTATACGATTGCACCCGGCCTTTATGGTCAAGAATGGAATCACGAATTACCAAGTTTTTAGGAAAGGCGGGAGGGCGGACACCTTGTAGGTCGCAGCCGCCGAAGACAGTGTCTTGCAGGCGG
>MGTA01000179.1:2034-2113 GCA_001799225.1 Deltaproteobacteria bacterium RIFOXYD12_FULL_50_9
CAACGGGCCAGGGCGGCATTCAGGAAATCGGCCCCGGCCAGATTGACCTGTTCGAGATTGCAGCGGATTAACTCGGCGC
>MGTA01000179.1:2164-6598 GCA_001799225.1 Deltaproteobacteria bacterium RIFOXYD12_FULL_50_9
TGGGAGAGATCTGCACCACTCAGGTTAGCGCCGGCAAGGTTCGCGCCGTTCAGCTTGGCCCTTTCAAGATTGGCATCGGCAAGATCGGCCTGCCGGAGATCGGCCTTGCCCAGATCCGCTTTGCTCAGGCAAACCCCAACGGCATGCAGTTGCTCAATAACGACATCCCGTATAACCGCCTGTTGCAGGTCGGCCTGCTCGCAATACAGTTTTCGGAAGCGACAGGCGCTCAAATCCAGGCCACTGAGCTTGCCGGTTTCGAGGTGTACCTCTTTCGGTTCCGGCGGATCGGGCCGGCCGGCCTGCTGCCAGCGAACCAGAATCCGGAAGGCATTCTCACTGATCCCTGGTTGATATGGTCCCGCAAGCGTCTGGCTGATGACCGTGGCCACCCTGGCCCGATCTGCGACAAACTCCGGGACACCAAGCAGATCCAGAAAAAAATCCGCTACTTCCCGGCTCAGGGCAGGCAGATTAAGAATCGCCGGGCCTCTGGCGATGATCTCCGCCAGCAGATAGCGGGCCAGGAAAAACTCGCCAAACGAACGATGCGCAAAGGAAAAATTCCCCTCTTCGTCCCGCACCAGGAACATGGCGGTCCGCACATCGGCCTCGCTGCGGTCGGCATCATCATGGTTGCCGCTGATCCAGCCGATCTCCATGAGAAAGGAGCGCACCTCTCCGGTTACCCAGCGGCCCAGCTTCTTGTGATGGATCTGGGTCAAGCCTTGACGCCAGAGATCATGAGCCAGCATGCCCATGATGGTCGGCTTTTCCTGAGGCGGGATAAAATGCTTACCGGTATCTCGGGCAATCCATTCATCCACCAGTTGTTCATATAAGGTGCCGGCGCCAATAATCTCGCCGGCCTGGCTCCGCTTGGCCAGGGCCTCAAGCCGAGGGGCGATGAGGGACAAGAGGAATGGCCGGGTGCCCAGTTCCAGCAGATTGTAGATCCGGCCCATGGCCTCAATAGTGGCACCAACCTTCTCCTTGCCCACCACCTTGGCCAGATATGCCCTGATCCGCGGCTCGTCAAAGGGGCGGACATATCCCAACAGAAAATCTTCTACAGTTACGCCGTCTTGCGAAGAACCGCCACCGCCACCGCGCATCCGGCGCTCCTCGTCTTGGCGATTCAAGAAATAATGAGTACGACAAGCCAGGATGGTGCGGGCTTGCGATGGCGATTTTTGGTTTATGCTGCGCAGGGTTTGGATAAACTGCTCGGCCTCGACGGTGGTCAAATGAGCCACCTTTTCGTCGATGCCATCCAGGATAAACAAGAGACGGCCGGCCCGAGCCGCCTGCAAGGCCAGACCGGCGTCCAGATCGAGTTCCTGGCGCTTGAAGACCTCGGTCAACATCTCCTGCAGTGTCGGAATGGAGACGACCTTGTCATTCATGTCCCGCACCATTGGCACCAGGCGCAGGTCAACATACACCGGCACCGGCAGTTCCGGATTCTGTTCCCGCTTCTCCAGAAGATCACGGGTAAACATTCGGCATAAATAGGTTTTTCCAATACCCAGATCTCCCAACAACACGACATATGGCATTTTTTCCTTTTGCAGCCAGTGCCAGAGAAAAGCCCTACCCTCCAAAACATCGGTCGTACTCTTGACCTCGGACGGCACCCAGACATGATCAGGATATAAACAAGTCCGATCATCGACGAGAAAATCCCTGGCATGCTCGGCCGTATTTCTCAGGGCGCGCATGCTCATAAAAAACTTATCCGGAGTCATGAGTATGAAGGTGGCCCCGCGACCGGCCCGCTCCATGCTATGAAGTCGTTCGTAACGCCAATCATCCGGCTGGACGAGTACGGCATAGGGTTTCTGCTGTTCAAGAGCCTGCATGAGCTCGACAATGATTTTTACCTGCTGGTCCCATTGGGCAACGGGAGGTTGTAGTTCGAGATGCAACCGGATGTAGCGTTGCTTGTGATCCGCTGCTAATTCAAACATCTGACCGATCGGCAGCTCCTCCAACAGACAGCAGCCGGGCAACAGACCGGCCACGCACTTTGCCGTGTCTCTTGCGGCACTCCTCTCTGCCGGCTGCAGGGTATAGCCATGCCCGCATTTTTCCTTTGCTAAATCCACCAGAGGATCTTTCCAGTATCCCGTAGGTTTAATCCCCCAACCCTGAACCAACAAGGGTACATCCCTGACCTTCCAGTGACGACGGAGCATCTGCAGGTCGGTATCCGGTTGTACCCCTTCCAACACAAAACCGAGCATGTCTTTACGCTTCTGGGTCCTCTTTTTGATTGCGGTCATGACCTTTTTTGGGTCACCTCGATTTTCCGCAATAATCGCCTGGGTTTCCGCCCGGTCCGACTTCTCCAGAACAATATAGTTGTTCAACAAGGTTACGACATCTTCGTCGACCCCCTTGGAGTCATCCAGGGCCAGTCGCACTTCAAAGGTAGCCTTGAGGGTTTTAATTTGCGCCACGTCGTTGGGCATGGTGCTTTCATGTACTTCCAGAATGGTCTGGCCCAGTTCAAATTTTTTGAAGAGTCTGGCTAAGGCATTGCCCTTGTCCAATTGTAACAGGGCAGACGAGAGATTCACGGTGAAAAACAGTATGTTAAGAGCCTGGGCATCAGCTTTATATCCACTAGCCATAGTGGACCGATATTGCCTGATCGTACAGAGGGCAACTATCATGAGCGCCATATCCAGAACAGCGGTCGCGACTCGGGGTTTTTCAGGTTCGGCCGGATCAGCGGCCCAGGAGAGGAGCTTGCCGTAACGAGCCCCGTCCGGACCCAAGGCCAGAAGTTCAAAACCAACAGTTGCCGGTTCGGGAAGACCGCCGTCTACCCGTAGGAACGGCTCGAAACAGACTGCCAGGTTAGCTAGAATGGCACGGTCATCGCCAGAAATGGCCTGCCATTCCTGGGGCAGCAACTCCTGCATAAGGCTGGCGACCTCACCGGGAAAACGGGCGGCCTTTACCCAATTTTCTGCCGCCAGGCCTTTCTGGCTTGCGAGTTTTTCATTATCCACTACCAGGGTCGTGATATAGTTGTCGGCGGCGTAGGGGCCCTTTTTATTGTCCCCGCCCATGGCAATTCCCGACTGACTGGCCGCCTGTTTGACTGTGTTTTCAATGGCCTCGGCTTTGGGATCGGACACGACAAAACAGGCCATTTTCCGGGACGCCGGCACCTTGTCTTGGTCAACTTGCAACTCAATCCCGAACAATTTGGCCTTTTCGTTAAATCGACCACGAAAAGTCCGAAAATTCGCCTGGGCCTTCTTCTCTTCCTTCTCCATCTCAGGATAGAGCGCCTTAGCAAGTTCCGGCAAAGCCACTAGATCACGTGTGTCGAAAAGCTTTTGCAAGACCTGAATCTGTCCGAAAAAATGACCGGCCTCGGCGATTGCCTGCAACCTCTCGCGAACTTCCATCGCTGTTAGAACTCTTCTGCTGCTCATGGCTCAGACCTCCTGAATGTTTTGCATAACAACATATGATAATTATTTTAATACTATGTTATGCGTAACAATATTGCAAGAATATTTACGACTGTTCCACAGGTGATTTTTTAAATAAAGTTTTCTTATGGGGTTCGTTTTTTCATAACCCATCCCGGCCTCCCCTTACCTTAAGGGGAGGAGAAAAGATAGCAACAGGCGCCGTGTTTCTCCCACTCTTAAGGTAAGAGAGGGGCCGGGGGGAGTTGTGATTGGCAAGCGATGAATAGCTCCGAATAGTTATGACTATTCAGAATGAGCACCAAAAATTGTTAAAAATTACACCTGATGAGCGAGCCGTTGGCCAGCCAAGCCGGATTGAACATCTCACCACCATGTTTCAAGATGGGCACTATCACTTCTATTATCCTGTCTTCATCGAACCACTCTCATCAATAAATGCTCTTTCGTCCAGACGAGCCAGGGCCAGAGGCAGAGGATAGATCGGAACGCCATCGATAGTTTGTGGTTGCCAAACTCGCCCCCACACCACACCATTCTGATATTTTTTTAATTGTTTCAAGTCCTTGGGTCGTAACTGCCCGGTCCATTTAACTTCAACGGGAAAGAAACGCTTTTCGCTGACCACGGCAACGTCAATTTCACCCTCCGCCTTGATATAAAACGTTGGAAAATAACGCTGGAAGTGGGTGGCGACGCAGGCCTCGACCAATCGCCCGCTGCTTTCCGGATTCTCAACAACCGGCTGAATTTGTTCCTGGAAAGGATCCCGGCAAGGTGAGAGCCAGAGCCGCACCGCATGAAAGATAAAAGGATCGACAAACATGACCTTCTTCGGCTTTTTCGGGGCTGCGACAAGTTTATCTTCCAAAATGGCCGGCTGGATGAAAACAGCATCCATGGTCGTTAATAATTCGATGTAATCGGCCACGGTTTTCGGATGATCAATGGAGAGGTCCTGAGCCAGGGAGTTCCAGGAGAT
>MGTA01000179.1:6649-8411 GCA_001799225.1 Deltaproteobacteria bacterium RIFOXYD12_FULL_50_9
TTGTACTTTGCCAGATCATTGATTGCCGTAAGATATCCGCCGTGAATGAGATAGCGATTAAACTCGGCGAAAAGCTCCTGCATGGTTTGGGGAGAGACCAGACCGACAGGCTCCAGAAGGGCTGCGAGTTCCGGAACGCTCTTTTTTAAGACCAGCGTCTCGCGGAAACTTAAAGGGGCAAGATGAAAATCCGCCTGGTCAGCGCCACCCCGACGGCCGGGAAACCGCATCCGGGCCTCTTGAATAAACGAAAGGTCAGAGCCGGTGAGAACCAATACCGTATTCTGCAATATTCCGGCATCAGCAAGGTACTTCACGGCGCGATCCCATTCCCGGATATAACTCACCTCATCGACGATGATATAATGAAGAGGACCGCTCATCTCCTGAATCTCATCGCTCAACAGCCGAATGAGGGCATGGTGGTCATCAATCAATTCGCCGGAAAAAAAGGCGATTTCTGCCGGCTCAACGCCCGTTGTCATGAGTCGCGCCATGTACTGCTTAAGCAGGGTGGTCTTGCCGACCTGCCGTCCACCCCCAAGTGTATAGATGCCAGGCTCCTTGCTGGGAAGCCGGTCGAGCAGCGCCGGGATATGGACGAAGGGCAGAGCGGCGAGCGACCGCAATTGGGGATCGCGATCAGTAAAAGCTGCCACGCCCCCATCAAGGTGAGAGTTGTGATGTAAAAATTGGGGATTCATCATGCTGATTATAGCAATTGCATAAATTTAGTCAATGCTCATTGACTAAATTTAAACATTTAAAGATAGCGTCGAGATATTAATTTGATATATCAGGATAAATGACTTGAAATACAGGTAGTACCCAAACTAATATCTCCATTTTCTGTTAACCAAATTCAGGGCATACTTCCTAGAAAGCCCTATAGCACCCACTGATATTCCCAGACTCAGTCAGTTGCTCACCGGTTAATTTCCCTTGACGCTAGATATTCATTCACGATATATATACTAGTATATATTCATGGGAGGATAGAATGTCGATCAAATACGCCATCCTGGCGATCCTGGCAGAACGGGATATGCATGGGTATGAACTGAAAAGCAACTTCGACGATAAGGTCGGGGAGTTCTGGAGTCTCAATTTCGGCCAGATCTACTCCACCCTCGACCGGATGGAGAAGGAGGAGCTGGTTACCCACGGCCGGGAGACCCAGGAGCGCCGACCGGACCGCAAGATTTTCAGCATCACCGCGCAAGGCCGGCAGGAGTTAAATGAGTGGCTGACCACGCCGGTCAACAAGGTGCGGGCTTTGCGCGACGAGTTCTTTATCAAGCTCGTTTTCATGGATAAAAGAGATCCAGGCCCTTTGCTCGACCTGATTACCAAGCAAAAGGCCCTCTATCTCAAGCAGATGAGCAAGCTCACCCAGCAGAAGATGGCGCTCAAGAAGGGAGCTGACAATCCCGACGCCCTGACTAGCGAGCTGCTCATTGATGCCGGCCTTTTTCATACTGAAGCCGATATTAAGTGGCTTACGCTGTGCGAAGCAAAGATACGGGCGGCAGGAAATCAGCCCGAAAAAAAATAGCCCGAGGAAAAATCATGATCGAACTAAAAAAAGCCGGCAGAATGTACAGACAGGGCAACCGGGAGGTCTACGCCCTACGGGATGTCTCTCTCTTGATCAAGAGTGGCGAGTTTTTAAGCATCATGGGACCGAGCGGCTCGGGTAAGAGCACGCTTTTGAACCTGATGGGCGGACTCGACCAGCCGAGTTCGGGCGAGGTGTTCATGG
>MGTA01000180.1:0-5755 GCA_001799225.1 Deltaproteobacteria bacterium RIFOXYD12_FULL_50_9
CCCGATCTCTTCGGCCCCAGGTTTTACCTTGTCAATGAATAGGGCCGGATCAAAGACCAGATATGCAAAGCGGACTTGTGAATAATCGCGTTTAACGCGCTCTTCGATCTCGCCTGGTACGACCCGGGCAAACCGGGAGAGGTGGTCAAGAACCTTGGAGGTCAGCAGATCCGATCTCATATTCGTTTCAAATTCGGAGACCGACAGCCTGGAGGCGTTTAGGATCTCTTTATAGAGCGCAACATCAAAGGCGCTGTTTTTTTTGAAAACCTCCATCTCCTGGATTTTGTCCCGCAGCTCCTCCTTGCTGACGATCAGGCCGACTTTTTGAGCGCCTTGCTGGATCAGGGTTCGTTCAACGAGTTGGTCAAGCACTTTCTCTTTGAGGTTCAGGGTTTCAAGCAGTTTTTCCGGAATCGATCCGCCAAACTGATCGCGATAGCGGTTGATGATCTGGTCATAGGACCGCCGGTACTCCTCGAAAGGGATTTTTCGGCCATTGACCGTGGCGACGCTGTTGCTGCCCCCCTGGTTGTCTATATTTGCTGATTTTGCGCCCCAGAAGATAAAAACCAGGGCAATGATGACAACGGTGGCCTGCAGATAGGGAGACTGGGATTTTCGTCGTAAAATACCGAGCATGTGGGGTGGTGCTCCTTGCTTTCTGATATGGTTTAGTTAAGTAGTTTTTCGGTACTCATAATACAACAGATGTCAGAGTCTGCAAGCTGACAAATGGGGGAGGGCATCGAAAAATATCCATTTAACGAATTGTTCCTGCATGTTTCCATACAATTTTCTACACTTTACTTGACTAGACGTTTTGTTTGGCATAACATTTCGACATAGTTGTTCAATAAAAAAGATGAAGCAAAAGGATGGATACGCATGAGTCGCTTGGGCGTTTTTTTCAGCAAAGCAATCTGTTTATTCCTGGTTTTCTGCCTGAGTCTGCCCGGCGCGGCCTTTGCGCAGCAGGCGCCATTGATCCTGGGTATTCATCCGTTTCTCTCCTCCACTGAACTCTATAAACGTTTCTCGCCGCTTGTCGAATATCTCGGTAAGCAGATGAACGTTCCGGTGACCCTCAAGATCGCCAGCAGTTACGATGCCCATCTCGAGGCCATTGGCAAACAAGAGGTTGATATCGCCTTTCTTGGCCCTGCCCCCTATGTCAAATTGACCGAGCGGTTCGGCAAGGTTCCCTTGCTGGCCGCCTATGAGACGAACGGCAGCCGGACATTCCGGGGCGTGATCGTCGTCAGCCGGGAGAGCCAGTTTACCGCGATTCCGCAACTGCAGGGCAAGCGGTTTGCCTTTGGCGACCCCAATTCCACCATGAGTCATCTGGTGCCACGCGCCATGCTGCTCGAAAAAGGTGTCGACGTCAAGCAGTTGGCAAAGTATGAATTCCTGACTAATCATGAGAATATCGCTCTGGGGGTTTTGGCCGGCAATTTTGAGGCGGGCGCCATGAAGGATGATATTTTTAAGCAGTACGAACCGCAGGGGTTGCGCGCTCTGGCGATCAGCGGCTCATACCCGGATCATCTCTTCGTAGCCCGGCTGGGCCTGCCTGCCGCGACGGTCCATGGTCTGCAGAAGGCACTGCTGGCCCTCAAGGATTCGGATGAGGGCCGGCGCCTCCTCACCGGCCTGCAGAAGAGCCTGACCGCTCTGGTTTTACCCCGCGACGCAGACTACGATAATCTGCGCAGCACTATGGCCGCCCTGGCCAAGGCAGGTATAGCACAGTGAGAGCATTTAACCCTCTCAGTACTCTTTTGACCTTTATTGTCGTCCTGTTCGTCTTTCTGATCATGGCCGCCAGTCTGATCATTTTTCAGCAGCAGGAGCTGTTGCAACAGGCGGTCCGTGATCGGGCGGAACAACAACTTGATCTAATGGCGGATGCCTCGTTCGAGGCGCTGCTCAAGTCTGATTATGTGACGGTGCGGACATTTGTCAAGCGCTGGGGTGAAGCTACTAAGGAGATTCACCAGATCAGGGCGGTAACCCCCAACGGCTTTGTGCTTGCTGAATACCGCCAACCGGTTGTCGCAGCGGTTGGCACCTATGTTTTGGCCAAAAAGGTAGTGATCGGTACGACAGAGCTGGTGACCTTCCATATGGTTGGCGATTTCAGTCAGGTTGATAAAATTGCGGCCCAGCTCAAGGTCAGATTGCTCCTCGGTTCTTTGCTGATCACGATTTTGCTCGGCGGGGTACTCTGGTTTGTCTTCCGGAAGATGGCGCTGCTGCCGCTTGAGGCAATGGTCGAGGAGAGGACGGTTGAACTCAGAAGTGAACTTGCCGAGCGGGAGATGGTCGAGCACTCCTTGCGGGAGCAGAAGGAGCACCTCGGCCTGATATTACAATCGATGGCCGAGGGTATTTACGGCGTCGACCTTAGGGGGAACTGCACCTTCTGCAATCCGGCCGGTCTGCGCATCCTCGGCTATGAGGAGCATCCGGAGGAACTGATCGGCAAGAAGATTCACTCTCTGATCCACCATACCCGGCCGGATGGCACACGGTATCCTGCCGAGGAGTGCAAGATTTATTGCGCCTACCGGGAGGGCAAGGGCTTTCACGGGGTCGGCGAGGTGTTCTGGCGGGCTGACGGAACCTGCTTTCCGGTTGAATACTGGGCCCAGCCGATTATGCGTGACGGCGTTGCCATTGGCGCGGTCACCGCCTTTGTCGATATCACCGAGCAGCGCAAACTTGAAGAACAGCTTCATCAGGCCCAGAAGATGGAATCGATCGGTATTCTGGCCGGCGGCGTTGCTCATGACTTTAATAATATCCTGACTGCCATTATCGGCTACGGCAATCTTGCTCTCATGAAGATGGCAACTGACGACTCCTTCCGGCCGAATATCGTCAATATCCTGGAGGCCGCCGACCGGGCGTCGCATCTTACCAAGGACCTGCTGCTGTTCAGTCGCAAACGAGCGCTTGACAGAAAGTCTCTTGATCTCAACAGCAGCATCAGGAAGATGGAGAGGTTTTTGTTAAGGGTCATTGGTGAGGATATCGCCTTCAAGACGATCTTATATGATGATGTCCTGCCTGTTATGGCTGATATCCATCAACTTGAGCAGGTTTTGGTGAACATTGCGATCAATGCCCGCGATGCCATGCCGAAAGGGGGGATCTTTACCATGCGGACCGCGCAGATCACCCTCGATGAGCAGTTTGTCCGGCACCATGGCCATGGCAAACCCGGCATATATGCGGTAATCTCGGCAGAGGACTCCGGTAAGGGAATGAGTAAGGAGACCAGGCAGCGCATCTTCGAGCCCTTCTTCACGACCAAGGATATGGGGAAGGGCACCGGCCTGGGATTGGCGGTTGTCTATGGCATTGTCCAGCAGCATGATGGCTTTATTAATGTTTACAGCGAGCCGGGAGCAGGTACAACTTTCAAGATCTTTCTGCCGCTCATCGCTGCGTCTGAGAGTGAAGAGAGCAGCGCCGGACCGGGCGAATTCCCGGTCGCCGGGACAGAGACGATCCTTCTGGCCGAGGATGACGACACCTTGCGGGCCATGATGCAATCGGTGCTTAGTGAGTTCGGCTATACGGTTATTGCAGCAGTTGACGGCCAGGAAGCGGTGGAAAAATTCATTGCCGACCAAGACCGGATTGATCTGCTGCTCTTCGATCTGGTTATGCCGAAGATGAGCGGTAAAGAGGCCTATGACGAGATCGTCAAGGTGAAAAAAGGGATAAGAACCATCTTCGCGAGTGGCTACTCACCGGACATTATTCATGAGAAAACCTCGCCGGGCGAGATAGTGACGATAGTCTATAAGCCCATCTCGCCAACCGATCTACTCCGCAAGATCCGTAGTATCCTTGATGAAGGCAAGAAGGCTGCCCAACCCACCTGAGATATTGCCGGTTCTCAGGTCTCCGCCAGGTTCGCGCCGGTTGAGATATTGACAATCAGCGGCACGCTCAGTTCCAGCACCGACTCCATTGCCGGTTTTACCAGCCGGGTTGTCGCCTCCTGTTCGGCAATCGGTACTTCAAAGACCAGTTCATCGTGGATCTGCAGCAGCATTTTCGTCTGTAACCCCTCTTTTCTGATTCTATGGTCTACCTGGATGGCGGCCAGTTTAATGATGTCAGCGGCCGTGCCCTGGATCGGGGTATTGATCGCCGTCCGTTCAGCGAACTCCCGCTGCATCCGGTTTGTACTGTTGATATCGGGCAGCACCCGCCGCCGGTTCAGCAGGGTAGTGACATAGCCGTTTGTTCTGGCCTGCTCGACAATGTCGTGCATGAACTGTTTTACCCCGGCAAAGTGGTCAAAGTAACGGTCGATAAAGGTAGCGGCCTCCTTGCGACTGATATTGAGCTGGCCGGCCAGGCCGAAGGCGCTCATGCCATAGACAATACCGAAATTGATGGTTTTGGCGACCCGCCTCATTTCGGTAGTGACCATGGCGCTATGGGTCCGGAAGATCTCAGCGGCTGTTTCGACGTGGATATCACGGCCGGAACGGAAGGCTTTCAGCAGGGCTGGATCCTGGGCATAGTGGGCCAGAACCCGCAGGTCGATCTGCGAATAGTCGGCGGAGAGAAACAGGCATCCGGGCGCCGGGATAAAGGCCTGTCGGATGCGCTGGCCTTCGTGGGTGCGGATCGGGATGTTCTGGAGATTCGGGTTGCTGCTGCTCAGGCGGCCGGTGGCGGTAACCGTCTGATTGAAAGAGGTGTGGATCCGGCCGGTTTTCGGGTGAACCTGGTCGGCCAGGCTGTCGATATAGGTTGAGGTCAGCTTGGAGAGGTTGCGATGGCGGATAACTGCGGTCGGCAGGTCATGGTAGCGCTGCAGCTCTTCCAGAACTCTGATGTCGGTTGAGTAGCCGGTCTTGGTTTTCCGGCCATGCGGCAGCCCGAGTTTTTCAAAAAGAATCTCGCCAAGCTGGCGCGGTGAACTGATGTTGAACTCCTGGCCGGCCAGTCGGATGATCTCCTGTTCAAGCCTTTTGATATCGGCATGAAATTCAACCGACAGCAGGTTGAGTACAGCCGGATCAACGATGATTCCATGCCGCTCCATCTCGGCGAGAATCGGGACAAGCTCCATCTCGACTTCGCTGAATAGCGGCCAGAGATCCAGACGGTCAAGCTCCGGCCGGAAAATCTCCCAGAGCAGCAGGGTTGCCCGGGCATCCTCACAGGAGTAATCCCGGGCCTCCGGCAGACCGACATAGGCAAAACAGTCAGGCCGCTTGTCATTGCCGGTCACCTCGGCAAAGGAGGTGAGCCGGCGGCTTAGGAATTTTTCAGCCAGATCGTCGAGCTTGTGTGAGCGGCGGCCCGGATCAAGCAGATAGGAAGCGATCATCGTATCCCAGAGGGGGCCGCCCAGCATCACACCGTGCCGGCTCAGAATCGCCAGATCGTATTTGAGGTTGTGCCCGAGTTTGGGCAGCTTCGGGCTCTCCAGATAGGGCCGGAGCTGGTTGAGCACTTCGTCCCAGGCAAGCTGATCCGGAGCTCGGGCGTCGGCCTGGTCTCTATGGCCAACCGGAATGTAGTAGACCCGTTCCGGCACGGTGCAGAGGGAGAGTCCGACCAGTTGGGCCGAGAGCGGGTCGAGTGAGGTGGTCTCCGTATCCAGGGTCAGCAGGGAGGCCTGGGACAGTTCTGCAACCAGCATGGTAAGCTCCGCCCTGGTCTGCACCAGGACAAACCCTGCGAGGGAGAGGGATTGCACGGTCAGCTCGCTTTTAAT
>MGTA01000180.1:5811-5917 GCA_001799225.1 Deltaproteobacteria bacterium RIFOXYD12_FULL_50_9
AGCGCTGATTAAACAGTTGGCGTCTGCGGAACAGCAAGTTCGCAAAAACTTCGCTAATTTAAACGTTAATTTCACTGATGTTTTGTCTTGGCCGGGTGTTTTGCAA
>MGTA01000180.1:6033-6175 GCA_001799225.1 Deltaproteobacteria bacterium RIFOXYD12_FULL_50_9
GCTTGAGCGTCTAGATATGATTGCGGAACAAATTAAAATCGTCGAAAAACGTTTGCCACAAATGCAAACGGCGATGCGCGAAAAAATTATGGCGCGCTTTGAAGAATTAAAAATTGCTCCCGATCAAGAACGTGTAGAACAA
>MGTA01000181.1:0-14394 GCA_001799225.1 Deltaproteobacteria bacterium RIFOXYD12_FULL_50_9
GTTAGTTGAAGTTGCCAGCCCGCAGCTAAAAACTGCAACTGCGTAAATTCAACCAATTACGGTGAAGTTACTTGGAAGAAAACGAGATCAACGCATCCTGCTACGAGGATAAGTTATCTCGTTTTTTTATTAAATCCTATGAGTTTGCCTGCTGAATTAGGTTGTTGAATTTTAGTTAGAGTTATTAGGAAACAGCAGTCCAAGGTAGCGTTACATAATAAAATTAATTAGTTGGGAATATCAGGCAAATTGTCAACAGGGGGGGGCATGTGGAATAAATTGCTACTTGGAGGAATAGTACTTGTTATTCTGCTGGCTGGACCGGCATGGTCATCCACCGCTCAATCGGATAGTTTTGCTAACTATGCCAAGATTGCCATGCCGTTTCTGGGAGAAGCTGATTCTGGACTGGATAGCAGGATGATGCGTTTTTCAGCAAGAACCTTTTTTGGTGCAGTACAGGTCGACCAAATCGGTACTATATCTTATGCTTTGCCGTTCTCTGACAGGCAAAGCGGTAAACCAAGGTATCTGGTATTACAGGAAGGACTTGTCAATAAGCAAAACAGTTTAGTGATCGGCGAGGAGAGATCCGCCATTCCGGTTCATAGTTTTTCAGGGCAACACCTACAGCCAGGTGGCAAAGAATCCGCGGTTTTTGAATCGGTGAGCCTTGGGGAGGTCTATACAGGGATCCATGTGTCACTCAAGGCAACCGGTAACAGTGTTGAAAAGATTTTTCGAATTGAACCAGGCGCTAGCTGGAGCAGTATCAGAATAAAGGTTTCGGGCGGACAGGCTATCCGTCTCGGCAAAGGCGGAGAACTTGAGGTTGAAACTGCGATGGGAGCGGTTGCCTTTGCAGCCCCGGTCGCTTTTCAGGAGATGGAAGGGGGGCTGCACCGTTCTGTTGCGGTAAGCTACACGTTGATACACCCCCTTGAGGCCGTATATGGTTTTACCGTTGGCGAGTATGATCCAAACCGTGAGCTTATTATTGATCCGATTCTTATGGCTGCCTGTTTTGGCAATGCCGAAGTGCCCAATTTTGATATGCCTTTGACCAGCCTTGGAGTTGATGGAGAAGGCAGTGTTTTTATTGCCGGGGTTACGAGTGCAGCAGACTTTCCAGTGACTGCTGGGGCGTTTGGCGGTTCATTTAACGGTGGTAACAGTGACATTTTCGTGGTCAAGCTTGATAATAATCTGCAAAAGCTTTTGGCAGCCACATTTATTGGAGGTGAAGGGGGTGAATTGTGCAAAGCTCTGCTGGTGGATCGCCAAGGTTTTGTCTATCTGTCAGGATCAACCTCCTCAAATTCTTTTCCGGTAACCCCCCGAGCTTTTCAAGCAAAATTATCAGGACTACAGAAAGCTTTTATCCTGAAATTAGACAACAATTTAAGTAATCTGCTGGCCTCAAGCCTTTTTGTCGAGGGCATGGCATCTGTGATGACTGCCGGTGGAAATGATGAAATATATATAGGAGGTTCAACTTCCCAAGAGATCCCGGAATTATCCGTTCGTAATCCTGAGATTTTGGTAACAAAATATCGAGGAGGTGAGTGGGATGGATTTGTGGCTAAAATTGATCATAATCTCGAACAACTTATGGCTATGACCCTTTTAGGCGGCAAGGGCATGGATGTGGTAACCGCTCTGACAACAGATAAAACCGATGTTGTTTACGTCACTGGATTTACCAGTTCAACTGATTTTCCGATGAGCAAAGGCGCATATGATACTTCTCATAATGGAGAACAGGATGTCTTTGTCGCTAAGCTTGACGGCAGACTGTTAAAGCCTCTCGCTGCAACTTATTTAGGCGGAAAAGGGGTAGAAATATCATATGCCATTGTCCTTGATGCCAGCGGTTTCCTTTATGTGGCGGGAAGAACCGGTTCACGGGATTTCCCGGTATTCGAAAAATCATTTGATTACACCTATAACGGTGGCGAGAGCGATCTTTTTGTCGTTAAATTTAACGCTGACCTAACTTCTTTGACAGCTTCAACCTTTTTGGGCGGGGTTGGCGATGATCATGTATTCTCTTTGCTCCTGGATCATGAACAGAGAAATTTAATTCTGGTTGGAGATTCGGATTCAAAGGGTTTTGCTGGGATTATTGGAGCGATTTTTCAAGAAAAAAGCTCTTCTCCTCATGTTTACTCTCTTGTCTTGACCAACGACCTGTATATGCCCAGAATGTCATTTTTTGGGGGCAGTGCACGGGAGGCATGTCCGGTCGCTGTTCATGGAGATGGGGACAGCATCATTATCGCCGGCAGTACTTCTTCCCGGGATTTTCCGACCACTCCGGATGGATATAGAACAGCTGCCGGTGCATCTATCTATCAGACCTTTGTGGCAAAAATTGAGGCACTGGCGGATAACAACAGGATAAAATAACCGGGCTCCTTGTCACTGTGATATCTATATATGGTAATTAAATTTTTAATGATTATTGGCAATTAAAGTATAAATGCATTAAAATTACTAAAAACATTAATCAATATTTATGGATTACTTTATGACTATCAGTATTCATGACTTGTTGCGCTCTTTTTTTATCTGGATGTTTTTTGCACGGATCCTTCTGCTGTTCACGCCGGCGGCAAATGCGATTGAGGCGCCACCCTCACCAGCTGATCTATCTTCTAAGAAGATGCAAATTGTCGCCGAGGGGCAAATGGTTACTCAGGATTCATTTTCGGAGATTAAGGGCCGGCTGATGATTGAGGGGAAAGCCCCCATGCTTGAAGGGGTCGTAGCCTTTTTTAATGTTTTGACCGCACCGCCTCCAAATTATGGTCATCTTCGTCGTATTCCTGATATGGTCTCAATTATTGAAAAGGATGGGAATTTTTCGGCACGGTTGCCTGCTGGTAACTACTATCTTGGTGCTCTTAATCGCAAACCGGATCTTGGCCCTGGACCACCAAGACCTGGGGAGAGTCTCTATTTAGCCATGAACGAAAGCGGCGCTATCAAAGTTGTTGATGTTCTGGCCGGCCAGAATAAGGATTTTGGTAATATTGCCATTTACATTTCCAGTTCGTTTAAGGAGTTCGAAGATTCTTTCACTGTAGAAGGGGTGGTGAGAAGTGAAGATGGAAAACCGGTAAGTGATGCGATGATCATGGTCAAGATTGATCTCAATTCACCTAGACCGGATCTGATCTCGGCTAATATCGGTAACGATGGTCACTATCGGATAAAACTTCCGGTTGGGAAAACATATCATTTTATTGCTCGTAAATCCATCGGGCCGGGGAGGCCGAATGCCGGCAGTTATGTAGGAACCTATAATGGTCCGGTGCCGAATGGTGGAGATGATGCCGGCAAGGGCGCCCTGCCGGCGCCGGTGAGCGGTAAACCAGGGGAGATTATTTCCGGTATTGATATAACAGTCTTCGAGGTGCCTGATCCTGAAAACATCAAGAAACAGAAGCAAGGGGAAGGCCAAAAACAGCAGTTAGAGGAGAAATCGCTACCCTGATCAGGCGTTGCAATGAGATGAAATGGATAAACTTGATAAAATCTCTTTTGTCGTCCTGGTGGTCCTGCTGGTCTGGATTGCAGCTTTAGTTGTCAGGCAAATCGAAGCACCGCAACTGGAAAGACAAAAACCGGGAGGTCGGATAGAGAGTGGTATTTATAGTAACCCGGAGTTTGACAAAAAAACAGATACCGCCCGGAAGCTGCTCGCCGCAGGCAACCTTGAACTGGCGGAACAGCTTGTTAAGGCTCTAAGTGCTGACTTCCCTTACGAAGGCACTCCTCGAGTGTTACTGGCCGACCTCTATATCAGAAAGCAAAATCCTGTTGCTGCCATGCTTGAACATAAACGTGGCATCGAACTCAACCCTGATTTTTTAGATAAAAAAACGGCACTGTTCCAAGGCAAGGTCATTAAGCGCAATTTGGATGATGCCCTGATTGCCATTGAAGAAGCTTTGCAACGGAATCCTGCTGACTCGGTCATGCTTGAGAATAAAAAAACTTACAATTATCTGAAAAGAAGAATCGCCGGCAGTTGCAACTGAACACCACTGCTATTGTTCAGTAGTGTTATTTTTGAAATGGTAGAGATATGTATTGGAAGTTTATAATAATGGGAGCAGTAATTGGAGTAGGGGCAGTACTGCTCTCTTTTTTCGGTAATCCCGCCAATACCGGCATCTGTGTCTCCTGCTTTATGGAAAATGTCGCTGGTGCCTTGGGATTTCATAATGATATCCGCATGCAATATATCCGGCCTGAGATTATCGGTTTTGTCCTGGGCTCCTTTGCGTTCTCTCTGTATCGCAGACAGTTCGTCTCTACTGGTGGCAGCTCACCTTTGCTGCGTTTTCTGGTAGGGGTAGTGCTGATTATCGGTTGCTCTGTTTTTATCGGCTGTCCTGTTAAGCTTGTTCTGAAAATTGCCGCCGGTGATTATGCAGCCTGTATAGGGTTGGTCGGTCTCTCTATTGGTATCTATATCGGCCTGGAATTCGTTGAAAATGGTTTCCAGCTCGGAGTTCCCAGAGATCTGCCACTTGCCAATGCCCTGATTATTCCGGCTTTTATGGTGTTTTTATTGGTTGTATCTTTGCTGCAGCCTGCATTTATTGCTTTTAGTGTCAAGGGTTCCGGCGCTCAGCATGCCCCGCTTATCTGGTCATTGGGTTTAGGTTTGTTGATCGGCGCCTTGGCTCATTATACCCAGTTCTGTATTACCGGCGGTATCGCGAGGATTTTCCTCCGGGGGCCCAGAGAGATTATGAATTGCCCACGCTCAACCGGCCTGCTCGTAAGCATCGGTTCTTTTCTGGGTTTTGCATTGGTGACCAACCTCCTTACCGACCAGTTCCACCCGGGTTTGAGCGGTCAACCCAGTTCGAACGACAGTTATCTCTGGTCTTTTCTCGGTATGCTGGTGGTTGGTTTTGGTTCAGTCCTGATTCGAGGTTGTCCGCTTCGTCAATTAGTGGCTGCAGGCCAGGGGGATAACGATGCCGGTGCCGCTGTTTTTGGTATGCTGATGGGCGCTGCACTTGTCAAAAATTGGGATTTGGCCGGCTCTGCGGCCGGTACCCCCCCGGCCGGTCAGATTGCTGTACTTATCAGTCTTTGTTTATTGTTGGCCATCGGTTTGTTAAACAGAAAGAGAGGATACGGGATTGCACCAGAATACCAGACCGGTTTGGACTAGTTTCTTTATTTGCTGTGCATTGTTACTTCTAACTGGATGTGGACGGCAACCGGAAATTGAGGTTGGTAAGCAGACCATTGAACGAGACACCACCTGGAGCGGTATAATCCTGGTCTCCGGCGATGTTTATGTGCCGCCCGGGGTAACGCTTACCATTGCGCCTGGTACTGTCGTCAAATTTAAACGAATTGACAAAGGGAGTGACAGGAACCTTTTTCTGGCGGATTCTCCATATTATCCAGAGGCGGAATTGATTATTCGCGGCAGGCTGCTGGCAAAAGGCACAAGGGACAAGTGGGTGGTCTTTACCTCTGCGGAACGGGAGGCCCGACCGGCTGACTGGGGCGCCATTAATTTTCTTGGCAGTGCAGGAAGTGTGATTGAGTATGCGAAGATCCTGTGCGCTTATAACGGGATCCATGCGCACGGTTCATCAATAACCGTTGATCATTGTGAGATTGTCAACAACGGCGTTGGCATCAGTATTAAGAAGGAGGAGGAGACCAAGGATGCAGCCTGGTTCGGTAAACAGTCTGATCTGGTTATCACCAATTGCCTTATTACCCGCAATAAAGGTGGGATTGGCTTTAGGAACTCCAAGGCGATAATCAGAAACAATGAGATCACCGACAATAAGTTTTTTGGCATCTGGCCCAAGGAGGAGTGCGAAGCAATTATCAGCCATAATCGAATCTCCGGCAACCTGAAGGGTATCTATCTCTTCCAGGTACGAGGGGTAACAATCGAATATAATAATATTTTTGATAACCGGGAGTACAATCTGGCCATTGCCGAGGCGCAAGACTATCCGCTGGTTGCCCGCAATAACTGGTTTGATACCACTAATCCGCAAAAGATTGACGAGTTGATTTTTGATCGTAAGGACGACCCCGGGGTTGCGGAGATCGTATATATGCCTTTTCTGGAGCAACCGGTGCAACTGGAGAAACGTTGATGACCTCTGAACGGAAAGTGGTCTGGCTTACCGGATTTTCGCATTTCTTTACTCATGGTGCAATGACACTGTTACCGGCAGTACTGGTGGTGATTACCGGCGAACAAGGCATAAGTTTTACCGATATCGGTCTGATTGCTACCATAGGCTATTTTCTGTATGGCTTTGGGGCATTTCCTGCCGGATATCTAGCTGATCGTTTTGGTTCCAAGCGAGTATTGACACTGGGCATACTTGGCATGGCGTTCTCCTCTTTGCTGGTTGGTTTCTCCACTGGAACCGTTTTTTTTGCTTTGGCGTATGCCTTGCTCGGTATATTTGCGAGTATACACCACCCGGCAGGTCTTTCACTCATTGCCCGCCGGGTTGAAAAAAAGGGGAAAGCCTTAGGCTTTCATGGTGTCCTTGGCAATATCGGCCTGACAATAAGTCCATTTATCGCCAGCGCCTCGGTCAAATATTTTGACTCCTGGCGTGCCGCTTATCTGTTGTTCGGCTGTTTCGGTTTGATTCTGTTTGGCTGTATGCGTAGCGCTCGACTTGAACAGGAAAAGGATCTCTCTTTTCGGGAGATGTGGCACTGGCGGGCTTCTACTGATCGGAGTGCATCAGTAACAGAGAAGATGAGTGCCGTTGACACAACCTCTGACTCACAACCCTTGTCGGAACCGGCAATTTTCCCTTTGGTCATGCTGTTGCTGCTTTTGGGTTGTATTCTTTCCGGATTTATCTTCAGAGGCTCACTTACCTTTTTCCCGATGCTCTTTCAACAGGATGTTCTGTTTATCAATCAATCTGATCGACCTGTGGTGCTTGCCGGTTATGTGACTACGGCAGTGCTGTCGCTCGGACTTATCGGTGCCTGGTTCGGTGGTTATCTGAACGACAAGCTGAAAACCCCGGAGATTATGCCGGTGATTATTTTTGTGATTGTTGCGCCGGTTCTCTACTATATCGGCCGCTCTACCGATACAAAGTTGCTGGCGACCAGTTGTCTATTCAGCTTGGTTTACTATGCCTGGCAGCCCTCCCAGAACTATCTGATTGCCAAATACACCAAAAAAGCAAGCCACGGTATGGGCTTCGGGGTCAATTTTTTTCTCTTGTTCGGAGTCGGCTCGTTTGCCACTGCGGCTGGCGGTTATATGGCCGATTCATATGGGATTGATCGATTTTATGCTGTCATGGCATGGATTGCCTTGGCAGCGCTGTTTACAGCACTTGCCGTACTTGTAGTCCGGCCATATTATTTCAAATACTCCTGGAAGGTGGTTCGGGAGAGTTCCTGATTCCGGTCGGCAGGATTTTTTATCTCAGCTATCTCCGGGGCAATTATATGATGAAATCGGTTTGAGGTGTTTAGTTCTGTGCGTTATCTGTCTATTGGTCTTTTTCTTTTGTTTTGTTATGCATCTTCGGGCATTGCCGGTAATGATCCTTCCCAAAGAGCCGCCGGAATAATTCCGGACTTTTTCCCACAATCTTTGACACAAGAGACGATATCTCCAGACGGGAAGTCAAAAAACTGGCAGGAACCGCTCAGCGGCATGGCATTTGTCTGGGTGGACGGCGGTTGTTTCAAAATGGGCTGCGGCATCTGGGATATCGATTGTCGAAGCCGTGAACAACCGGAGCATGAGGTCTGTGTCGATGGCTTCTGGATCGGTAAATTCGAAGTCACCCAAGGTGAATGGAAAAAGCTCCTGGGATGTAATCCAGCCTTAAATAAGCTTTCTGATCGCCATCCGGTTGACCGGATCTCCTGGCTCGATACCCAGGACATTATCGAGAGACTAAATTCCCGGAAATATGGTCTACGTTTCAGATTGCCAACCGAAGCTGAATGGGAGTTCGCTGCTCGCGGCAGGGGGCGACCCGAATCTTTTGCCGGCGGTAATTCGGCAGATGAGGCTGCCTGGCATTTGAACAACAGCGGCGATGTTCCCAAGGCTGTAGGTACAAAACCAGCGAATATCCTTGGAATTCATGATATGTCCGGTAATGTTCGGGAGTGGGTGGAGGATTGGTATGATCCGTTGTATTATCAGATAAGTCCTGCGCACAACCCCCAGGGGCCGGACACCGGCACCATGCGGGTGACGCGTGGCGGTTCCTGGAACAGCAGCGCTCATTCGGTGCGTACGGTAAATCGGACTTGGAATGACCCAACCAGCAGGTTTGCCGGCTACGGTGTACGCTTGGTGGCTGTTCCTTTCCCTTGAGGGGGCTCTTTGAGATCAGGAGAGCCAGTTGAATATTATTGATGTTGCCATGAGATATTAATAAGTGGTATCTCAGCTTTTTCCAGTGAGGCAACTATCTCCTGGGAGAGAGCATGTCCCAGACCTTTGCGAAACAGATGGATATAGAGCTTTACAGTCAAGGTGTTATCCTTGTAGTTCCGTTCCGTTTCCAGGTAGTTAATGTTCAGTTTATCTCTTTTTACAACCTCAATAATTTGATTCGGGGCAATATTAATAGAGGTTACCACTGTAAGGATGCGGTAGGTGTATTTCGGGTAAACCTGCTCAAAGTAATGAAATACGGTTAAGCCAATTAAAGAAATAATGGTGGTGGCAACGGCAATCGTATAACATCCTGCCCCACAGGCCATACCGATAGCAGCCACTATCCACAGGCAAGCAGCAGTTGTAAGACCTCTGACGGTAAGCCCTTCCTTGATGATGGTGCCTGCGCCTAAAAAACCTATGCCGGTAACAATCTGGGCAGCGATCCTGCCAGGATCGGAGGCGATCATAAGATTACCGCGTATTGCTTGCGAACTTGTTGCAATAATCCCTGAAAGAATCATGAATACAGCAGCGCCCATACTGACCAGCAGATGGGTGCGCAGGCCGGCTGCTCGACCGTGCATATCCCTTTCCAGACCAATCAAACCGCCCATCAAGGCAGCGAGAATAATCCGCATGATAAGGATAGTGTTGTTGTCAACTGCAATGTCGGTAAGCATTGGTATCTCCCGATCTTGGCCAAAAGATTTCTGTATTCCTTGCCAACTGCCGCTAAAAAGTTTAACAGCTAAAACACATCAAGCAACTACAACTTTTTCATGAAGATTATCTTGTGGTCTGCTATCCGATAGAAATCCTCAAGAATACAAACGATATTATAGCCGTTTTTTTCGTAAAATGAGCGAGCTGCCAGATAATTAGGGGTTGATGACGTATCGATATATACCCGTTTGCCGTTTTTATTCCGCAACTGACCTTCCATAAAATCCAAGAGCATTTTGCCAACTCCTTGCCGTGAAAACCGGTTGTCTACGGCAATCCAGTAAAGGTCATAACGCCCCTCTGTCATTGGGATTTCGCCATAACAGATGTAACCTGCCACCCGATCGTTTGAATCAACTGCGCAGGAGATGAGGTACTCTCCTTTTTCCGGGCAGGAGAGAGTCGTGTCGATCAGTTCGGCGGCGACCTCAAGTTCTTGCTGTGTAAAGATGTTTTTACTGGACAATATTTCGAGGATAGCAGCCCGATCGATTGACAACAATGGTCTGATCAAGATCATTATACGGTTCTCATTTCAAGGAATTTGATAAATTCTGCGGTTATGGCCGTAAAGCTTAGGCCCTCATTATATGCCGCAGCAGTAAAGCCGGCGTCAGGACTCAAGCAGGGGTTTGCATTAGCCTCAAGGACATAGACATTGTTGTATTGGTCAACCCGGAAGTCAATCCTGCCGTAATCACGCAATTGAAACAGCTTATAACAGCAAAGGGCGGTTTTATGCAGATCAGCTGCAAGCAGATTAGATAGATTGTCTGGAAATCGTCGAGGAGAGTGGTGATATTCGAAAGCTGTGGGATCCCATTTGGCTCGATATCCCACAATTTGATAAAGTTCACTGGGGAATTCTGAAAAATCGATTTCAGCAGCTTTGAAAACCTTGGGTTCGGGATAGCCGAAAATCGAAAGGTTAAATTCACGACCAGAGATGAATTCTTCTATAATAAGGCTGCCGTGCAGGTTATACAGCTCTTCCACACCCTGGCGCAAAGAGTGGTTATCGGTAAAGATGGACTCCTGATCAATACCAATGCTGGCATCCTCAAACCTTGGTTTGGCAATGACCGGAAAGCGCAGCGCAAGAGGTTCGTCATAAAAAAAACCGTCATAGAGAGCAAATTCTGGAGTGTTTACGCCATTAGCCTTAAGGAGTTGTTTGGAGAGCAATTTGTCTGTAGTGAGCATCAGAGAGAGTGCCGGAGAACCGGAAAAAGGGATGCCAAGCAGTTCAAGAACAGCGGCGGGATGCCCGATAAGCCTGGGATTTTCGTTCACTGACTCACACAAGTTAAAGGCCATGGTCACGGATTTTCGTTCCAGCAGGTTCAAAAGTTTTTTGATATCACCGGCAAAGGGGATACGTATACAGGGGCGTGAAAGTTCTTGAAGGGCTGTCTCGATGGCCACTACTTGATCGAGGACGTCTTTTGATGACTCCCATAACGGATGGCCAAGCGGGGCCGGTTCATTATAGAGAATACCAATAAGGCTTTTGATCATGACTCCCTTTATAAACCGCAGCGGCTGGCAGCGGAATCGACAATCGTGGCAATGAGGTCGCGATACGGCAATCCGATCAGGTTGGCAATAATTGGCAGATCGGAATGTTCAGGATGGATGCCTGCCAGAGGATTAACCTCGATAAAATTCGGCACACCCTGGCCATCGGCCCGGATATCAATGCGGCCTGCGTCACGACAACCTAAACCTCGCCATGCCGCCAGCGCAATCGCTGTTGCCTGCCGGGCCATAGGGTCATCCGCCAGGCGGTATTCAACCACCTCCTCACAGATCTCCTTGTTGCGATAGGAGTAAACATCCGGATCTGAGTTTTCGAGGAGGATGATCTCGATCACCCCAATGGCGTGGGCTTTAGCGCCGGTGCCGACAATTCCTACGGTAAATTCCCGGCCAGGCAGATAGGTCTCAATAAGAACTGGTTGCCTGTAGGTGGCCAGCAGATCAGTGCACAGGGGAATAAGTTGGTCCGGGCTGGTGATTTTGGAAACGGTGTCAACCCCCTTGCCAGTACCCTCTGCAACTGGCTTGGCAAATAGCGGCAGGGGTAAACGGATGTCTGCGGCCTGGTCGATAGAATCGATTACCAGAAAATCCGGGGTAGGGATGCCAAGATCCCGAATAACATGTTTGGTCATGCCCTTATGCAAGGTGAGCGCCATGACCATTGAATCAGAAAATGTATAAGGAATACGGTAGGCTTCCAGCAGGGCCGGGACTTGGGCTTCCCTGCCGATACCATACATGCCTTCAGCAATATTGAATACGAGATCCCAGCGCTGACCGGCACTCAGGCGAGCAACCAGACTTTTCAGATTGCCAATGCGGTCGGTCTGATGTCCGAGTTCCTGCAATGTTGTCTCAATGGCGATAATAGTGTCTGGCCGGTCGAATTCAGCAGTTTCCAACTCGCCGTATCCTTCGGCAAGATAGTCAGCCCGTAGATCAAAAGTGATACCGATATGCATGTTATCCTCTTATAGTTGTAGGGGCGAAAAATTTTTCATCCCTACTGGCGGAGATGGATGATATCCGCATCCGTACTAATCTCGCGTTGGTCAGGGTATCTATAGATGTTGCCCTGGTAGTTGCGCAGCAGGATGTCGTTGCCATCTCTGCCGATTACGGTTTGCGGCAGCAGAGGAATCTTGCCGCCGCCGCCAGGGGCGTCGATGACATAATTTGGTACGGCGTATCCGGTTGTATGGCCGCGTAGACCTTGATAGATCTCGAGACCTTTTTCGACCGTGGTGCGAAAATGGGCCGAGCCGATAATCGGATCACACTGATACAGGTAGTATGGTTTAATGCGCAGGCGCAACAGGCTGTGAACCAGTTGTTTCATTGTTTCAATGTTATCGTTGATTCCTTTGAGAAGTACGGTTTGACTGCCCAGAGGGATACCGGCATTGGCTAAGCGTTCGCAGGCTTTTTTTACTTCCAGGGTGTGTTCAATCGGGTGGGTACAATGAATGCTCATCCATAAGGGATGATGACGTTTCAGCATCTTGACCAAGGCAGGAGTAATTCGCTGCGGCAGTACCATGGGAACCTTGGTGCCGATCCTGATCATTTCGACATGAGGAATGTGCCGTAGTTGACTAAGCAGCCAGTCCAGCTTGTCATCCGATAAAGTCAGAGGATCGCCGCCTGACAGCAGTACGTCGCGGATGCTTGGGGTTGCTTCAATATAGTTGATGGCTTTTTTCCACTGTTCGATACTAAAAGGATATTTCCCTTCATGGCCGACCAATCTTGATCGAGTACAATATCGACAGTAGTTTGAGCAGAAATTTGTAACTAGAAACAGTACTCGGTCAGGATATCGATGGATCAATCCGGGTACGGCACAATCGTTATCCTCTCCCAGGGGGTCTTCAGCTTCTCCGGGAGAGTGGATGTGTTCATCGCTGACCGGAACTACGGATCTGCGAATCGGTTGGCTTGGATCCTCAGGGGCAAGCAGGCTGGCATAATAAGGAGTTATAGAGAGTGGCAGTGCATCAGTCCCTTCACCGATAGCCTTACGTTCATCATCGGTAAGACGAATGATTTTTTCAAGCTGCTTAACTTCGGTAATCCGGTTGCGGAGCTGCCAATGCCAATCCTGCCAGTCCGGCATGCTGGCGTCAGGATAAAATCTCTTTCGGAATATATCTGTTTGTGAATTTGTTGGAAATACGGAGGCTAGGTGGAGCGGGGAGGTTTTGCGCGTCGCTATAGGCTTAAGCGTCAAACGCGAATTAGGAGGCTCCGCTTCTTCAGTGTTCTGCATTATCGTTTTCATCAGGTTAGTCTCTCGTTTTATTGTTTTGATTGAAGGAGTATTTATCCAAAAGGAAAAATGAGTAATTATAGTTGGTTTCTCAGTTTGTTGAGTAAAGGTTGTCACTGTTAAAATTCTTATTTCGCTTAATCAGTCTATGGTGTTTAACATAAAAAATTTTCTTTCCTGCTTCTTCTTTAAAAATTCCTTGAATCTCGACCTCTCTTTGCAGCAGACTTCTTATACTTACCTTGAGCTCCTTTTGCCTGCGGAGTAAATAAACCATTTCGTCAGACGTGGAGATGGCAAAATCAACAGGGGTTCCGTTCGCATCCCAATCTGTCGGAACGATAATTCCTGTTAGTTTGATCATATTGTATCCTCTCTAATTAAAGCCCTTGGCAGTCTCGTTTCCCAGGGCACAGATAAAATTCATGATTCATATATCATATTTCATGCCATCTGTGGTAATGATTTGAAATTACGTTATTTTATCGTTTTATGCGAGTTTTGCTATCGGAACTTGCAATTCCGATAGCACTGCCTTGTGGAAGGGGAAATGGAATGGAGATAATTATTGTTGTTATCTTTTGGCCTGAAACGCCTGCAGATATAGGGAATTAGGTAAACAGGAACTTTGAGTTCCTGTTTACCAGCGGCAGGAACTTTTTGTTCCGGTTTTAAGGGGCCGTGGTCAATTATTCAATCACTTGAAACCCGATCTTGCCGATTACTGTTTTAATAACCTCATGGGCCACCGGCGATTTTTCTGAAAAAGTCGCCTCTTTTTTTTCAAGGCTAACCTGAATATTTTCCAGGCCGTTGATAGCTGCTAAGGCTTTAGTGACTGTTTGAACGCAGTGTTTGCAGTTCATCCCTGAGATTTTGATAGTTGTCATAGCTGATCTCCTTGTTTATAGTATTTAAAAGATAAATTAAATTCTATTGTCATGCAACTTTTTTGCATAAAAAGGTGAAGGAGGCACGGTGGATCAACAACAATTTGGAATTAGAGGCATGACATGCGCCTCATGTGCTGCTCGTATTGAGCGTGTATTAGCCGTGCAAGCCGGGATCAAGCAAGTAAGTGTAAATCTGGCAACAGAAATAGTTACAATCTCCTGGGATAACCAACTAATAAAAGTGGGAGATATTGCCAAACAAATTAATGATCTGGGGTTTGAGCTCATTATCCCGCAAAATACGGAACATCTGCCAAAGAGAGGTTCTCAGTTTAGCAGACAGCAACAGGAGACCTTGGATAAGCTGACAATTATGCGGCAAAAATTGATCCCGGCCCTCATCTGCGCCATTATTTTATTATTCATATCTATGGGCGAGATGTTTGGTCTGCCTTTACCGATTTGGCTTGATCCCCACCATTCGCCGCGGAGTTTCGGAGTTGTCCAGTTTATTCTGGTTTTGC
>MGTA01000181.1:14400-17093 GCA_001799225.1 Deltaproteobacteria bacterium RIFOXYD12_FULL_50_9
TGATTGGCGGCCGCAGTTTTTTTAAAAATGGGATATCAAATTTCATTAAGGGTTCCCCTAACATGGATTCGCTTATCGCTATTGGTACAGGAGCAGCCTTTGTATATAGTACCTGGGGTGTAGCTGAAATTTTGTTTGGCAATGATCCGATGACCCGGGCAATGGATCTTTATTTTGAATCTGCCGCGGTTATTATCGCCTTGGTATCATTAGGTAAATATCTTGAAACCCGCTCAAAGCTCCGGACCTCCGATGCGATTCGTAAACTCATGGCCCTTACTCCTGAACAGACGACCATTATTCGGGGCGATGAACAGGTAGAGATACCGGTCGAAGAGATTGGCGTCGGCGACCTTATTCTGGTCCGTCCAGGAGAAAGAGTTCCGGTTGACGGTATAGTGGTAAAAGGGAGTTCGAGTATTGATCAGTCTATGTTGACCGGCGAAAGTCTGCCTGTCGATAAGAAAGAGGGAGATCAAGTCATCGGCGCCACATTGAACAAACACGGCAGCCTGCGGATTCGAGCCGAACGGGTAGGGGAGGACACGGTTCTTGCCAGGATAATCAAGATGGTTCAGGATGCTCAGGGGTCAAAGGCGCCGATAGCTAACCTCGCCGATCGCATAAGCCTCTATTTCGTACCAACTGTCATGACGATTGCTCTTGTTGCCGCCTTTATTTGGTATTTTGCCGGCAATTCAGGTTTTCCTTTCGCTTTGCGGATTTTTATTGCGGTTATGGTCATTGCCTGCCCTTGTGCCATGGGTCTTGCTACCCCTACATCCATTATGGTAGGGACTGGTCGGGGCGCCCAACTCGGGGTTCTTTTTAAGACCGGCGCAGCCTTGGAGCTTGCCCAAAAGGTGCAAGTTGTGGTCTTTGATAAAACCGGAACCCTTACTCATGGTCAACCGGAGCTTACCGATTTCAGTATTTATGCGGATGACTGGCAACCGGAGAAATTGCTTGCCCTGGTTGCCAGTGCTGAAAATGTTTCAGAGCACTCTTTGGCCGAAGCCATTGTCCGTGCTGCCCGCCAGCAAAACATTACTCTTTTTGCGCCTGAAAAGTTTGAGGCGATACCCGGCAAGGGGATTCGGGCTTCAGTTGAAGGCCATGCCTTGTTACTTGGTAATCGTGCTTTTTTAACGGAACAAAGTGTTCGAGTATCAGGTGGTTTGGAGATCGACCGGGAAATATCCAATTTTACCAGCACTGGTAAAACACCGCTTTTTTTGGCAGTTGATGGCAGATTTGCAGCCCTGCTTGCAGTTGCCGATCAGATTAAACCGGAAGTAAAGCAGGCCGTAACCCGCCTCAAACAGATGGGTTTAACACTATTCATGCTTACCGGCGATAATGAAGCGACTGCAAAAGCCATTGCTGCGGAGGCCGGCATCGACCAGGTTATAGCGCAAGTTATGCCCGACCAGAAAGCCGAGAAAATTGTCGAGCTTCAAGAGCAAGGGTTCGTGGTAGCCATGGTGGGCGATGGTATTAATGATGCCCCGGCCCTAGCTCGTGCTGATGTAGGCATTGCCATGGGGAACGGCATTGATGTGGCAATTGAATCCGGAGATATCGTGCTGATGAATGGTGATCTGCATGGCGTGCTGACCGCTCTGTCGTTAAGCAGGGCAACCATGCGGAATATCAAGCAGAATCTGTTCTGGGCATTTGCATATAATATAGTCGGCATCCCTGTTGCAGCCGGACTCTTATATTTTTTTGGCGGTACGACCTTAAATCCCATGATTGCTGCGGCTGCAATGGCGTTAAGCTCCTTGTCCGTGGTGTCGAATGCCTTGCGGCTTCGATTTTTTACACCATGAACGCAAGATTCATTGAAATTTGGATTGACCAAGATGGAGCAATAAGGTAAAGAAATCAGAGGAACTGATCGTTATCATTATAAATGTAACTACTCAGGCATTCAGAATTCAGGAGATAGCATATAATGAAATTATCCACCAATTCCGCCATGATCTCCTTGCTTTTGAGCACGTTAATGATCTGTTCACTTGTTTTGTTTCAGGTCAGGCCTGCGGTTGCTCAGGTTTACACCATTGTCAATCCGCCCACGCAATCAATCTATTATGCCAGAGCACCCTATATTCATGTCGTGCTAAAACTGCCAAACCGCAATGATCTTAGTAGATTGAAAATCGAGTTTAAAAACGAGAAGATTGTGCCGCTTGGTGAATGGCAAAAAGATAACATTACCTATGTGCACTATCGTCTTAATCTGATACCGGGAAAAAATGTCTTTGAAGTTAATCCGGGAGCGCAACTGATCTCAGTGAATTATCGACCATTGAAGTCCCTGCTTAATGTGAATTTAGATTCTCCCTCTGTTTATCTGTTTCATGGCAAGGCAGTTATCTCTGCCGAGTGTGCATTATGCCACCTTGATGAACTGCCGGCCGATACGAAAATTGATCGACCTTTATATGGTCCTTTTTCTGCTTTATGTTTCTCTTGTCATAAAGATTTGGTCACAAAACTGCCCTGGAAACATAGCCCTGTGTCCAATGTCTTTTGTCGAACTTGTCATCAGGCCGATCCGCAGGTTGACAAAATTACAATGCCGCTTGGTAAAGTTGATGTTCTTTGTTTTCGTTGTCATGTGAATCAGAAGAATTGGAAAAGCACCAAGCATGTTCATGGTCCGGTTGGTACCGGTGACTGTACAG
>MGTA01000181.1:17150-21009 GCA_001799225.1 Deltaproteobacteria bacterium RIFOXYD12_FULL_50_9
AAGATCTCTGCATAGCCTGTCATACCGACAAGAAAAAATTGATTTATGATATAAAAGGGTTGTTTGTCCACGGCATTTTAATTGGCAGCGGCTGTACAGCATGCCATAGCCCGCATGCCACGCCATATCGTTTTCAACTTTATAAACCGATTTATGAACTATGTATAGGCTGTCATACCAAACTGGCTGGTGTAGAACGAGGTCATCCTGTTGATAAACATCCGGTTAGAAGTGCCAAGGATCCGCGTCGTGAAGGACGGGAGTTCTCCTGCACGAGTTGTCACAATCCGCACGGTTCCAGATATAAATATATGTTGATTGGGGATGTGGTTGGAGAGCAGGTTTGCGTTAATTGTCATCAAAAAAAGAAAAGTAATGCGAGATAACTCCAATTTTTTGAACGTTTGATATGGCTGATAAGATGCTATTCCGTTATGTAAAAAAGATAACTTGTTGTCTTAATGACTTTGTTATCAGTGGCCAAAATCGTCGCCTCTTGGTCTCGCGTTGCTTAGTTGTTTTTTTTTGGATGGGATTAGCACTGATCAATGCCAATTTTGCTTCTATTTGTTCAGCGGTAGAAAATAAAGGACCAGTAGTCCCTAAAGTAGTTGCAATTATTTACACGGATGAGAGTGGCAGCTCCATTAATTTCCCGGCATATGTTTATTATGATGATAGTGCAGAAGAGACATACATTATCAGGGGTGGGGGAGAACCAAAGATCTCTGTTTTCGGCCCGGAATATTATCCTGATATAACCTTAGGATCTCTGCGGGGTATATATGCTCCAAAAAGCCTGTTGATAGCCCCGAACGGGGCTTTATATATCTGTCAGTCCGCCTCTGTTGAAAAAAACAAAAAACCACTGATAACTATTTTCAATGCGGCCTTTTTTATCCAAAAAGAGATTGTTATTGAGAATATTCCTGGAGTTGATGAATTCGCCCCTTTGCGATTTGCTCTTGGTCGTGAAGGTAATATCTATTTAGTTGGCCGCAATACCAAGGGGGTAGCAATTCTCGATTCGGTGGGACGATTTCTACGCTGGATCATCCCCACGGATACCTTAATAAAAATCCAGCCGAAAGATGCTCCGGCAAAAGAAGAACTGCAACAATCGTCCAGAAAAAATCAGATTTTGATTCCCCGGGCAGGAGAGGACAATGACAAAGCATTAACGCCTCCTGCTGAAACAGTTGACAACCAACTTAACAATAATCTGGTTGATAATCTTGAAAAACCGGCAGAACATGAATCTGTTTCTCTCCCGGACGACAAGGATACAGCACCGGAAGAGACCGGAGATAGTGGGCTACCGGCCGCAATGCTGCCCAAGATTAATGCCTCCAATCTTGAAATGTTTACTCCTGAGGAGTTCGGGCCGGTAACAATTAGTGATGTCCTGGTCGATGAAAGCGGCAATATTTACCTGCTTAGTGAGGAAAGAGGGAAGATTTATGTCTATTCACCTCAAGAAAAATTTCTTTTTGCAATCGGCACAAAAGGGGGATCGAGCGGTAAAATGAGCCGGCCGCGCGGTTTTGCTATTGATAAGGAACGTGGTTATATCTATGTGGCCGATTATATGCGACACACCATTCTGGTATTTAACCAGAGATCAGGGCGTTTTATCTTTGAGTTCGGCGGTCGTGGTGCGGGGCCGGGTTGGTTCAATTACCCGACCAGCGTGGCAGTTGATCGTCGAGGAAATGTGATTGTCGCCGATTTTTTTAACAGACGGGTGCAGGTTCTGGATGTCAACCTTGAAAGCAAGATCCCTGTTTTACAGGAAATTACAGGAGAGGCTCCCACAGAAACAGAGCAGTCCGAAGAGAGTGCGGAAAAGGTTATTCCTTTGGTAATAGAGAAAGTAGTTCCATTGGAAGCGGAAAAGGTCGCTTCTTCGGATTCAGACAGTGATGGTGACGGAGTTATTGACTTTATAGATAAATGTCCTGCTACCCCGAAAGGCGAAAAGGTTGATTCGCTTGGTTGCCCGCTTGACAGTGATGGTGATGGAGTTATCGACTCAATTGATAAATGTCCTGATACTCCGAGAGACGAAAAGGTTGATCCGTTTGGTTGCCCGCTTGACAGTGATGGTGATGGGGTTAATGACTCAATAGATAAATGTCCTGATACCCCGAAAGGCGAAAAGGTTGATCAATTCGGTTGCCCGCCTGACGGTGATGGTGACGGAGTCATTGATACTATAGATAAATGTCCTGATACCCCGAGCGGAGCCAAAGTCGATGAGCAGGGTTGTAACATCAAACTACTCGAACCGGTAACCTTGCAGATAAAGATCGAGTTTGATGTCAACAAGGATGTAATTAAACCACAATTTCATAACGCCCTTGTCGAAGTAGCGAAATTTATAAGATCCTATCCCGATGCCAGCGCCGTAATTGAGGGGCACACTGACTCGACCGGCAAACCCGAGAAAAATATTATGCTTTCGCAGCGTCGTGCCGATAGTGTACTTAGGTATCTTATCGACAAATTGGAAGTTCCGGCCGATCGACTCAAAGCAGAAGGCTTTGGATCTAATAAACCTGTCGCCAGTAATGACACGGCAGAAGGTAAGGCGCAGAACCGCCGGGTAATAGCGATTCTTTCCGGTACTGCCGAGGTTGAAAAAAAATAAACAGCTGCTCAGACAGATAAGCTGCTAGGATCGGGAACAAGATAATGTATGGCCGGCAAGTCTGTTGCCGAACCTCCAAGTTCAGATACTTTTTTCAGGCATATTGCTTACAGTTTCTTGACTTGGTAGTAAAATTATGATATAAAAAGGCAGGTACTTATATTAAAATATGCGTATTACTGGGTAGAAGCATATTAAAAAGGAAAGGTTCCGGGGGCGGAACTTGAAGAGTAAAACAAGCATGAGGAGGAAAACTATGATGGAGATGTTGAAACCAAAAAGATTAGTGGTGGGGCTGATAGCGCTAGGTGGGATATGCGCTCTGCCAGCTTCGGTTTACGCTGTAACCGGTATATGTTCAACTTGTCATACTATGCATTACAGTCAGAACAACCTTCATAGTGCTGACATGGCAGTTACGCTGTCAAACGCTGATACCGTTCGCTGGGCTGTTGGCGCTAAGGCTAACTTGCTTAACAAGGATTGCGCTGGATGTCATGCAGATGGATCGCTTAACGTCGCAGGCACGACAATTAACGACGATCCTACGCCAGTCCCTCAGGTTGGTTATGATACCAGAACAGTCAGTCTAGCCGGCGGCTATTTTTCAGAAACAGCTGCTGATTCCAAAAAAATGCATAATGTTGCCGGGTTAACTTCTGCAGATGAGAATATTACTGATCTGGCTGCTAATGGTCCTCCGGGTTGGAATGGAGGCGCATGGGAAGGTGATTCAGTAACGAAACAGGTTACTTGTAGCGGCTCAACATACGCCTATGGTTGCCATCGCGCTGGAGGACATCATGCCAATAAGAGTGGTAAAACAGATGGTACTGCCGGCGCTGGCGCCGTCGGCGATAGTTTTCGTTTCTTGAGTGGGGTTAAAGGTGTGGAAGAACCTGGTTGGGAAGTTGATGAAGACCCAACTATGCATAACTCGTATTATGCCGCAAAACGGGAATTGACAGATCCTTCGGCCGCTACAGTTGGTGCCGACGACTCTATTAATGGTTTGTGTGCTAAATGCCATGGCGATTTCCACGGGGTATATGCTGCCGGTGCAGGTCAGGACAATGACGGTTCATGGATCCGTCATCCAACTGATGTCGATCTTAGTACCGCTACTTATACAGGGACAGAGTATGCTAGTTATACAGCATATCAACTGACAGTCCCGGTTGGCGCAGTAGCTTATGATACTGCCCCAAT
>MGTA01000181.1:21017-42020 GCA_001799225.1 Deltaproteobacteria bacterium RIFOXYD12_FULL_50_9
CAAGAGTTGATGGGGGTATTGTCCTTTGTATCTCCTGTCACAGGGCTCATGGCTCTGCAAATGATGATCTGTTGCGATGGAGTTACAACGGGATGATTGCAGGATCTGCAACTAGTTCAGGTGCTGGAACAGGTTGTTTTGTCTGTCATTCGACTAAAGATTGATTTTGGTGCTTAACTGCCGAATATCAATTTTTATACGTTGTATTTAATTTAAAAAAGCAGGTGGATAGATTTTTTATCCACCTGCTTTTTTTGTGCGCCCGGCACGAGTGCTTGCTTGGAGGAGATATCTGCAGCAGGTCAGACCAATTTAGTAATAAAACTGCTCATCACTTTACGGAGTTGGGTGTACTGCTCTTCGCTAAGACCGGCGCCGAGGGCAACCATCCTGGCCATCTCTGCGGTGAGAAAATCTCCTGGGCCATGGGCATCGGCATTGACCATGAGCAGCGCCCCGGTTTCAGCCGCGATTTTAGCAACATAGCCGTTGGTAAGGGAGTGGCCTTTACGACCGGTCAGTTCAAGATAAACACCTTGCTGTTTTGCCAGCAGCGCCTCTTCCCTGGTAATAAAGCCGGGATGGGCAAGGATGTCGACACCGGCCGCAATTGCGGCCCGATTAGTGCCGGCCATCACCGGTTCGACAACGGTTTCTCCGTGCGCCACTACCACTTTTGCCCCAAGCTTTCGCGCTAGGGCAACCAACTCGGCAAACATGGCCGGCGGCACATGCGTAAGTTCAATGCCGGGGATGAGTCTGGTCCGTGAGTATCTGTTCAGATCTTCGGCAACCTTGACAATCCGTGGAATGATGAAATCCAGGTTTGAGGAGTCAGCGTGATCAGTTATGGCAATCGCTTCATAACCGAGTACCTCGACCCGCCTAAGATGCTCGGCCGGTACCAGTTCGCCATCACTGAACAGGGTATGGGTATGTAGATCAATCAAGTTTATGTTCTCCTCGTAGAGAGTTGCGACCGGCCTCAGCAATCTCGATATTGACAATCTGACCTGGAAGCAGGTGGTTGGATGAAATAAAATTAACGATAATGTTGCCGCTGGTTCGACCATGCCATTGACCAGCGACTGTTTTACTCAGCCCTTCAATCATGACCGGTAAGACGCTGCCGACAACTTGTTGATTTTGTTCCTGCGTTATCTCATTCTGTCTGGTTTGCAGACGATTCAGACGGAAATCTTTTATCTCTTCGGGAACTTTGTCGGGAAATCCGGCGGAAACCGCACTAGGCCGGTCAGAATATTTAAAGGAAAAACCGCCATCGAAGCGGACGGTATCAATGAGTTCCATGGTTTCCTCAAAATCGGCATCGGTCTCGCCGGGGAAACCGACGATGATATCGGTGGTTAGTGTAATCTCCGGATTAATTTTGCGCAACATGGTCACCTTGTCAAGGTAACTGGTAATCGAATATTTCCGGTTCATCCGTTTTAGAATGCGATTAGATCCGGACTGCACCGGAAGATGGAAGTGGGTGCAGAGCTTCTTAAGTTCGGCAAAACAACCGATAAGGTCAAGGGAGAGATCTTTAGGGTGGGAAGTAGTGAATCTAATCCTCTCAAGTCCTTTAATCGCATTTACAGCCCGCAGCAGTTCCGGGAATGAGTGGCCGGTACTGCTGCTGTCATCCCGTCCATAAGAGTTGACATTCTGGCCGATCAAGGTGACCTCTTTAATGCCGTTATCTACCAGATGGTTAATTTCCTTGAGGATATCGGCAGCACTTCGGCTTATCTCTCTGCCTCTGGTATAGGGGACCACGCAATAGGTGCAAAAATTATTACATCCCTGCATGATGGTGATAAAACGTTTAAATGATGGTTTAGTGATGGTCGGCAGAAAAGGCGGAATCCGGAAAGCAGGGGAGAGGGTTGTTGCTATCTGGCATCGCCTGGAACGGGTCGAAGAACTAAGCCGGACCGTCTGTTGATCTAAAAGCTCCGGCAGGCGATAAATGTTTTGGGGACCGATGATCAGGTCTACAAATGGCATGCGTTTCAGCAGGCCGGCACCGTTCTGCTGAGCAACGCAACCGGTTACAGCTATGATCAGGGCAGGATTCGCTCTCTTCATGATCCTGAGACGCCCGAGCAGACTGTAAGCTTTTTGTTCGGCCTTGTCTCGAATGCTGCAGGTATTGATGACGATGAGATCAGCAGCCTGCATATCATTAGTAGCCGCGTAATGGTCGGCTGCAAGAAGCTGGGCCATGATTTCAGAGTCCCGTTCATTCATTTGACAGCCGAATGTCTCTATATAGGCGTGTTTCTGGGGCAGCATGGTCAGAATTCTGTCTGGTGAGTTGTTAACATAAAATATTTAGAGGATTAGGGGTTGCAAAGGCTTTAGTAATAGCCTTTTTTCTTGGCCATCGCAACTATTGAGGCGTGTTGCTCGGCAACTTATTTACGAAAGACTCCCTTTTGTTTTAGGATTTGCAGCCTGTATCGGGCATTCATATAGTTGGGATCGAGTTTAAGCACCTCTATATATAACTGGGCAGCAAGTTGGTGATTACCATCTTGTTCAGCAATGGCAGCGAGATAGTAGACGCCATCGGGATTCAGCGGTTTGAGTCGAAGAGATTCCGTAAAATGCTTTTTTGCTTCTGACAATCTGCCAATCCGGTATAAGGCCAGAGCAAGATTGTAGTGGACACCATCGGCAGCAGGATTGATCTTGAGGGCGGCAAGATATTGGACGGTAGCCTCCTGCCTTTTCCCTTGATCATCCAGGGCATTGCCAAGATTTTCATGCGGTCTGACAAGTCCGGGCGATTTTTGCATGCAATCCGTCCAAAGCGTGACTTCATCACTCCAGACCTGATTCCTGGAATACGTCCAGTAAGAGCAGAGCAGCACAACTATAAAAAGCAGCGCAATCTGCCAGGATTTTTGTTTCAGGTATCGGGTTATCAAGATTACGGTTAGTAGGCTGACCAGCATGGATGGGAGATAGGTGCGATGTTCGAATATAATTTCAAGACCTATAACTGAGGATTCTATAACTAGATTTCCGAAGTACCAGAGAACACAGAAAGAGAGAAGCCTCTCTTTATCGGCCTTCCAGATGGCCCAGGATAGACAACCAATGATGAAAACCAGGGAAAAAAGGGTGGTTACAGGGGCTGTCAATGAGATGGAGAGCGGCACATCGTGCACAAGGTTCAAGCGGGAAGGGTGGGGGAAGAAAAAAAGCTCAAGATAATAAACGACCACGCGTAATTCGGTCAGTAAGCGTTGGATGAGAGTGAAGTCGCGTTGGGCATAGGTTTCAGTCAGCATAACAATAGGTTTGCCTTGAAGATAGATCACTCCTAAAACAGTGAAAAAAGCCACGAAGCCTAGGGCTAGTTGCGCTTGTTTTTTTAACCATTGCCAATCAAGATCTTGAAAAAAATATAACTCATAGAGCAAAATGATGAACGGCAGGGTGGCAGCATTCTCTTTACTGCCTAACGCAAGGCATCCTGAGATGAATGTCGCGGTGAGCCAGGCCCATCTTCCATGCCGATTGGTTGAAAGACGTACCTGAATGTAACAAATTAAAGTGAGCAGGACGAACAGGGCGGCTAACGCGTTCATGCGTTGGACAATATAGGTTACGGATTGGGTATTTAGGGGGTGTACTGTCCAGATTATGGCAGTGGCAAACGACACAGCATCAGTTGAGGTTGAGCCATGTTTTCCATAAAGCAGGGGCAGATTCAGAGTCATTCTGAGGAATATATAGAGCAGGCAACTGCAGAGGGCATGAATTAGAATATTAACGACATGGTAGCCAGGCAGGGCGAACTGGTGGAAATAAAAATTGAGGGCAAAACTGATGTTGGCAATCGGCCTAGTCGGATTGGCGCTTTGAAAAGCGGCTCGCCAAATCTCCACTGGCCCTAGGCGGTTGAGCTGAATCGCTTGATTGTCTGTGATGTTGTGAAAATCATCAAAGGTGAACGGGGAGTTAAGCGTATTTGCATATATAATGACTGTAAAGCCAATTATACAGAGAAAGATGTAAACGGTTTTAGGCAGATAATTAAACCGGGCACGACTATCTGGCGGAGTATTTGTTATTAGGTTTTGTTTCATCAATAATCAGCCAGAGTGCCGGTGGCCCGGTCAATGGCGGCCCAGGCCAGATTATATTCATAAAGGGCATTGTAATAATTGGTCTGTGAACGTAACAGTAAGGTGTTGGCATCCAAAACCTCGGTGGAGGTTGATAGCTGGGCAAGGTAACGGGCTTCACTGATACGATAATTCTCTTTTGCCTGCTCAATAGCCTGTCTGCTGAGGGCTATATTTTTTTCAGATTGTTGCATGGTTAAGAAGGCTTGTCTAAGTTCGAGGAGAATAGAATCAATGAGGTTTTCACGAAGATCTCTGGCCTTGCTCATACTTCTAATGGCCTCTTCCTCCTTGTAGCGATTTTGTCTCCATGTCCAGAAACGCCAGCGAGCCGTTGCCTCCATGGTTTTAACCTCACTGGCTCCGAACTGGTATGATTCCGCCAGAGGATGATCTCCTTGTCTCATATAAGAGGCGCTAACCGCTACGGTTGGGAGATAAGCTGATTTGACCGCAGTAATATTCTTTTCAGCCAGCTGAACGGCGATTTCGGCTTGAGATATCTCGGCTCTTTCAGTGTTGGCCTTGGCAACCAATTCATTCCAGGTAGTAAGGCGTGGAATGAAATCAGGCACGTCCTGAATAAGCAGAGTAGAATCCACCGGTTTTTTCATCAGCAGATTTAATGCAGCCTGGGAGAGCTGGACACTGTTTTGCGCCTTGAGAAGATCCTGTCCGCCTTGAGCTAGTTGTAAGTCGCTTAACAACAGATCGTTTTTTGGGATCAGTCCGGCTTCAAAAAAGGCATTGGCATCTTTAAAATGGGATTGCAGTTGCAGCAATGATTGTTGAGCAATATCCTCAAATTTTTTGGCACGTAAAAAATCGAAATAGGCCTGATGCACTTTGTAGACAATATCGTTTTTGGTTTTGCGATAAGATGAGTTGGAGTACATAACATTCAGTCCGCCGATTTCAATGGCGGTAGTGATTGATCTGCCCGTATAAACAGGTTGTTCAATGGTAAAGGAGTAATAGAAGTAATGATCTGATGTGGAAGCGTCCGGTTGAAAGGTGTGGCCGTATTGGAAAGAAGCAAAGGGGAGGCGATTGAGTTTGGTCGCTTCTAATGCTTGCTGTTTTTCTTCAATATCAGATACTGAGTAAGTAACCAATGGACTTTTGGTAAGGGTTTCAGCAATACACTCTTTGAGTGTAACAACTTTCTGGCTGCTCGATTCTTCAGCTGAAACCATTGATAAAGAGTAATAGAATAAAACACATAAAATCAGAACAATACGAAACATGTTTAATATATTTTCTCTTGTTGATTAATTGTAACTTCAGGCTGGGCAATTAAAGTTGCTGCCAAGTTGCTGAGGAGTCGAAAAACATCATGCTGCACAGTTTTTGAAAATTTTATTGCAACCAAGCCTTGTTGAGAGGACAGGGTGGTGATTGTAGCTAAGCCGTCATAGCCTTGCATAATAAAGAGCAGAATATGGATTCGACTAGGGTGAATTCTTAGATAAATGGTTAAAAATTCATGGTTATCTAGCATAATATACAACACTGATCAAGCCTGTTGAGGAAACATATGATATATGAGCAGAATCGAGTTGTTTATATAGTCTGCAGCCTATCGTTTCGAGTTGAAAATCATACGGATACAGTTGCATCAGATTCACCAAGGAAATTTTTATATTTTTCAAGGCGCTCTTCGACCACTTCTCTAAGAAATTCTTCGGTTTGCTGTGTGGCTCGACCGGCAAACAGGTTGCTGCTTGTCACAACCATATTTTCAAGCTCTTTTTGGTCAAAGGGGATTTTGTTATCTTTGCCAAGGCGTTCAAGCAAGTCATTATCTTTGCCTTCCTCTTTAACGGCCTTACCGGCGGCGACTGAGTGATTTTTTATAATCTCGTGCATCTCTTGCCGGCTTTCGCCCCATTTTACACAGGCCATCAGGATTTTTTCAGTGGCCATAAACGGTAATTCAAGTTTTAAATGGCGTTCAATTTGTTTCGGATAAACAACCATATCGTTAGTAATATTAAGAAATAATCTTAATATTGCATCAGTCAAAAGAAAGACCTGCGGTATATCCATGCGTCTTATTGCTGAGTCATCCAGGGTACGTTCAAACCATTGATTGGCATAAGTGTGAGAAAAATCATTAACCAAGCCAATAAGTTTACGAGAAATTGATGTTAGGCGTTCGGAGCGCATTGGGTTGCGTTTATAAGCCATGGCGGAACTGCCAACTTGATGTTTGGCGAATGGTTCTTCTTGGACCTTGAGGTTGGAGAGCAGGCGCAGATCAACAGCAAACTTATGGGCGGTAGCTCCGATACCGGCAAGAGTTTCGGCTGTTTTCATATCCAGTTTTCGAGTGTAGGTCTGACCGGTTACCGGAAAAACATCATCAAACCCAAGCTTTTTGGCAACTAGCTCGTCGAGTTGTCGGACTTTGTCGTGATCGCCCTTGAAGAGTTCAAGAAATGTAGCCTGGGTGCCGACCGTTCCTTTTACTCCCCGTGCCTTGATTTGGCTGCCCAGGTGTTCTATATAATCAAGATCGATGAGCAGGTCTTGAATATAAAGAGTGTTGCGTTTTCCAACTGTAGTGGGTTGGGCAGGTTGATAATGTGTATAACCTAATGTTGTCAACTCCTTGTGTTTTCGTGCAAATCGTGCAAGATTTGCAATTACGTTAACTAGTTGTCTTGTAATGATTTGGAGAGCCTTTTTTTGGAGGATCAGATCCGTGTTACAGACAACAAACTGAGATGTAGCTCCCAGATGAATAATGGGTTCAGCCGTAGGACATTTAACGCCATAAGCGAAAACATGCGCCATAACATCATGCCTTATCTCTTTTTCTTTCTGATCCGCCAACTCAAAGTCGATATTGTGAACATTCGCTTTAAGTTCATCAACCATTGCTTGGGTGACCAGATCGGACAGGCCAAGTTCGTTTTGGGCCTCAGCTAACGCGACCCAGCATTGTCGCCATGTTTCAATCTTGGTCCGTTCGGAAAAAGTTTCCTGCATTTCACGACTTGTATAGCGGCTGACTAATGGTTCTTGATAAACATCACGGTTCATAAAGTTGTCTCTCCTGAATGCCATAATTCATAATGTCGCATAATGTATATTATGTATAGTAATATTAAATCCAGTAAAATCAATCTGTTAAAACTACTCTGATGTCTTCTGTCTTGACTTCCCAACGGCTGACGCCACGAAATACATTATTGCGCAGTTTGTAGGCTATTATAGCAGGATTGTTTTTAAGACTCTCGACGATATCTCCTAAACCAAAACCATAACCACTGCATGAAAAATTATCTTCCTGCCAGACAAATCTGAGGCTGTTTTTGCCCATCTGTCTCGGTTGCACAAGTTTATTTGCTGCCGGACTGATGAATACAGGTTCTTCGTTTCCGATGCCAAAAGGCTGTAACATTTTGTAATATTTCATAAAATTTACTGAATTTAGTTCAGAGGGCTGAATTTTGAAATCAATCCATAGTATTGTCTGTAAATCGGCATGTTTGATATTTTTTTGAATTTCTTTTTCGAACTTTTCAGCAAATTTAGAGTAATTGGCAATTAGCATTGTACAGCCCACGGCACTTTTATGGCCTCCGTAATTTATTAAATATTCTTTGCAACTAGCTAGAATTTCGTTTAAATCTATGCCGATAATCGATCGTCCTGATCCCTTGGCAATCCCATTTTCAAATCGAAATATCAAAGTTGGACGATTATATAACTTCATAATTTTTGTCGCCACCAACCCCAACACTCCAAGATGCCACTCTGCACTGCCAAGTACTAATGAAGTCTTGTTTTTCCTGATTTCGCTGTTAGCTTGAGCCAGTGCTGATTCATATACCAAATTAGCGATATTTTTTCTGCTATTATTGGCATCTTCAAGTTCAGTAGCCAGCTGTATTGCTTCCGACATTGACTGGGTAATAAGAAGCCTAAAGGCGATTTCCGGCTCTCCAACCCTGCCTGCAGCATTGATTTTTGGGCAGATTTTAAAGGCAACATCTTCTGTTGTAGGTATTCCCCCTTCAAATTCAGCTTTGTCCATAAGTGCTTTAATTCCTAGACAGGGAGTTCTGGAAATTATTTCGAGTCCGGCCATGGTCATAACTCTGTTTGGCCCCAATAATGGCACCATATCTGAGATTGTGCCGAGGGCAACCAGGTCAAGATATTGTTTAAGATTTGGTAATACTCTGTCGTCGACTGCCCAATATCCGACATTTTTAAGATGAGTACGGAGTCCCATTGCCAAATAAAAGGCTACTCCTACCCCGGCCAATTGTTTAAATGGAAAACGACACTCCGGCTGCAAAGGATTAAGGATTGCATCTGCTTCAGGTAGTAGCGATTGAGGTTGGTGATGATCTGTGATTATTACAGAAAACCCCAGTTTTTTAGCAATAATCACCTCTAGATTATTTGTAATGCCGCAGTCCACAGTGATAAGAATCGGATTGGTTGCCTGACCGTTGTTATGTTTTTGTATCCGTTCGTGCAGCAGTGTAATTGCTTCCTCATGTAAACCATATCCCTCAGTTAATCTATTGGGTATATAACACTCAACCTGCATACCAAGGGAGCGCAGAAAATGAAATAACAGAGCTGAACCGGTAATCCCGTCAACGTCGTAATCACCATAGATTATGACAGGCTTCCTGGTTTTTTGGCAGGTGATGTCAAGCGCATCAGCCAGCAATTCTACTGCTTTCAGCATGCCTCTCATGAGCATTGGCGATGGCAGATGAGCAAGCACTGGACGCAAGAACGCTTCGACCTCTGAGGGTTCAGTAAAACCTCGTTGATTTAATATTGCGGCAATTTCCAAAGGCATATTCAATGTTTTGGCAATATTGCGGCAGTTTTTTTCATTCCAAGGGCGCTGGCGCCAAATTAACTCAGGGATATTTGTCTTCATAGTTTTTATTAACTTGTAATCTTATTCTATTGATTTTACGTAATATTTGTATTGTAAAAATCTAAAAGTTTTGGTTTATTCCGGTTTCCCCTGAAGCTTAAGGCCAATAATAATATATTGCAGCCAGGAGAGGAGTGTGAAAAAAGCCGTAATAATAATCAGGTATGGTTCAAGATAGCTCAGATTTTTGATATAATCCTGGCCAAGAAAAAAACTGACAGTCAAAAGTTGTACACATGTTGTTATTTTGCTGACAAAGGTTGGCTTAAATTCGATTAGCCTTTTGTTAAACAAAAGAATACCAATGCCACCCATGATAATCACATCTCGACTCACCACCAGAACCGCTAACCAGGCTGGTAAGAAATGCATAGTGGCTAAAGTTACATAAGAGGTTGTAAGCAGCAGTTTGTCGGCAATTGGATCAAGAAAGGAACCAAGTCGAGTTTTTTGATTGAAAAGTCTGGCAATAAAGCCATCAAGGGCATCGCTTATACCAACTATTACAAAAAGAATAAAGGCAGAAGTCATATTGCCTTCAATTAAAAAAATAACTAACAAAGGGATCAGCAGTATCCGGATAAGAGTTATAAGATTGGGAAGATTCATCGTTGCTCGCTCTTCCGCTTTATGACATTAAGAAGTTGTTTATCAAGGAAAATATCTCGTTTTGTTGTTGCGGGTTAAACCAATTGATGCTTTCATCCTTATGAAACCAGGTAAACTGACGTTTTGCATAACGCCTGGTGTCTCGAGCCAGAATGAACGCAGCGTGATCCCAAGACCATTCGCCACTTATAAAGCATAGCAAGTGTCGGTATCCCAATGATTTCATCGATGGTAAATCCGGGGAGTATCCTCTCTCCAGAAGTTTTTGTACTTCTTGCAGGAAGCCCTCTTCAATCATGGTGGTCACACGAGCATTGATGCGCTGATAAAGTTCTTCTCTATCGCAGGTCAGCCCTATTTTCAAGACATTTCGCAGAGGCGGCCCATAGTTATAGCTTTGTTGGTGTTCTGCCCAAGGAATACCGGTAGCATAGAAAATCTCCAGCGCCCGCAGTAATCGATGGGTATCGTTCGGGTGGATTCGTGCAGCACTCTCAGGATCAATGCTCTGTAATTCGGAATACAGAGATGCCCTGCCCTTTTCCGCCAACTGCTGCTGCAACTCTTTTCTCAGTGATTCTTTTACCGGGGGCAGGGAGAATACCCCCTCTAAGAGTCCTTTGAGATATAACCCGGTTCCCCCAACCAGTAATGGGGTTTTGCCGCGCGCTGCAATATTGTTACAGGCCTGTTGTGCGTCCTCTATATATCTGGCCAGATTATACTCTGTATCCGGGTCCACGATATCTATGAGATGATGCTGAACCCTCTGCCTCTCTTCATGAGTAGCTTTAGCTGTGCCGATATCCATGAAGCGATAAATCTGCATGGAGTCGACGCTGACAATTTCACAAGAGAAGGCCTCAGCCATGGCAAGCGAGAGTTTAGTCTTACCTATGCCGGTTGGACCAATGAGCGCAATTATTTTATTATCGATAGCCAGGTTAATAAAATGCATTAAATATATATTCTATTCTATTGTTATTACGATTTATTTATAACAACTATACAATAAGTTATGATCCATTAGTTTTCCTGATAACTAACACTAGAACTATCTTTACAGAAATAATCAACAGGAATCAGAAAAGCGGATGAATTAATGATTGTCCAACAGTCATTGTTCCGGTACATTATTTTTTTTACATTTTTATTAAAACCATACATAATCAATCCTGTAAAAAATATATTAATTATCTTAATTTGATCTCAGCATAACTGCTTGGAGTCATTTAATTTACCAATATTGTCTTGGAGGACAAGAAAGCATGCCTGACAGAATCTATAATTTCAGCCCTGGTCCAGCTACTCTCCCGCAAGAGGTTTTGGTGCAGGCAGCCAAAGACATTGTCAACTATAATGCCATGGGCATTGGTCTGATTGAGATGAGCCATCGCAGCAAGGAGTTCATCGCTATTACTGATGAGGCCGAGTCCTTGATCAGGGAGATCATGAATGTGCCGAACAACTACAAGGTACTCTTCTTGCAGGGTGGCGCCTCTACCCAATTTGCCATGGTACCCATGAATCTGCTTGGACCTGGCAAAACCGCCACCTATCTCAATACGGGAACCTGGGCAACTAACGCCATTAAAGAAGCAAAATTGTTTGGTAATGTTGTGGTGGCCTATTCCAGTGAAAACACCAAATTTGATCGCGTTCCTGCTCCTGGTGAGTATGAAGTGGCTGCTGGTTCTGAATATCTCTATTTTGTCTCTAATAATACAATCTATGGAACCCAGTTTCCCACGTTTCCGGTTACGGATCATATTATGGTCTGCGATATGTCTTCGGACATCATGTCCCGTCCACTGGATGTCAGCCGGTTCGGCATCATCTTTGCCGGAGCCCAGAAAAATATGGGACCGGCCGGTTGTACCGTGGTCATCATCCGCGAGGATCTCCTCGATAAAGCTCCGGCCAATATTCCCACTATGTTAAAATATAAAACCCATGCTGATAAGGGATCGATGTTTAATACTCCCCCTTGTTTCTCCATCTATGCCATCGGTCTGGTATTAAAATGGTTGAAAAAACTAGGTGGTTTAACGGTTATGGAGCGGATGAACCAGGAAAAGGCCGATCTCCTTTACAAAGCTATCGATTCAAGTCTCTTTTATAAGGGGCATGCAAAACCTGAATCACGGTCTTTGATGAATATAACTTACAATCTACCGACACCGGAGCTGGAAGCAAAGTTTGTTAAAGAAGCCACTGCTATTGGTTTAAACGGTTTAAAAGGCCATCGTTCAGTTGGCGGAATCAGGGCTTCCGTTTATAATGCCTTCCCTAAGGAAGGAGTAGTGAAATTGGTAGAATTCATGCAGGAGTTCGAGGCTGGGAACCGTTGACACTTCTCATTTGTTTAAGCCTGACAACCTGATATGCATTATGAGGGCACGATTATCAGGCCGCCGAGTGAGGCGGACAGCATCATCCTGCAGGTAACGGTCGGTTGTTCGTATAATCGTTGTACATTCTGTGGAACATACAAGGATGTTGAGTTCCGGATCAAGGATCAAGAAACTATTGAACAGGATCTTGATTTTGCCGCCCGCTATTGCCGGAAACTTAAACGGGTATTCCTCGCTGATGGGGATGTCCTAAGCCTGCCGCAACCCAAGTTGCTAAACCTTTTCGCACTGATTAAAGAACGTTTGCCCTGGATCAGTCGGATAAGTCTTTACGCTAATGCCAGAAGTCTGCGGGCGAAAAGCGTCGATGACCTTCGGAAACTTAAGAGCAGTGGTCTGGCCCGAATTTATCTGGGGCTTGAGAGCGGCCATGATGCAACCCTGCAAGCCATTCGCAAGGGGGCCGACGCTGCTATCATGATTGCGGCCGGCCGCAAAGCAAGAGAGGCGGAGATATTTCTCTCGGTTACCGTATTGCTGGGTATTGCCGGTAGTTCGTTATCTCAGGAACATGCAAAAGATACCGGTAAGGTCCTCACCGCCATGGAGCCCAACCATATCGGCGTACTTACCCTGATGCTGCTTGAGAACACCCCGCTCTATGAACTCTTTGGGCAAGGAGTTTTCCAACTTCCTGATCAAATGGGGCTTCTAGCCGAACTTTACACCATGGTCGACAATATTCATCTGGATCGAGTCCTTTTTCACAGCAATCATGCCTCTAACTATCTGCCGATTGATTGCCGCCTCTCCCGGGACCGTGAAAAGGTATTGGCAACCATTGCCAACGCCATATCAGGAAACGTACCGCTTGTTCCGGAATTTAGACGGGCACTATAATTATGAACCTTATTGATCTCAAAGATTTGTCACCTTCGATGTTGACCGATTTTGTCCTGCAGTTGGGCCTGCCTAACTATAGGGCTGGTCAGATCTTTGCCTGGCTTTATAAGCATGGTGTTACTGATTTTGCCGAGATGACGAATCTGAAAAAGGAGATTCGGCAGCTACTGGCAGACAAAGCCTGGATCAGCTCACTGCAACCGCAAACAATCGAGACCTCGAAGGACGGCACCATAAAAATTGCCTTTCAATTAGACGACCAAGCTCTAATCGAAAGTGTCCTTATTCCTGAAGGAGATCGAGCAACCCTCTGCATTTCAACCCAAGTCGGCTGTGCGATGGGCTGTGCTTTTTGTCTTACCGGCACTATGGGCTTTAGTCGCAATTTGCGGCCGGCTGAAATCATCAACCAGGTATTGGCTGTAAAAAAAATATTGGCTACCCAGATTGTAACCCCAGAAGAAAATCAGGAAATTCATGAGAAAACCGGCTTGAATAACCTGGTGTTCATGGGCATGGGCGAACCTCTGCTCAATCTTGATAATCTGATAATTGCTCTGGATATCCTGCTCGACCAGCGAGGACTTGATTTTTCCGAACGCCGGATCACCGTATCAACCTGCGGTATTGTGCCAAAAATGCGGGAACTGGGAGAAAGAACCGCCGCAGTAAACCTGGCGGTCTCACTGCATTCGGTAGACGACAGCCTGCGCAGTCAATTGATGCCGGTCAACAAAACTTACCCTGTCGACACCCTGCTTGCCGCCTGCCGTGCCTATCCCCTCCCCCCGCGCCGGCGGATCATGTTCGAATATATTTTAATTGACGGCGTGAACGATTCAGCCGAGGATGCGAAAAAACTTGTCAAAAAGTTAAGGGGCATCCGCTGCAAGATCAACCTGCTGCCTTTTAATGAATCAAAAAATATGCTTTATAAATGTCCTCCGCAGGCAAGGATCGATACCTTTCAACAGATTCTCTGGGATGCCGGGTTTACCGTACTTGTTAGAACGAGTCGGGGTGCGGATATTGGAGCTGCCTGTGGCCAGCTGGTTGTCCGACCAGGCACTAAAACTACTGGCGATTGTTCATCAATATCCGACAACGGTTGATATTCTGACGGGCAAAAGTGTCATCAGGTTGGAGGGTTAAGGCCGTCTCAAAATGCTCCAGAGCTTTTTGATAATCACCCTGCTTAGCATAGAGGATCCCAAGATTGTTGTAGGCCATTGCATAATTCGATTTGAGGCGAATCGCTTCTATATAATGGTTGGCAGCTTCTGTCGGTTTTGCCATTTTTTCATAGACGACTCCCATATTGTAGTGTGCCAAGGCAAATTTGGGATTACTTCTGATCGCTTCTTCATAATGCCCTAGCGCCTCTTCCAGCATCCCTGAACCTTCTAATGCATTCCCTAGGTTGTAGTGGGCCTGATCATAATGCGGATTGATGCGTATCGCCTCTTTGAAATGATAGATGGCTTCATCAATTCTGCCTTTTGCTTTGAGCACTTTTCCGTAATTGTTTTGGGGACGGGCCTTGCCGGAAGATTTTTGCACATTATCCAGCCAGAAAGCCAAATCATCTGCCCAGATCCTGTTTCGTTCATGAGTCCAGCAGGAAAAGCATAGAAAAATCAGAGCAACAATGGAGATTTTTATATACCCATGTTTAAGTATTTTGTCCCCGATTTGCACTAATAGTAGAATAACCAGCATAGACGGCAGATATGTTCGGTGTTCATAAATGATCTCAAGACCGATTACACTTGATTCAATAATGAGATTGACGAAAAACCATATGATACAGAAAGAGGTGAGTTTGTCTCTTGTGGCAATCCTTACGCCATAAATCAGAATGGCTATGATGACCAATAATGATAAAAGCGTACTTGCAGGATTGAGGAGGGAAATTGAAACAGGAAAATCATAATCTACAGTAAGTCTGGCCGGATATGGGAAGATAATCAAGCTGATATAGTGTACCACTACCCGGAGTTCGGTCAGAAGGCGTTGACCAAGGGTGAAATCACGGGTTTTGTAAGAGTCGAGGATAGTTTGCCAAGGGTTTACTCCTAAATATATTATGGAAATTGTGCCAAGCAGCAATATGATTCCGAATATGGGGAGAAGATGGCGTTTTAACCACTGCCTGTCTAGATTCTGAAAAAAATACCATTCGTAAAGGAAGATAAAGAAAGGCAGAAAAACAGTGTTTTCCTTTGAGCCGAAAGCTAGAAGAGCAGCGATACAACTAGCGGCATACAGCCAATATCTGAATGGTAGGTCGGACAACCTTGCCTTGATGTAGAGGAGCAAGGAGATAAGAAAAAACATGGCACCTAAGCTGTTCATCCTCTGAACAATATAGGATACGGATTGAGTCTGGAGCGGGTGGATGAGCCATAGTCCGGTTGTGATAAGAGCAATCAGGTCATTGCTATTGGCCGCCGGGTTTTTCGCCGGTAGAAGATCAAGAGTCGTTTTTAGAAAAAGATAGAGAAATATCCCATTAAGAAGATGGATAATGATATTTGTGATGTGATATCCTGTTGTTGAATAACCGTGGAAAAAATAATTAAGTGCAATGCTGATATTGGATATCGGTCGACTGGCCATCGGACTGTCCAATGCCGCGTGCGCTAAACTGTGGAGGTTAAGTTCTGTGATCCGCACACTGGGATTGCCCAGGATATTGACATCATCATCAAAAAGAAACGGCGCATGCAGTGTTTGCGAGTAGAGGAAGAAAATTAAGGCGGAGAGTAGAAAAAAGGCTATTACGGCATGAATGGTTGCAGGACGATTTGTCATGTTATCCTATTCCCTCAGAAACGCCGAGCTTATTGCAGCTGTTTGCGCGAGTCGATAGGCGAGATTGGAGCTGCCCGGCCCGAAGACAGAGTTTGTCAGCCAATCAGGGGCGAGGAGGCAGGAGACGGAGTAAGGTATCTTTAATGGTGTCAAAATCAAAGGGTTTTTGCAGAATAGCCTTTATATTGTTTTGTGCAAAGGTGTCAGCGTCATCATCATTAAACAGACTGCCGGTGCAGACAATAATTGGGATTTTCTCATTTATTTTTTTAAATATCGGAATCAACTCGACTCCGTTAACATCCGGAAGTGATAAATCCAAAAGTACAAGATCAACCATATCCTTCTGCTCCTGAACGATTTCAATAGCCTTTTTGCCGGTTGTAGCACTTAAGACCGTATATCCTAAGAATTCAAGTAACTCCTTGGTAACATTCTGCACTAACGAATCGTCATCAACAAGTAAAATGGTCGGCATAATGTGTGATCTCGTCAGACTGATAAATGTACAAGTTATGGCCAGACATACTTGTTTATACCATAAATGATTTTCATTAATCCAATAATAAAATGCGGTTTGTCATTCCAGGAAAGACAAACCGCATTTTCTCGCAATACTCAAAATCTGTCATAAACTATGTCTAATTCGATTAGGCAAGGCTCCAGATGTCACCAGCCTGTACAACTCTGCCCTGCTTATTAAAGGCAGCTAGAATTTTTTCAACCTGTTCGGTTGAGATGCCGAGTTCATTGGCAAGAGTGGCACTGGATGTTTGGTTTTTGGCCTTGAGAGATGTCAGTATCCCCTCCTCCATCAATCCCGCCGTAATTCCGGTCGAGAGTTTTTCATCCACTAGACTGGTAATAAATTCTTGGGTAAAAGTGCCGTCTTTGCGGATGGTTTTGGTGACATTGCCGAAACTTACTCGCAGTTTTCGGTTACTGACAAGATTGAGGCCGTTGGCAATTTTTGTTTTTACCGTTGCCGGGTCAAGGCCCTCGGCCTGACCGAGTGGTCCCAGTCTTTTTATAGCAACTGTAAACTCGGTGATCAGTTTGACAAACCTTGGTGCCTCGGCAGCAGAGGCCCACTGAAGATTAAACCGTTCCGGATTTATTCCTGATTCTGCGAGTACCTTTTTTACCAGTGCACTCACTCCCATCGCATCATAATTACCAACCTGGTAATGACATTCGCCGGGTTGTCAGCCACCGGTAAAGATGCCGTCGGCGCCTTCAGCAAAACCTTTCAGTATAAAAGCTGGATCAAGCCGACCGGTGCACATCACCCGGATGGTCCTGAGATTCGGTGGATATTGATAACGGGAAACGCCTGCAGCATCGGCTGCTGCGTAACAACACCAGTTACAGAGAAAGCCCAGTATTTTGGGTTGGAACATATCCTTACTCATTAAATTACTCCTCCTTAAGACTTACCGAATGCCTCGATTTGGGCAATGATCTGATCGTTGGTAAAGCCGCCCATGTTGATGGCAAAGGTCGGACAATGGGAAGCACAGATACCGCAGGCCTTGCATGAAGCGACAATGGTCTCGGCAATTCGTGTTTTGTCAACTTTTTGTATCCGGATGGCCTGATAAGGACATAGACTTTCGCATAAGCCGCAGCCAATACAGAGATCCTTGTTGACATGTGAGACAATCGGTTCAACTGAGACCAATCCCTTGACAAGCGGCATGGCAGCCTTGGCAGCAGCTGCCTGGGCTTGCACAATCACCTCGTCAAGCGGCTTGGGCGAATGGGCAAGCCCGCAGACATATACACCGCTCACGGACAGTTCTACCGGCCGCAGTTTGACATGGGCCTCAAGATAAAATTTGTTTTCATTGATGGGAATCTTGAGCAATTTGCTCATCTCCTCAGTGCCTTCAGGTACAACCCCGACACTTAAGGCCAGTAGATCAGGAGTAATAATCACCTCTTCCTGTAAAATCGGATCGAAGAAAGAGATCGTCACCTTATTGGTCTTACTGGTAATGATCGGTTTTTTCTCCATGGAATAGGGAATAAAAATAACGCCTTGTTCCCGGGCCTGGCGGTACGCGTCCTCGTTAAAGCCGTATGTCCGCATGTCCCGATATAAAACAATAACCTGAGATTTCTTGTTTATTTCTTTGATTTTCAGTGCGTTTTTAACTGCTTGAGTGCAACAGATTTTGCTGCAGTAAGCCAGGTCGTCTCCGCGAGATCCAGCGCACTGCAGCATGACGACGAAATCCAGTGATTTGGCTTTACCGGCCAAACGTTCTTCCAACTCTTGTTGAGTGACCACTCGATTGGAATAGACAATCTCAGAGCCCAGTACCTTGGCAGGCCGATGCTCTTTGCCACCGGTAGCGATAACTACCACCCCGTGATCAATAGTTTGTTCAGTAACTTTTTTGCCCTTTGTGGTTTTAATTACCGAAGAAAAATTACCGACAAAACCATTAATCGCTGCAATTTCACTACTGGTGCAAACATCTATCAATTTGTGATTCTTGACCTGCTCAAGACACTGTTGCAAAAGAACAGCGGGGTCAGATGCTGTTACTGTGTATTTGAGCCGTTTGAGGTTGCCACCGAGCTCGGCATTCTTCTCAACAATGGAGGTGTGAAAGCCTTGCTCGGCCAGATTCAACGCGACAGTCATACCGGCAATGCCCCCGCCAATAACAAGAGCCTTGGGGGTTACCGGCACGGTCTGCTCGGCAAGCGGTTGGATCAAGCGGGCCTTGGCTACACCCATACGGACCAGATCTTTGGACTTTCTGGTGGCCTCTTCCGGCTCATTGGCATGTACCCAGGAACATTGATCCCTGATGTTGACCATCTCAAAAAGGCATCTGTTCAGGCCGGCATCCTTCAATGTCTCCTGAAACAACGGCTCATGAGTACGCGGAGAACAAGCCGCAATCACAATCCGGTTCAGATTATGTTCTTTAATTTTCTGTTTAATCATCTCCTGGGCGTCTTGTGAACAGCTGTAAAGACTTTCGCTGTGGTAAATAACCCCTTCCATATCCTGCAAGGAGGCATCAACAGCGGGAACATCGACAACCCCGGCGATATTAATGCCGCAACGGCAGACAAAAACACCAATCCGTGGCTCTTCATTCTTGCCGAGCTTTTTTTCTTGAGGGTAGTCCTTGACGATATAGCCATCCCCTCGTTGTTTTTGGAGAAGGCCGGCAGCCAGACCTGCTGTAGCACTTGACTGGGTAACGCTTTCGGGGATATCCTTCGGGCCCTGAAAGGCACCTGCCACCAATACGCCCTCTTTTGATGTGGTCAGTGGTGCGAAGGTGCTGGTTTTGCAAAAATCATAGGTGTTGAGATCAAAACCGCAGATCTCAGAAAGCTCTTTGGCGCTGGCTGGTGCATCAAGGCCAACTGAGAGTACCACCATGTCAAAAGGCTCGAACCCGTGTCTGCCTGCAAGAGTGGAGTAGGTAAGTTTGAGCGAGTTGCCCCAGGGCATGACATCCGCCACCCGAGCCCGTACGAATTTAATTCCATATTGCTCCACGGCCCGTTTTTGGGCGGCATCAAAATCCTTGCCCTGAGTACGCATATCCATGTAGTAGATAGTAATATCAAGATCAGGGTCATGTTCCTTGGCAACCATAGCTTCCTTGATTGCATACATACAACATACCGAGGAGCAATATCCATTATTGCAACCAAGATCCCTTGATCCTACACACTGAATAAAGGCGATCCGCTTGGGATGCCGACGGTCTGAAATGCAGCGCACCTCCCCGACAGACGGTCCGGAAGGGTTAAGCAGTCGCTCGAACTCAATACTCGTCACAACATCAGGATGCTTACCATAGCTGAATTTGGCCAGGGTCTCATCAGGAATCCTCCCGAACCCGGGTGCCATAATGACAGCGCCAACCGAGAGCTGACGTTCCTCAGCAGTCTGGCTGAAATCAATAGCATTGCTCCGGCAGGCCGGCACGCATATCTGGCATGTGCCGTGCGTCAGATAGAGGCAGGCTTTGGGATCAATATAGTAAGTAGCCGGTACTGCCTGAGGATAATCGATATGAATGGGCCTGGTCAGGGCCAGTCCTTCATTATACTCATCCACCAGATGTCTGGGGCAGTACTTGGTGCATAGTCCGCAGGCTGTGCATTTTGCCGCATCGATATATCGCGGCCGTATTCTGACTTTGGCCGTAAAACTGCCTGGTTTTCCTTGCAGTGAAAGGAGATCTGCGTTGCATAAGATTTCGATATTGGGAGACCGACCGGCCTCAACCAGTTTTGGTGCAAGTATTCAAAGTGAACAGTCATTAGTCGGGAATGTCTTGTCCAGTTGCGCCATTGCACCGCCTATAGCGGCTGATTTTTCGACCAGATAGCAATGGTATCCCAGGTCTGTCAAATCGAGAGCAGCCTGGACGCCGGCTACCCCGCCACCGACAACCAAAATTGCCCCTGATTGTTTATCTTTTGCCTTTCCCATAATATTCTCCAAACAGTTGTAAAATGTTTTGGCTTGAAAATTAGTTATAAAATATCCACCTTGACCGCGCACAGTTTATATTGCGGGCTCTTTGACAGGCGATCAAGATTGTTTAAGGTGAGGTTATTCACCGGCACTTCAGCAAAGTGGTACGGGATAAATATCGTCCCTTCCTGCGAGCGTTCGGTAATGGTCGCCTTAACCCTGATAGTCCCGCGTCGCGAGGTGATCCTGATCAAGGCCTTTTCTTCGATCCCCAGACGTTTGGCGTCAACAGGATTGACCTCAGCCAAAGCTTCCGGACAAATCTCTTCAATCTCAACCGTCTTCCGGGTCATACTGCCAAAATTGTACTGGGCTACCTCACGACCGGTGGTCAAGATCATGGGGTACTCATCATCCGGCAACTCCTTGGGTGGTGAGTAATGCTCCGGGATAAACAGACCCAAACCTTTGGTAAAACGGCCGACATGCAGGATCGGTGTGCCCGGATGTTCCTTGGTCGGTACCGGCCATTGCAGACTCTCCTTGTCGAGCCGGTCGTATGACATTCCGGCATATTGTGGGAGAAGAGCGCATATTTCGTTAAAGATATCCTGGGCTGAATCATACTTCATGGTGTAGCTCATCTTCTGAGCAAGATCACAGAAGATTTTCCAGTCGGGTTTAGCTTGGCCGGGTGGCGGTAATGCCTTGCGCACCCGTTGCACCCGGCGTTCCGTATTGGTAAAGGTGCCATCTTTTTCGGCAAAACAGGCGGCCGGCAGAACGACATCAGCTTTTTTGGCA
>MGTA01000181.1:42033-53428 GCA_001799225.1 Deltaproteobacteria bacterium RIFOXYD12_FULL_50_9
CCGCTGTAACCTGGCAGAGTGTTGAAAAGCGCCCCCATATCACAGGCGCCCTGAACATTGTTCTGGCCACGCAAAGGATTAACGCCGTTACCCTCTTTACCCAGCTTACCGCAGAGCATAGCCAGGTTGGCGATACTCTTGACGTTGTCAGTGCCGGCGGCCCAGTGCGCCAATCCCATGCCGTAAAAAATCGAACAATTTTTGCCGGGGCTGGCATAGAGTCTGGCTGCCTGTCGAAGTTGTTTGGCAGATATGCCGGTGATCTGTTCGACAAATTCGGTCGTGTATCTGGCGGCAACAAGTTCCAGCTCCTCAAAATTTTCCGTCCGATTTTTGACAAACTCTTTGTCCCATAGTCCCTCATGCAAGATAACATTTACCATGCCGTTTAACAGCGCCACATCAGTACCTGGGTTGACCCGCATCCAGATATCAGCCCGTTTCGCCAAATCAGTGCCGCGCGGATCAACGACAATCAGTTTTGCTCCTTTGTCGATTGCCTGGTGGATTCGCAGTCCGATGGTCGGATGTCCGGTATCCGGGTTGCTGCCGATCATAAAGATAACATCAGCCTTATCGATATCGGCAATCGAATTGGTCATTGCGCCGCTTCCGAAGGAGATGGCCAGACTGGCCACCGTGGGAGCGTGTCAGAGTCTGGCACAGTGATCTATATTATTGGTGCCGATCACCGCCCGCATGAATTTTTGCATAAGAAAATTTTCTTCATTTGTGCAACGAGCGCAGCTGAATGCAGCAATGGAATCAGCACCGTACATCGCCTTGAGATCAAAGAATTTTTTAGCAACAACCTCAAGAGCCTCATCCCATGTCGCTTCAACCAGAACGCCATTTCTTCGGATAAGCGGGGTCTTCAGACGATCAGGATGCTGCACAAAGTTAAAGCCGAATCGTCCTTTAACACATAGAGCCCCATAGTTCGGCGATTGATCGGGATCAGCCGTCACCTCCATAATAGTGTTACCCTTAACCTTAAGGATCATCTGACACCCTGCTCCGCAGTATGGACAGGTTGTCCGGACATTTCGCACTAATTCATTGACGATTGGAACAATTAGATCCTTTTTGTTGAGAGCGCCGGTTGCACAGTTATCGACGCATTTACCGCAATGAACGCACTTCTCATTAAATTGCAGAGTGATGCCGATAGGTCTGCCTTGTTTGTCAAACTCAGCCGCTGTGATTTCAAGGGCCTTATATTCGCAACTGTTCTCACAACGCTTGCAAAATATGCATTTATTCAGATCGACAACAATGATCGGATGATTGGTGTCCAGGGTGTAGGTCGGTTTCGTTCCCATACCGGTCTTAATAGGATCAACATCATGGCTTATGCATTGTTCTTTAAGATCACAACGGTTAAAGGCTGTGCAACCGCAGGCGAGACAGCGGGCAGCCTCCCTTTTGGCCATTGTTTCACTGAAGCCCAACTTGATCTCATCGAAGTTCTGTTTGCTGATCTCGGGTGGCCGCTCCGGCATTTTTTCGCGAAGTTTGACACTTATCCCTTCGAAATTTCTTAAATCAACATCGTCAAAGGTCTTGCCGCGGTGGAAATTAAATCTGCTCTCCCCCGCATCTTTGGATTCGCCCATAAGATGGAGATGGATATTTTCAGCGGCACGCCTGGCTGAAACTACAGCCTGAATGACTGACCTTGGTCCGCTTACGGCGTCGCCCGCAGCAAAAACTCCTGAAAGGTTGGTAAGCGAAGATCTTGGGTTTGCTTTTATGTTGTTTTTGGGGGTGAGTTCAAGCTGTTCCTCCAGATCGCCTCCCTCAATCTTGTCAAGGAAGGTCATCTGCCCTATTGAGGTAACGACCGTATCAACCTGCAAAATATTGGTAGCACCGGGAATGGCCTCAGGATGTCTGATTCCCTTATCGTCCGGCTCTCCAAGTTTCATACGGATAAGTTCAAGTTTTAGGCAATCTTTGGCTTCCAATATCTGGACAGGAGATGCCATGAGCAAGAATTGCACACCCTCGCGTTCTGCTTCTTTGATATTGCGTTGGTTGGCAGGCATCTCCGTCTTGGCTCGTGGATAGATAACCGTGACTTCAACAACCCCTTTACGGATCATGGCGCGCGCCGTTTCCATAGCAATATTGTTGCCACCGATAATTGCTGCCCTTCTGCCAAGCTCCCGCTTGTTGCCTTCGGCGATATCATAGAGCAGTTTAACTGCCGGGATTACTTTGTTGATGGTGCCGCCGGGGATTTCAAGCGGTTGATCGACTGTGGCGCCAACCGTTATCAGGGTTGCATCAAAGCCCTCATCTTGTAATGCCTGCAGGTTAAAATCAGTCCCCCATCGCTGACTCAAACGCACTGAGACGCCGAGTCGCATAATGGTGTTGATCTCATAATCGAGGACATTCCTGGGTATCTTGTATTCCGGAATACCATAGCGGAGCATACCGCCCAGTTTAGGCTGGGCCTCGAAAACTGTGACAGCATGGCCTTTTTGGGCAAGATAATAAGCACTGGTGAGTCCTGCCGGCCCGCCGCCGATGATTGCCACCTTCTTGTTGGTAGCCGGCTCCCGTTCGATATTCAGCTTGACCTTGTTGGTCATGCACCAGTCAGCGACAAAACGTTTCAGATGGTTTATCGAAACTGGTTCGTCAACTAAAATACGTCGGCAGCGGGTTTCACAGAACCTCGGGCAAACCCTTCCGACTGAAAAGGGAAAGGGATTTCTCTCCATGACCAGTCGCAGGGCCTCTTCGTACTGCCCCTTGGCTACATGAGCGATATATCCTTGAACATTGATCTGACCGGGGCAGGTCAGGTTGCACGGAGCCTTGCAATCCCCAAAATGGGTTTCAGCTAGACGCGCCAGTTGTTTTTTTCGGAGGTCATGAACCGATTTTGAATCGGTAATAATTGCCATACCCTTGCTGACCTTGGTGGAGCAGGACCGCACTGGTTCGCTCTGCCCGACTATTTCCACCAAACAGAGACCGCAGGATTCGGCGGATTTCCCCTTTATATGGCAGAGGGTCGGAATATTAATCCCGGCCAGTTGAGCCGCTGCCAGAATGGTTGTTCCGGTAGAAACTGATATCTCTTGGGTATTAATTGTAATCTTCATCGTGGAAAGATAAAGGAACTCCAATGGTACGACATATTAGGCAAATAATTTACCTTGGCAACAACGCGTTTTTTATCGTATGACCGCTGTTATTCTCAGGCTGCAGGCTTCCACTCTTTAAGGAAGGCCGGAAGATGCCCTGCTTCACGAGGTCCGATAGTGATGGTCCAGGCCGGCAGTTCTTCTTCCAATTCACCCTTAATCGAGGCAAGATAGCCGGGGATTATCAGTTCACGATGCTTAACTTTCTCTTCGATTCCGGATTTTTTAATAAACTGAGCGATCATGTCAGCGCCGAATTTGCCGGCAGCCCAGGCAGTGAGGACCGAAAGGCCCTCTGTATCCTTGATCAGTAACCAGGAGGGCACCTTGCTGCCCTCAATCTCTCCGGAAACGATAAAGTAGGTAAGAGAGAAGTTGCAGGTGACCAGAACCGGTGAATTCTCATTTGGTCCATTAATGTTATAAACATCTTCCTGCACCACCATGGGCCGTTGCGGATCAGTAAAGATATTCAAACGTTCAAGCAGCAACGGGAAAAGCATATCACCCTGCAGATCGGACAAGACGATAATGCCGGCATATTTGGCGATAAGTACGGAGGAGATCATGGCCTCCATAAGCGGATCAGATGTTATTTCACAGGGAAATGCAATGGTCGGGAAACCAAGTGGTTTATATTTTTTGGTGATTGCCGAACGTCTGCTTACAACGTTGTCTTCAAAAGCAGCGCGAATCGTCCGGGCTCCTGAATCGATCACCATGTCCTTTAGCCCGTCAGCCAGGAATTTTTCAGTAAGGAGAACGGTCTCATCCAGGTTGCTCCCTCGAACGACCAAGGGACAGCCCAACTCCTTGGCAAGCAGGCCCAACTCCTTGGCGTTGCTGCTGTCGGCAGCATAAAGGAGTGGTTTACGGCTGCCGCACAACTTGGCGGCAGCCGCTATGTTGGCGTTATTGGTACTCATCAGGATGATGGCTGCGTCATCAGCTCCGGACAGGACTTTTTGTACCAAAGCCGTATAAGCGGCTTCACTGCCTGCTTCATCTTTGATTGCAATCAGATCGGCCTTAAGCAGCACTCCAACCCTCTCATAACGCAGTGATTTAAAGCGGCTGATCCGGCCGTCAACATCGGCTGCCGACATGCCGGTAGTAACCAGCACAGCGATTCCGGTAGGGTTTTCAAAACGTTTTTCATGACGGAACATGCAGGTCTCACCACCAACAGTAAAGACCTTATCACCCGTGCCGAGTTTAATGGTCCGGATCGGCGGCGCTGATGCTTCGCCGATTGACTGTTTAACATCTTCACTGACATAAGGACACTCGCCGATCTCGATCTGGCCGGCAGCAACCTTCATAGCAAAAGCAAGGCAGGTTGGGATCTTGCACTCCCCACAATTTTTCTTGGGAAGCATCTTGAGGATTTGAATACCTGTTAGCGCCATCTCTTTTGTTCCTCCGCGATAGAGAGAAAAATCACTTGTATTTGATAAATATCAGCCAGTTCAGACAGCCGCTTCCATGGCCAGAGCAGGATGTCCCTTTTCTTTCAGGAACTTAAGGATGTCCTCTTCGGTTGTCCCCTGTTCCTCAGTAGCGATCATGTCGTAGAGTTCGGGCATGCCGATCTCTTTACACCGTTCAATCAGTTTGTCCTTCATCTCTTCCTTGAGCATTTTGGGCAGCCAGACAACTCGTTTTAACCCGCCCTCCGCCTTAAACAGCTTGCGACTGGCAAGAAAATGCTTGCTTACGCCCATAAATCCAGGGGTTTGGGCGCCGCCACCGGCCATACCCGCCAGAGTGGTGAATTTCATACCACTCGGGGTCATGCCCATATAGTCACGATTAACCACCATAATGCCATTGCACTGCGGTAGCATTGCTGCAATGGCTTCAAAGCAGCCGCAGGCAGTCATGGGGCTGGTCATCAACGAGTAGCAGCTGACATCTGTAACCGCACCTCTTGATGCCTGGTTTACGAATTCGTTGATCCCATTAAAATAGCCGATCTCCGGATCGGTACACTCACCCTTTTGAATGGGTTGGTTCGGGCCGGTTGGATTGATCTGGAAAGAGGCCTTGCCGTCGAGCCAGTTGTAGGCGCCGCACATGCCGACCCGTTCCGGGGTTATGATGCAGACATGACTCGGGGCAAATGATTGGCAGAGAGTACAGGAGTAAAAAATATCCTCAGTTTCGTCGGTCATGTTGCCGAGTCGAAGATCGCGCTCTGTGTAAACCTTTTTGGCCAGGGCTACGACCTCTTCCACCTTATCCTGTACGGTAAAGATCTTAACCTGGACCTTATCGAGGATGGCGCCGAACTCCTGATGTAATTTGCCATGCAATACCTTGCCGATATGCTTGAAAGAGAAGCCTTTTTCGACTGCGGCCTTACCCATCCTGATCCACATGATATTGCGTTGGCCGATATGCATGATGCCCTGGATGTAATTGATAAGATGGTGGAACTGGCGCTCCAGAATGGGCTCGAAGTCAGATTGCATCTCGCGGCCGGCGACCTCGACCAGGATTGCGATCGGCAGATTCTGGCCCTGCTTGATGTCCATGATATCCGGGCCCTCAACAGTAACCAGGCCGTCTTGCACCTCATGCAACTCTTTGGAGATCAACACTTCAACACCTGTTGTCCGACCGCCGCCGCACTCCATAAACAGATCGTCTTTACGGATCCTTTCGCCCTCAAAAGCCGGGCCGTAGGCGAGCGGAATATCAATTTTAGCAACCGAAACCTTAAGTCCGCGCACCTCAATGGCTTTCTGGACAATCTCCTCATGGGGAATCCGACTGACCACGTGTTCGTATGTACAGATACCGGTAGGTAACACCTCAGGGATATCATAATCCGATATAGTCGGGAATCCCCAGTTGATGGCGCCGGCCGCATTGGCGTACCACTCGTCGCTTACCGGTCCGAATGCCATGACAAAAGCAAAGGTGCGGTCTTTGTTATAGATTAGGTTACCTTTGAAATCACCAGGTTTGATCCCGCCAAAGGCCATGGCTACCCGACAGGCAAAACCGATCGCAAAGACAGCGGTGGTGTATGACTGGCCAAAAGGGACAAGCCTGGTGTTCCAGCCGACCTGGACACCGTTACTGACCAGTTGATCCGGCATACGAACGCCGTTGGTGTGATCATGCATAAAGATGTAAAGGTTCTTCTGCTGTAACTCGAGGGCGATTTTGCTGGCGATCTCCTTGTTGGGAGGGGCGCCCATGATCGCGGCAAACCCGGGGGCTGTGCCGTCAACGAATTCAACCCCGCGTTTCCTGAAGATAATATCGTCAGCTGCTCCCAACCAGAGGTTGGTGGCGGTGGGGTCTTCGGTTTTGGTGTAAAAATCCGGTTCGTTCAGATAGCGGATGGCCTCATACATCTCTTCGGCAAAAAAGGTAGCCATACCGGCATCAAGGGCTGGAGCCAGATAGGGCAGCCAGAGATTATTGGTCACTACAGGCGGCAGCAGTTTACGGCACTCCTGAAAGATATCCTGCATGTCCCCCAGTTTCTGGACCTTGGCGCCGAGCATGCTGTAGATTATTGGCAGGAAATAGGCTGTGTTCGGAAAGGCAACTTCCTGTTCAGGTCCGTACTTCTTAACGGCCTGCAGGTATTTTTCCTCGGCCATATCCACTATCTTGTGGGCGCCTCTGATGGCGGCTGAACAGATGATTTTCGACATCGGAAAACTCCTTCTATATCCTCAAGTTGTCGTTCAAAAAAAACTGGTAAGTACAGTGTATTATTTTGTTAAACCGTCAATCAGGGATTTGACTAGAGCGATGGATCTGGGATGACGCATTACCAAGACCTCACCACCTGCCACCAGCATACAGGTTGCAGTCACAGCCTCCATCAATACGCCGCGATTTTCCTGATCGCCGAGGATTCCGTCACTCGGCAATCTTGTCTCTTTGGTTTTCCATACCTCACGGCCGAGATTACAGATAAAGGGTACCTGCAACTTTTCATCCTTCTGGGTGAGGGCAGCCAAACGGATGCGCTCCATGACTGAATAGCTGTATTCAATACCGTATCCGAGAGCGCCGATCGATGGATCAATCATAACGCTGCTTAACGGTACTCCCAGATTTTCCAGCAGGATATTTAGCTGTTTAGCCAGATTGACATCAATGGGTGAAGATGCCACCATTGAATGGCCGAATGCCATGCCGGTAGCACCTAAGGAGCGGTAGTTGGCATCGGAGAGCGGCGCCAGACAGATCTTTTTGTCACCAATGATCGCGGTCAGTTCTCGTAACGTCTCCGTATCTTTCTCGGCATTGCCGCACCCCCAGACAATAATCGGCACATCAATATCCTTGACTACCTGTGCTGCCATTTTTGCGGCCTCTGCCGCCGGTCTGTTCAGGCCGTTCGGATCGGTACTGATCAACGAAAGGCAGATGGCATCAGCTGCATATTCGTTAACACACTTCTTGGCCCAGGCAGCAGGGTTGTCGAGCACACCCTCAAAGTAACGGCTCAAACTTACCGGCCACTCATCAGGATTGACATCTAGTACGTCCATGGCAATAAGGGGTTTTCTTAGAGATGCACCTTCAAAAAGCTGGAATGGCAGTGTTGTTGCGCCGCCCACGGTAACGGCCTGATCACCGCTTCCCAGAGCAATTTCGCGGATTTTGCCATTATATGGAGTAGTGTAGTGGTCGGCAGGGATCTTGGAGCACCGCTGTTGCAGCGGGGTAGATTCAGCTTTGAGTTCGGTAGCAGCAATTCCGGCCGCCTTTGCTGTTGGCGCCGGCTGAGTTACGGCCTTTGGGGCAGTGATTTTTTTAGCTTCAGCTGCACTTTTCGCCTCTGCTGCTTTCTTGGCTTCTTCATCAGCCTTGACTTGGGCAGCCTTTTTGGCATCGTCGGCGGCTTTGACATCGGCTAGCTTCTTTGCCTCTTCCGCAGCTTTTGCCTCAGCCTGGGCTTTGACTTCTGCAGCCATTTTTGCATCCTGAGCGGCCTTTAGTTCGAGAGTCTTTTTTTCCTCATCAGCAGACTTGGTCGGCGCCAAAGCTGCAGGTGCTGCGACCGGAACGGGTGTTGTTGTAGAAATCGGCTGGGTGGTCTTGGCCGCCTCACGCGCCAGGATGGCTTCGGCACCGGCAAATTTTGCCAGAGCATCCATCTGTTCATCAGATAAACCAAAGGCCTTCTTTAAAGAATTAAGCCCCTGTCGGACTGCCTCCAAGGCCATTTGTCGTTCTCTTTCGTTCATTTCATCCTCTCCTGCATCGTATGCTGTCGTTTCACCAACGGCCTGTCCAAGATTCAGTGAAGCTTGTTGCCTAGCAGCTTTCACTATTTTTTCCGCTTCAAGTCTTGCTGCAGTAAGAATAGCATCTGCCTTGGCTATGGGGCTTTCAGTCCCTTCCGCTCTGCCCTCTTCCCGGATAATAATGGCAGATTGCGATATCTCCAATCGGTTTTGTTCATCATCAAAGAGCGGACGTGGTCCAAGCTTGGCCCGCTTGACAATCTCCGGAACAGCGCTTTCCCACTCGATAGCCATTATGTGGACACCGGCAACGCCTTTAATCTCCTTAACCTGGTTGATAATATCAACGCAGATATTAATCCCTTCATCTTCCTTGTCTTTGGCGTCCTTCATCCTTTTTAAAACGTCGTCAGAGACCTCAAGCCCGGGGACGAACTGTTTCATGTAACGGGCCATTCCCAGTGATTTTGGGGGAGTAACGCCGGCAAGTAAAAAAACCTTCTGATCAAGGCCGAGATCTCGCACCATCTCCATGAACCGTGCAAACTTTTCGACATTGTAGACAATCTGGGTCTGGATGAAGTCAGCGCCGTTAGAGACCTTTTTACCCAAGCGGGCTGCCCGGAATTCAAATGGCCCGGCAAACGGGTTTGCTGCGGCTCCCAGGAAAAGATGAGGTTCAGCGCTCTTAATATCCTCACCGCATTGGAATTTACGGTTGTCACGCATCCCTTTAATCATGCCCAGGAGTTGAATTGAATCCATGTCAAAGACGCCTTTGGCGCCAGGATGGTTGCCGAACTTTTGATGGTCGCCGGTCAGACAGAGCAGGTTTTTTAGACCTAGGGCCGCAGCGCCCAGCACATCGCTCTGCATGCCGATCCGGTTGCGATCACGGCAGGTCATTTGAATTACCGGTTCGACGCCCTCATTTAAGACAAGCAGCCCTGCAGCAATGCTCGACATTCTGACGATAGCAGTCTGACAGTCAGTGATGTTGACTGCATCAACATGCCCTTTAAGAATGCGGGCTTTAGCGCGGACTACTTCAGGATCAGCGCTCTTGGGCGGGCCAAGTTCACCGGTTACCGCAAATTGCCCCGCCGTCAGTATCCTTTCTAAACGACTCCCCGATTTCATCGGCGCATGGTTTCCTTATGCTGAAAATTAATAAATACAGACATCAATTATTATCAAAAATCAACTAGTTACTCTGTTGGTTTAGGTCCTGTACAACCAACACCGGGGACAGCCTTTCCAGTACCGCCCAAATCACGGCGCATAGCCATATCAAAGAGAATTCTTTCCCGTTTTTTGTTAATGCCCAGGGCCTCACGTTTTTCATCAATATTTTTGATCATTTTGCGAGCCAGTTCAAGTGGATTAGCTTCCATTTCCCAATGGCCGCCGTATATCTTGCGACAATCATCAAAGAGAAATTTGGAAAATTTCTTGGAGCCGCCGACCGGCAGATTCTGGAAGATTACATGTATGCCGCTTGCGACAAAATACTGGCCGATGGCAACAGCTTTTTCGCTCATCCACAAAGGCGCCGTACCGGAAACCGGCAAATCTGCAAGATCATCGCCAAGTCCTCCCTCTCGTACCATTTCGGTTGCGGCGATCAGCAACCGGCTGTTGTCCACGCACGAGCCCATATGTAAGACCGGTGGCATACCAACGGTTTCACAGACCTCGGCCAGACCGGGCCCGGCGAATTCGGTCGCTGCCTCCGGGCGCAGCAGCCCTGCCCTGCCTAAGGCGGTAGCGGCACAGCCGGTTGCCAGCACTAACACATCGTTCTTGATCAGTTCCTTAGCGACAATCTCATGATAGTTGTCATCGAACTTATAGTTGTCACAACCGACAATGGCGGCAACCCCGCGGATCCGGCCGTTAATAATATTGTCGTTCAAGGGCCGGTAGCTTGACCTGAACCGACCGCCCAGCATGTAATTGATGGTCTCATGACTGAAACCTACCACTACATCAACTTTTGAATCAGTCGGAATAAAAAATTTTCCGCGTTTCTTGAAGTTGCCGATCGCCCTGGTAAGTATCGTTTTGGCGCTTTGCAGGGCATGGTGCTCGTCAAATTGAATATGCACGGCATCAGGCATCTTGGCCCGATAATTGGTAGTGATAATCTCGGTATGGAAGGATTTTGCAACTTGGGCAACCGACTGCATTACGCATTGTACATCTACAACCATGGCCTCGACGGCGCCGGTTGCCAGCACCATCTCCTGTTGTATAAAGCCTGCAGCCACAGGTATACCACGGCGCATAAGAATCTCATTGCCGGTACAGCACACTCCGGCTAGATTTATCCCCTTCGCACCTGCTTTCTTGGCCAGGGCAAGCATCTCAGGGGTTTCGGCAGCCATGCACAGAGCCTCTGCAAGCAGTGGTTCATGACCATGGACAGTTACATTGACTTGATCGGCTTTAAGAACGCCCAGATCGACAATGGCTCGAATCGGTACCGGTGTACCGAACATGATATCAGTGAGTTCGGTGGACAGCATCGAAGAACCCCAACCATCGCCCAGGGCACAACGCGAGCCTTGTAACATAATGTTCTCATGGTCCTGATCAACACCCATGTGGGTGCGGTGCATGAGTTCGACAACCTCACGGTCAATACCACGGGGCTCAACACCCAGTTTTTTCCAGATCTCCTGGCGTTTGGCCGGAGCCCGTTTCAGCATGTACTGGGTGCCTTCCTGTTTGCCGAATTCAGCCAAAGCCAACTGCCCTACTTCCAGAGCAATCTGCCTGGTCTCCTTGTCGGTTGTATCAACGCCGAATACCTGCGCAAGCATGTTGAGTTTGCGGGCGTCTTTGATGGTGTTTTCGGTTTCACCTTTGGCTGTGGCTATGAATCCCCGAACCATTTCGCGGGCATGATCAGTGTGTGAGGCAGAGCCGGAGGCGATGGCCCGGCAGAAATTTCGGGATGCCACCGTCTCGGCTGTGGCGCCGCAGACACCGATCATATCTTCAACCCCA
>MGTA01000181.1:53439-55916 GCA_001799225.1 Deltaproteobacteria bacterium RIFOXYD12_FULL_50_9
CGATCATAGGCTGTTTTGACGTTTTTGGCAATATCCTGGGATAACACAACCTTGGTAGAGGTACAGGTTATATCAGGACATCCCTTACATCCATTTCTCGTGATAGCCATTTTTTTTAACCTCAGTCTGTGATCAATCGCCAACAGCATGCGACCTGGAATGTATTGTTTAATTATAAGATGCCGGCTGCCTGTTTTGCTGCCTGGACAGTATTCTTCATCAGCATGGTGATGGTCATCGGTCCGACCCCACCCGGCACAGGAGTAATGTAAGAGGCCTTTTCCTTGACTGCATCAAAATCGACATCACCGGCCAGGATCGCTTTGCCATCGGCTGTTTTGCCGATCCTGTTAACCCCGACATCGATAATGACGACGCCGTCTTTGACCATATCAGCGGTGACCATTTTCGGAACACCGACAGCCGCGATCAAGATATCAGCCCTTTTTGTGTGAAAGACCGTATCCTTGGTTCTGGTGTGACAGAGAGTTACAGTGGCGTTACCTCCCGGCCGTTTTTGCAGCATCAGGTTGGCCATGGGCTTGCCGACTATATTGCTGCGTCCAAGAATAACCACCTCAGCGCCGCTGGTTTTAATATCGTTACGGACCAGCATCTCGAGGATGCCGTGCGGTGTACACGGTAGAAAACACTGCTCACCGAGAATCATCTTGCCGACATTGACAGGATGAAAACCATCAACATCTTTGGTCGGGTCGATGGCATAGAGAATCTTTGCCTCGTTGATGTGCTTGGGGAGCGGCAACTGGACGAGAATGCCGTTGATCTTATCATTTTTGTTGCACTTATCAACTAGTGCCAACAGTTCAGCCTCAGTCGTTTCAGCAGGGATATCTAGACGTTCGGAATAGATACCCAACTCCTTGGATGTTTTTTCCTTAGCGGTCACATAGCTCTGGGAAGCAGGATCTGCACCAACCAGGATGGTGACCAGGCCTGGCACAACATTGTGTTTCTCCTTGAGCTCGGCAATTTCTTGTTTGAGTTCGGCTCGAATTGCCTTGGCAGTATCAACCCCGCTGATAATCTTGGCAGTCATTAATCTTCTCCTTAACTTGTTGTCGGAAGGTTGTAATAACTCAGAATTTAAATATGTGATATTATCTATAAAAACAAAATGTTACAAAAAAATAGTGCTAAAAACAAAAAAGAAATAATTTTGAGTAAAGTATCCCCTTTTGATTCATCTCAAGCGTTACAACCATCTGAGGGAAGCAAACGAAAGGGGTTTAGAGTACAACTAGAACCAGAGAATATAATGAATCCTGAAATTGTTTTCAAGAATATTTGTTATTGAATTAGTTCTAGTTCGTTAAAATAATAGAAAAAGGAGATGCGACGAGTGTCACTCTCCTCGCTAACCAACTTTGCGTACCCGCTCATTGGCCAGTTTGACAATAATGCTGTTAGCCTGTTCCAGCCGTTTGGCAAGTGAGCTGAAAAGATGTTTGCCAACCTCCGGATATTTTTCGATAACCTCATTAAGTTTATCGCCAGGGAACCGTCTGACCGTTGTCCGGCCTTTGGCGATAATTGAAGCTGACCGTGACTCCCCGCTGATCGCCGACATTTCGCCAAAATGATCTCCGGGCTGGCCAAGTTCAGCAATCTTTTTGCCGTCCTTGACCACTATTAAAGCGCCTTGGATCAACTTGAAGAAGTCTTTGTCGCTATTCCCTTGGCGGACAATCACATCGCCGTCCTCATACTTTTCAACTTCGGGATTTACCAGATAAGCGGGCAGACTCTCTTCGGTTATCACCGTACGCCTTTCCACCTCTTCAAGACTGGTAATCCCGGCCATGGCCTTGGTGAGCGCAGCCATACGAAGGGTTTTCATCCCTTCCATGACCGCAACCTTCCTGAGGTGATCTTCCGGCACCTGGGCGCTTATGGCCTGGGCAACCATGTCGGTGATTTCCATCAGTTCAAAAAAACCAACTCGACCTTTATAGCCACCGCCTTTACATACTTGACACCCCACCGGGCCATACAGCTCAAGAGTGGGTATCTCATCATCTTTGAATCCTTTGGCAACAAGCTCTTGTGGATTAAATGCCGTAATGTCAATTTTTGCTTTACATTGTTTGCATAGCCGTCTGCCCAGGCGCTGTGACTGCACCATAGTGATGGCAGAGGCCAGCATATAGGCAGGTATACCTATGTTATTCAGACGGCCGATCGTTGCCGGACAGTCATTGGTATGCAGTGTGCTTAAAACCAAATGGCCGGTCATGGCTGCCTTGATGGCAATCTCGGCCGTCTCCATATCACGGATCTCGCCGACCATGATGATGTCCGGGTCCTGGCGAAGAAAGGCCTTAAGGGCCGCAGGAAAGGTCATGCCGATCTCCTGCTTGACATTGACCTGGTTGATCCCTTTGAAGTTAAACTCAACCGGGTCTTCAGCCGTCAGAATCTTGGTGTCTTCCTTGTTCAGCGAGTTGAGGACGGAA
>MGTA01000181.1:55927-56426 GCA_001799225.1 Deltaproteobacteria bacterium RIFOXYD12_FULL_50_9
GGTTTTACCGCTACCGGTGGGTCCCGTTACCAGTAAAAGCCCTTGGGGACGACTGACGCAACGCTTGAGCGCCGCAAAGGTGTCCGGCTCAAAACCAAGCATCGTGAGATCAACGTTCAACGAACTCTTATCCAGAATACGCAGGACAATGCTTTCGCCAAACAAGGTAGGCAGACTTGAAACCCGGAAGTCAACTGCCTTGTTTTTGCCGATCCTCATCTTGATTCTGCCGTCCTGAGGGACCCGACGCTCGGTAATATCAAGATCAGCCAGAATCTTGAGGCGGGAATTCAGGGCATTTTTTATGCTTAACGGCAGGTTCATGGATTTGTACATCGAACCGTCCAGACGGTAACGGACCTGCAGGGTTTTTTCAAAGGGCTCGATATGGATATCGCTGACCCCGTCGGTCACGGCCTTAATCAGGATACCGTTGACCAGTTTGATAATCGGCGCATCAGAGGCCGAATACTGATCAACCCCGCCATCCTGATCGTCT
>MGTA01000181.1:56445-62861 GCA_001799225.1 Deltaproteobacteria bacterium RIFOXYD12_FULL_50_9
TAACCGGCAGGTCGTCCTCTTCCGTTGATTTTTCTTCGAAACCAGTGAGGATTTTAAACTCTTCTTCACTTATTTTGTAATATTTTTGATAGGCCTCGACGATATCCTTTTCGGTTGACACACAGACGGACAACCCCATCTTGACAATGCCCTGAAGTTCCTCAACCATGCTGGTATCGGTCGGTTCAGCCATAGTGATCTGCAGTGATCGACCGATGATCCGCAGAGGAAAGGCCATGTACTTTTTAGCGGTTTCGAAGGGGATGAGCTTTAATGCATCGGGCTGAGGTGGTTCCCTGGAAATGCTGATCGCCGGAAAGTTGTGCATCCGGGTAAGGACATTAAGAATGGTGTCCTCTTCAATAAAGCCGAGCCTGATTAGAATGCTGCCAAGTCGAGCCTTGTGCTTTTTTTGAAACTCAAGGGCCTGTTCAAGCTGGGAGCTGGTAATATACCCCTGCTTACGCAACAGTTCGCCGATGCGCAGTTTGCCGGCTCCGGACTGGTCTTTAACCGTCGCGCGCAAACTCGATTTATTGGCTGCAGAATCCTGTTGCATGATTTACCTTGAAAAATTGGATTTCAGGCTGAGCTGTAGGTTAAACTTTGCATGACACTAACTGTACAATATACCTAAATGACTGGCAACCGTGAACTATTAATACCCAAAAAAAATCAGACGGATCAAGAAAACTTGATCCGTCTGATTTTTCATTAAAGAGAAATGTTTATCTCAGATTAGAATACGCCCTTTACCTTACCGGTTTCAACATCGACATCAATGCGGCGGAAGGCTGGATCAGATGCTGTGCCAGGCATCAAGCTGATAGCTCCGGCGACCGGCACCACAAAGCCGGCACCTTTGTAAGTCAGGATGTCTCTGACCGGTAAAGTCCAGCCTTTGGGCACGCCTTTGAGAGTAGGATCATGGGAGAGGCTCAAGTGGCTCTTCACCATGCAGGTGCCCATTTTCTTGAGCTCAGGATCCTTTTCCATCCGTTTCAATTTCTCCTGGGCTTCGGGTGCATAGCTGACCCCGTCGGCGCCGTAAACCTCTTTGGCAATGAGTTCAATCCGTTTGCTGAGCGGGGCTTCGAGATCATAAAGGAAACGGAAGTCATTCGGTTCCTCGCAGGCATCGATCACGGCGTCAGCGAATTCAAGCGCCCCATCACCGCCGTACTGCCAATGTCTGGAAACAGCGACACGGGCGCCTGCTGATTCACAAAGCCGGCGTACTGCTTTGATCTCGTTATCGGTATCAGTATAGAAGGCATTAATACAGACCACTGGATTAATCCCGGCTTTTTTAACAGTTTCGATGTGATGCAGCAGGTTTTTACACCCTTCTTCGCACCAGCCGACATTCTCTTTCTTATACTCTTCCGGCATCGGTTTGCCCGGTACAGGGATCGGTGCGCCACCGTGGCATTTGAGCGCCCTGATGGTGGCAACCACCACTGCACAGTTCGGTTTGAGTCCGCTGAACCGGCACTTCAGGTTCCAGAACTTCTCGAAGCCGATGTCAGCGCCGAAACCACTCTCGGTGACATTATAGTCAGCCAGCTTCAGGGCGACCCGATCGGCAATAACCGAAGATTGACCGATGGCGATATTAGCAAACGGCCCGGCATGAACGATGACCGGCTGACCTTCGATGGTCTGCAGCAGGTTTGGATTCAAGGCCTCAACCATCCAAGCCGTCATGGCGCCGGCCACATCAAGGTCTTCGGTGGTTACCGGGCGGTCCTGTCGGTCGTAACCGACCACGATTTTGCCCATGCGCTCGCGCATATCCCTCAGATCCCTGGCAATGGCCAGAATAGCCATGACCTCGGAACTTACGGCAATCGCAAACTTGGACTGCATGGTATAACCATCCATCTTGCCGCCCTGACCTATTGTAATGTTGCGGAGCGATTGAGCGCAAAAATCGATGATCCAGCCCATCTCAACCTTTTTCGGGTGGATGTCGAGACGCCGCAAATTGCGTTTGGCAAGTTGGTCGTCCGTGTAGTTTGACTCGTGCTGCATCCTGGAAGTAAGAGCTACCATGGCGAGATTGTGGGCGTTCATAATGGCGTTGATATCGCCGGTAAGACCGAGTGAAAACGGGGTAAGCGGTATGCACTGCGCCAACCCGCCACCGGCAGCGCTGCCTTTAATATTCATGGTCGGGCCACCGGAGGGCTGACGAATTGCGCCGACAACGCTTTTTTGCCGTTTGCCAAGACCTTCCACCAGGCCCATTGCACAGGTGCTTTTGCCCTCGCCGAGTGGCGTGGGGGTGATAGCGGTCACGTCGATATATTTGCCGTCAGGTTTGTCTTTAAGTCGTTCAAGAATTTTTCGGTAATCGAGTTTAGCGACAAAATGACCGTGCGGCAGCAACTCTTCTTTGTTGAGTCCGAGTTCATCACCGAGTTGATACACTGTTTTCATCCGGCATTCCGCTTCCTCGGCAATCTCCCAATCTTTATGCTTTGTCGGGTCCAGCACCATGAATCTTCCTCCTTAGCGTTACATAAGTTGTTTGGATGTTTCGGGTATATGTAGTTTGGTAATTACTTCTCACATCAATGTTTATCCGATAACGATATTGGCGTAGACAGATGGAAAACGTTCGCGGAATCGTTCAAACAATGGAATCATGACTTCCCGCATGGTGGGCTCTGCGGCCGGCGATGTCCGCAATTTAAAGATATGCAACCATTCAAGCAGGTTAGCGTAGGTGATCAGTTCGGTTTTGCATGAATTGGGTAAAACAGTGCGGGCAGCTTGCGGGGAAGCGCTTTCAAGCAGTTTAAGATAGATCTTTTCCGTCTCGCGCATAGCGTTTTCCCAGAGGGCGTACTGTTCACTGCCTTCCTCAAAAAAAAGCGGTTTGATAAAAGTTACCTGATTATCAAATTTGCTTTCGCTGTATCGGCAATAGCGTTGACTCTCCTGAAGATATGAACATGGCCTGTGTCTGACAATTTCATGAGTTATGGCTCGATTGACAAAAAACTTGACAGCAATGTGGCGGTGTTTGGCGAGCAGATTCGCCGGCAGTTTATCCACTTCCGCAAGTCCGACCTTGCGCACAGCGACTCCATCTTGATGAACAAAACCCCTTTTGGGCAGCAGATCGAAAAAGAATTGGGGATTACGGTCGTTAAGAAAAAGGGTCATGGCTTTGACCAGTTTAAGCGTCGGGTTGGCCATATAAATCTCCCGAAAAGCCCTGACGCTGCCTGTGATTAGTAACTTTTTCTTATCAAGCCGGTCAATATGCAGATATTTGGGAATGGTCTCGAAAAGCTGCATCGCCAAAGAGTCACTTTCGATTTCGACCTCCAGGGTCAACACCCCCATCTCCAGCACGGAATTATGGCCCCGTTTGACAATATTGCGAATAAAAGGCTCAGCCGACCCTTCGTCGATCTTGTCTTCACTTTTGTAGCAGATACGACCGCATGACTCAATTCGGATAGTCAGACTCTGTTCATCAAGGGCATCGAGAATCGTAAATGACGCAGGAATTACATTCATGTTTTTTCCTCAAAAGGCATAGAAGTTAATGATTGTAGTTCATTTACATCCGCACTGCGATCCGCTCCGGCCTACACTGCCGCGATGGGCGGTTTGCCAAAAGGGCGAAAGCGTACGCAGATTGGCAATGATAGGCGGCAGATGCTCAAGAACATGATCGACTTCCCGGCTGGTATTGTAGATGCTGAGACTCAGGCGGATAGAACCATGTGCGGCAGTGAACGGCACGCCCATGGCCCGTAGAACATGGGAAGGCTCCAGCGACCCGGAAGTGCAGGCTGATCCGGATGAGGCGCAGATGCCGAACCGATCCAGATGGAGCAGGATGGCCTCACCCTCGACATATTCGAAACTGACATTGGTCGTATTGGGTAAGCGCTCGGTTTTGTGGCCGTTTAACATAGAGTGGGGGGTTCTGGCCAGCAGGCCGTTTTCAAGGGTATCGCGCAAAGCCCTGACCCGGGTGTTCTCCTCCTGCATATGGGCAGCCGCCAGTTCACATGCCTTGCCAAGACCGATGAGCGAAGCAACGTTTTCGGTGCCGCCCCGCCTACCCTTCTCCTGATGACCGCCGATCAGAAACGGCATAAATGGGGTTCTTTTCCTGACATAGAGAACGCCGACTCCTTTGGCGGCATGCAGTTTATGGCCGGAGATGGAGAGGAAATCAATCGGGATTTTGGCAAGGTCAATAGGAATCTTGCCGGCTGCCTGTACTGCATCAGTATGGAAGAGAACGCCCTTGCTTTTGGCGATTGCCGCCATCTCGGCAATCGGGAAGAGTACACCTGTCTCGTTGTTGGCCCACATTACGCTGACTACGGCTGTATCCTCATCCAGACTATCCTCATACTGCTGCAAATCAAGCATGCCATCGCGGTCGACCGGCAACTGGGTGACCCGATGTTTGTGGCCGGTCAGGCTGGCCAGGCGTTCGCAGAGATTTTTTACGGCAGGATGTTCGACCCGGCTGGTCACGATGTGACGTTTTTCCGGAAATGCCTGCAGCGCCGCTAAAATGGCGGTTGAATCGCTTTCAGTGCCGCAGCTGGTAAAAACCAGCTCATCGGGCTGGGCTCCGATCAGAGCGGCTATTTTCTCCCGGGCATCTCTAATTTTGTTGCCGACCTGGCCACCGAATGTATGCATACTGGAAGGATTGCCGTAATACTCGGAAAAATAGGGAAGCATCTCCTCGAGAACCTCGGGGGCAACCCTGGTGGTGGCATTGTTGTCCATGTATACCACCTTGTCATTGGTTACGAATGTCATGCTCTCTCCTCCTCAACAATCAACGTCTCAATCACCTGTTCGCGCAGTATTTTTTCTACATACTCCTTGAGAGTGGTCTGGGAGGCGGCACAGCTTACGCAGGCGCCGCGCAACGAGACTATGACATAATCACCGTCGACATCGATCAACTCAATATCACCGCCGTCTTTTTTGAGGGCCGGCCGGATCTCCCGTTCAATTACCTCTTCGATCATCTTGATTTTCTGGATAGTGGTGAGCCGCTTGGGGCGTTTGTCGACAATGGCCAAAGTTCGCGCTTCTTTCCGGACCTCCTGGATGATCTCCTGGATCCGGTCATGGCACTTGCCGCAGCCGCCGCCGGCCTTGGTAAAATTGGTAACTTCCTCGACCGTCGAAAGATTGCTCTCCTGGATCGCCCGGCGGATCTCAAGATCAGTGACCCCGAAACATTCGCAAACCACCTCGCCTAAAGCCATGGGCAGGGTGACCCCGCGGTAACTGGCAATGGCTGCTTCAAGCGCTTCGCGCCCCATTACCGAGCAGTGCATTTTTTCTTTGGGCAGGCCACCTAAAAACTCGGCAATATCCTCATTGGTGATCTTGGCTGCCTCATCTATCTTTAAACCTTTAATCATTTCGGTCAGAGCAGAGGATGAGGCAATAGCACTAGCGCAACCGAATGTTTTAAACTTGGCATCAGTTATTGTTTCGCTATCATCGACCTTGATGGTGAGTTTGAGAGCGTCACCGCAGGCCAGAGAACCGACCTCCCCTACTCCGCTGGCATTTTCAATTTCTCCCACATTGCGGGGATTTAAGAAGTGATCCTTAACCTTATCCGTATACTCCCACATGACTGGTCCGCACTCCCTGGAAAAGATGAGAAGAGACCTGCTGCCAGGACCAGGCGGCTGGCGCCGTCTGTAATACTTATCCTGAACTCAGGTAGATGAACTTAGTATCTTAATTTTTAAGAAATCAAAAAGCAACAAATAATGGCAATAGATCAAAGCCAACTCAAATTAGAAGATCTACGCGCATTCAATCCCCACCACAGCCAGAGGGAGTGCGGAGTACGACATATATTCATCAATAACCCCGGAGTAGGTCAATTCCCGGTGCAGCAGTTCTTGAATGCGAGATTTCTTTTCATTGGCTAACCTTTTCCAATCTGCTGGTGTTATACTCACTGGTGTTTCTAATCCTAAAATCTTGTCTTCAAATCGTTCAAGCCATGGAGCCCGGTCACCATCCATATTAATTCCGATTCGGGTGATATGATGATTTGCTTGTCCATCTTTACCCTGTGTATTGATTTTCCAGACAGTCAGTAATCCCTCGCCGGTGATTCCCTTCATTTTACCGGCAAGTGCCCGGCCACTGTCATTGTTGGCGTACTGTCGCAAAAGGTTGCTAATAATGGGATGTTCAAGCCCGAGGAGATGGATGTGCTCGTTTTGCACAGCCCGGTCACGATCAGAGGTGAAAGAGATTGGGGCCTCTTCATTCTGGCGTAAAGTCCATTTGCTTTCATCTTCCTTTTCAAAACGCCAGCCGAATATGTCCGCAGATCTTGAGAGGAAGCCGAGCAGTCGTAGCATGCCCCTGCCTTGATCGTCAAACTTCTG
>MGTA01000182.1:0-4505 GCA_001799225.1 Deltaproteobacteria bacterium RIFOXYD12_FULL_50_9
ATGGCTCTATCCACTTGAGCGCAACTTCAGACACATACTAACTTCTTGATATCACATGAGACGGGTTGGCCGAATGTTTACGGTCGGACCAAGGTAACTGCTTGGTATTGCGTGATATCATGCCAATAACTTGCCAATGAAAAGGGGTCAGATTTATATTTGCGACCTTTTCAATCATATCATTAAAGGGATTACGGAGGTCATTCAATGTTAAACAAAGCCGATAACAAAGAATTTATATTCCAGCGCCTTATAGAGGAACGAAAAAGGTTGGCATTCCTTGGCGTTAAAAATATTGGACTATTCGGTTCATTTGCTCGGGGTGACCAAACGTCCTTAAGTGACATCGATCTTCTTGTAGAATTCTTACCAGAAAATCACACTTTTGACAATTTCATGGAACTAACCTTCTTCCTTGAAGAACTCTTGGGGCGCAAAGTCGAGTTGGTTACGCCAGAGGCTCTCAGTCCATACATTGGACCACATATATTAAAGGAGGTCGAACGTGTCCCTATCGCCGCATGAATACATCCACCATATTCTGGATGAGATCGACTATATATTAACTCAGATATCGGATATGGATTACGACTCTTTTGTCAGGGACCCAACACTAAAAAGAGCATTTGTTCGAAGTCTCGAGATTATCGGTGAAGCTTCGAAAAAACTACCAGAAGATATCAAGGCGATGCAACCGGATATCGAGTGGCGGAAGGTCACGGGAATGAGAGATAGGCTCATCCACGACTATTTTGGGGTCGACTACACCATTGTTTGGGATGTTGTTACTACCAAGTTGCCAGGTCTTCGCTCGAAACTCCAAGCACTGCTTGATGCAACCGAAATTAACAAACCCGACAGGTAAGCGGACGAGGTAACCTTTTGGGGGTTTCATGGAACACGGTAGACATTGTCTTCGGAATAGGGCCGGGCCGTAATAACTAACTGACATGATCAGTAGAATGCCGATTTGTGCGTTCGGCAACTAGTTGATATTGTTAGACCGCATAGTCGATTTTGGGCTAAAACAGGCATTAACCGACGCCGATCAACAAATCATACTCGCTCCTTAACGTCCCCCTCCCCCCCCTTGCCTCCTTGGCGACGTATCAATTGTCTTGCAAAACAAACAATAGACTATTATAAGTATATTAACTGCAATAATTACATCAAAAAACCTAAAAAGGATTTTTATGCAAAACTCAAAAACGCCGGAAGAGATGGAAATTGAATTCGGTCGGCAGTTACGCGATCTACGCCTGCGGCGCAACATCGATCAACGCCAGCTTGCCGAGCAGGCGGGGGTTGCGCTCAATGCCGTAAAAAATCTGGAACACGGCAGAGGTGCAACGCTCTCTTCACTGGTAAAGGTTCTGCGCTCTCTGGGACGGGCAGACTGGCTTTTCACCCTGGCGCCAACGGTTGGCATCAGCCCGATGCAGATGCTGAAAGCCAAACAGCCGCGACAACGCGCTTCCAAAACCAAAGGGTCTGTCCATGTATAAACCGGTCCAGGCGATTGAAGTGCGTATTTGGGGCAAGACTGCGGGTGCGGTGGCCCTGGCGCCGAATCTGGGTTATTACGCCTTTGAGTACGATAGCCGCTTCATCAAATCCGGCATAGAACTGGCTCCGCTTGCCATGCCGCTGTCCGAAGCCCGCGAGCCGTTCATTTTCGTCGATCTTCCCGAGTTGAGCTTCAAACGTCTGCCTGCCCTGTTGGCCGATGCCCTGCCGGACGATTTCGGCAACACCCTGATAGATGCCTGGATGGCAGGCAAAGGTATCGACAAGACACGGGTGACCTCGCTCGACCGCCTGGCATACATGGGCAAACGCGGCATGGGCGCACTTGAGTTCAAACCGGCCCGCACCCCTGCCATTGCCGGCAGTACGGCCATCAAACTTTCCCGGCTGGTCGAGAGCGCCCGGCGGGCAGTACACGGTGAGCTCGGTTCCGATCAACTCGCCAAGGCGGCGCTGGCCCAGATCATTCATGTCGGAACATCGGCAGGCGGCGCCCGGGCCAAGGCGGCCATTGCCTGGAATCCGGCTACTGACGAGATACGACCGGGCCAGTTCGATGTTCAGCCCGGTTTTGAACACTGGCTGCTCAAGTTTGACGGCATGGGGCTAGACCGGGAACTGGGCGGCTCACAGGATTACGGTCGCATCGAGTACGCCTATTGCCGGATGGCGCAGGCCGCCGGGATTAACATCTCACCCTGTCGCCTGTTGGAGGAAAATGGCCGGGCCCACTTCATGACCCGGCGTTTTGATCGGCAGGGGAACCGCAAACATCATTTACAGTCCCTCTGCGCCATGGCTCATCTGGACTACAAACAGAAGGCCAGCCATGACTACAGCCAGTTTTTGCAGACCGTTATCCGCCTAGGACTGGATTACACCGCACTTGAGGAAGCGTTCCGCCGCATGGTCTTCAACGTCATGGCGGCCAACTGCGATGACCATACCAAGAATATTTCCTTCATGCTGCGGGAAGGACTGCGCTGGGAGCTGGCACCTGCCTATGATGTGACCCATGCGTTTAATCCCACCGGTGAATGGACCTGGCAGCATCTTATGGCAGTGAACGGCAAGTTCAGCAACATTTTGCAAGCTGATCTGATGGCGGTTGCCGACCGTTTCGGGATCGGCACGGCGGCGAAAGTCATAAAACAGGTGAGAGAAGCCGTTGCCGCCTGGCCCGATTTTGCTGAACAGACCGGGGTGAATCCGGTCGAAATCATGAGAATTCTGGCACATCACGCTTTGCTTTAGAGGTATGCAAACAATGAAAGAGCAGAGAACACCTGCTGACTTATTACTATATATAATCCGTTGTAAAAATCTGCTCTATCCTGCCCTCCTGGTAGTTTTCCTGATTGTGTGCCTCTCAACTTCAGCATATTCCCAGGAAAATTTTGCCACCTACCCGCCCCTGGTGCCCGGCTATACCTCCATAAAAGTTTTTGACAATCAAGGGCGGTTTGTCGGCCGGATCCTGCCGGATAAAAGGTACTGGGTCACCATCGACCGCATCCCGGCTTTCCTGCAAAAAGCCGTGGTGGCCGTTGAAGATGCCCGCTTTTATGAACATGGCGGGATCGATTTTCACGGGATCGCCCGGGCTCTGATGAAGGATGTGGCCACATTGAGATTGACCGAAGGTGGCTCGACCATCACCCAGCAACTGATCAAGAACAGATACCTCTCCGGAGTAAAAACCATCGAACGGAAGTTCGAAGAAGCCCGCCTGGCGATGGAGTTCGAAAAGAGATACAGCAAGCAACAGATCCTGGAGATGTATTTTAACGAAATCTATTACGGTAACGGGGCTTGGGGCATTGCCCAGGCGGCCCGGCTCTATTTTGATAAATACCCGGGGGAGTTGACCGACGCCGAGTGTGCCCAGTTGGCCGGCGTCCAGAAAAATCCGGCCCGCTACAATCCGTGGGGAAAAACGGCCAACGTCATGGGACGACGGGATATGGTCCTCAAGAGGATGGTGGACCTGAACATAATCAATGCCCGGCAAAGTCAAAAGCTGCGAACTCGTCCGGCATCAACTGTCAAAACCAGCCAGGCTTTGCAGTATCTGGCCCATATCCGCAGCAAACTGATCGAGCGTTATGGAACGGAGATCATCGACCAGGGTGGATTGGATGTGACCGCGGCCCTGGATCTGAACCTGCAGAAACAGGCCGAGCAGGTGCTACGCGAAGGGGTAAAACGAATTTCACCCAAGCTGCAAGGCGCTTTGGTCTGTCTGGATCCCGCCACAGGTGATGTGCTGGCGGCCGTGGGAGGAGTTGACGTGAGCCAGAATGGTTATAACCGCGCCTTCTTTGCCAAGCGTCAACCCGGTTCGGCCATCAAACCGCTGATCTATGCCGCAGCCCTGGAAAAAGGGTTTACTGTCGGCAGCCGCCTGGATGATACGCCGGTCGTCTACAATCGCGGCAATAATGAAAGCTGGCAACCACTCAACTATGGTCGGGAAGCCTACGGGGAGATTTCTTTAAGGCAGGCCCTGGCCTACTCGAACAATGTCATAGCGGTAAAAGTGCTGGATGCGATCGGGGTTCCCTATTTTGTCGATTTTGCCGGGAAAATGGGGCTAGCGTTACAGGCAGAGAATGGCCTGTCCCTGGCTCTGGGCACTGATGAAGTTACCCTGACCGACCTGGCTCTGGCTTACGCCCCCCTGGCCTTCGGAGGCCTGCGCCCGGTAGCAAGAACCATCATCCGGGTGTACGACCGCACGCAGAGTGCCTGGATGGAAACGCCTCCCGCCATCACCCTGGTCCTCTCCCCGGCCACTGCCTTTGTCACCACCCAGATGCTGAAAGACGTCATGACCTACGGTACCGCTAAGGGTCTGAAGAAATTCAGCCAGAAATATCCGTCCGCCGGTAAAACCGGGACGACCGATGATTATCGGGATGCCTGGTTTGTCGGCTATACCCCGCAGATCATAACCGGCATCTGGGTCGGATATGACG
>MGTA01000182.1:4532-5815 GCA_001799225.1 Deltaproteobacteria bacterium RIFOXYD12_FULL_50_9
GGGGCCGTCGCTGCTCCGATCTGGGAACGGTTCATGCCCAAGGCTATGGCCTCGCAACCGGTCGTTGATTTCCCGCAACCGGATACAGTCATCTCCGTTTCCATCGACCCTGCCTCAGGCAAATTGGCGACACCCGACTGTCCGGAAAAACTGGACGAATTCTATATCACCGGCACCCAGCCAACAGAGTTCTGCCCCAAACATGGCGGGGAGCCCGACAAACCGGCAAGTCAGCCCCTGCCGTCGAATGCTGCTACTGAAAGCTAAACAGCCTAGCCAACGCGCTTCCAAAAACAGAAGACCTGTCCAGGTATAAATCGGTCCAGGTCTGTTGTCCCTGATGTCCCGGGTATCCTTTTCCACCACCCTTGTTGACAACCTGCTCCCTATTATACATGCTCCCTATTATACCCTTGACAAAAAAGGCGGAAGACCGTAAATAGAAGGCCGTTTACCCAAGTATGGACAGGATTGGTCAACAATGGACAGAATATTTCTCTCTTTAAAAGATGTCGCGCTCAAGCTCGGGGTGTCCGAGAAGACTATCTACCGGATGGTGAGCGACAACCAGATCCCCTTTGCAATCAAAATCGGTGGCCAGTGGCGGTTCAAAACCGATGAAATCATCGGCTGGATCAACAGTCAGAAGGCGGCAAACAGTGCGCCGCAGCCAACCATTGACTATCGCATCTCGCTTGCCGCTGCCCTGGCGAACGGTGCGGTTCTCTACCGGATCCACGGAAATAACCGCGACGAGATCATTGATGAACTCCTGGCCGCCCTGCCCTACTCCTCCACCTTTGACGCCAACACCGTCAAGGTTTCGATCCTGGCGCGCGAGTCCCTCGTCTCTTCATCCCTGGACGGCATCGCCTATATGACCACAGCCGGCTCCCTGCCGGTTTTCTTCGAAAAAACCATGGTGCTTATGGCCTTTCTGGAAAAGCCGGTCGATTTTAAGGCCTTGGACAGCCGCTCGGCCGAGGCCATCTTTCTGGTCCTGCCGGCCAATACTATTGAGCAGGAGATTCTCGACCGCAAGCTCCGCCGGTTGTCCATGTCACCCCGCTTCCTTACCGGGATTCACCAACAGATGACCCGTAAGCTCCTGCTCGATTTTATCGCCCAGACCGAAAAGGAGATCTTCGATTGATGAACTCCTGGTCCGGCAAACGACCATATTGGAGGAGAGGTCTGTGAATCTTCTCCTGGGCTCCTGGCTGCTGCTGATTTGCGCTGCTATCTTAGCGCCGGCCGTCGGCAATCATCGCCGGCTGGCGACT
>MGTA01000182.1:5836-5970 GCA_001799225.1 Deltaproteobacteria bacterium RIFOXYD12_FULL_50_9
GTCTCGGCCTTTTTACCGCCATCAACTCTCTGCTTGCCGGTCAAGCTGTGACCATGGCCCTTAACTGGCCCCTGCCGGGTGGCGACTGGTCGCTTACCCTTGATCCGCTCGCCGCCTTCTTCCTGGTGCCGGTC
>MGTA01000182.1:5982-6160 GCA_001799225.1 Deltaproteobacteria bacterium RIFOXYD12_FULL_50_9
CTGGCCGGTGCGGTGTACGGCTCAGAGTATATGGCCACGAGTCGAAACCGCTTCCCCGGCCTGCACTGGTCTTTCTATAACCTGCTGCTTTTTTCGATGGCGCTGGTTGTAACAGCAGCGCATGGCCTGCTCTTCCTCATGGCCTGGGAGGGCATGTCGCTTGCCTCATTCTTTCTGG